>JANOXS010000029.1:0-5322 GCA_031418535.1 Hyphomicrobiales bacterium | reverse complement strand
TCCAGCTGAGCTACGGAGTCGTGAAGTGGGATATAACCTAACGACCTGATGATGTGTAGTGGGTGATAATCATGAAAGAAGCGAGGCTCGCCTTTTTATCAGGAAACCGCGTTCGGCCTCATTGTCGCTCAACGCAATTGCCTTGTCATAAGCTTCCCTTGCGCCCGAATAATCACATAGTCGCCTGAGAATATCAGCCCGAGCAGCATGAAATGGCTGGTAGTTTTGCAGCTCAGGTGATAGTCGATCTAACTCTAATAAAATTTTGTTTCCAATAGATAAAAATGACTCTGCAACAATCATATTAAGTTGGAACACGGGATTTCCAGTGAGGTCGTAAAGCTTTTCATAAAGCAGGACAATTTCCTGCCAATTCGTTTCTTGATGTGATTTCGCTCCAGTCTGGACCGCACCGATAGCTGCCTGCAATTGATAAGGGCCAATAGCGCCAGATTTAAGTGTTTCGACTAATAATGTCTCGCCTCTGTTTATTAAGGAATGATCCCAAAGCGTGCGGTCCTGTTCCTCTAACGGAATATAAGATTCGCTGATGGAATTGCGGGCGTGCCGTCTGGCGTGTGTGAGCATCAATAATGCCAGTAGCCCCGCCACCTCTTGCTCATCGGGACAAAGACTGTGCGTGAGTTGAGCAAGGCGGATAGCTTCTTCGCACAAATCAACGCGCAAATGCTCTGGACCTGATGTGGCGGCATAGCCTTCATTGAACATGAGGTAGATTGTGCTGAGCACAGACTGCAAGCGGCTCGAAAGATCAGCCTGCTCGGGCACTTCATAGGCTATCCCAGCTTTCGATATTTTTTTTCGTGCCCTCACCAAGCGCTGCGCCATGGTTTCTTCACTCACCACAAATGCCCGCGCAATTTCAGAAGTTGTCAGGCCACACAAAGTGCGCAAGCTCAAGGCAACTGATGTGGTGGGGTCGAGCGCTGGATGACAACAGGTGAAAATAAGGCGTAGGCGCTCGTCTGGTATAGCGCCCTCGTCACTCTCGCTTGCACTGTTTTGATCGCTTTCCATAAGCATCATCATTTGGGTTGATTTGTTCTTAAAGTTTTTAGCGCGCCGCAAGCGGTCTAAGGCTTTGCGCCGCGCCACTTGCAACAACCATGCTTTGGGTGAACGCGGTGGGCCATTGCGGTGCCAATGAATGAGAGCAGATTCAATGGCATCGTGTAAGCAATCTTCGGCCAATTGAAAGTCGCGCAAATCCCTGATTAGGATTGCCAGCAATTGCCCATGATGCTCACGTGCGGCAATACCAATTATTTGCCGCACGTTATCATTTTGCTGATTAATTTTGATCACATCGAATTATAGTCAATATTCATCATTGGACGCAATTCAACACTGCCAATGGCGGCCCCAGGAATGAGTGCCGCATATTTGATGGCCTCGTCCAGATTTGCGCAGTCGAGAATATAATATCCACCCAGCTGTTCTTTGGTTTCTGCAAACGGGCCGTCTAAGGTTTCAGTTTTACCATTGCGCACGCGAACTGTTGTTGCTGCTGCCGTTGATTGAAGCGCATCACCACCGCACATTACGCCGTCTTTCATATAAATTGTGTTGGCGTTTTTATAAGCAGCCAGAGATGCCGTAAATTCTGGTGTGCCGTAGGTAGGATTGGCTTCAGCTGCGGTGTAAATCAATGCCATATATTTCATTTGAATTCTCCAAGTGTGAGTGTGTTTATTTAGTGAAGGCGTAGATCAGAATGCTACAAATCGCGATGAGTGCAGCAAGAAAAGTTATTAAGGCCCCAGCAATGCGCCCAAAAGTCTTTAGCTTATCATGTTTGAGACCTGAAGCATGGAGTATCCGTCCAGCAATCAGCAATGCGCCGGAAATGTGAAGCCATATATTCGCCACTCCATTCAGTTCGGCCAATGTCATCAAAAGAAGAACAAACGGAACATTTTCAATGAAATTGCCGTGCCGTCTGATCCGTTCAGCCAGCTGGTTATTGCCGCCATCCATAATAGAAATGCCGGTTTTGGTGCGCAGCATGATGACGTGGGCGGCAAGGCCAAGACCCATGAAGCCCAAGGGTGCTGCATAGAGGCTGGTTATTAGTAGTGAACCCATTTTTATCTCCTTCGTGTTTGCGGTGTTCACAGCAATGACGAATGGAGCGTTGGGAAATCGACTAACGTTGAAAAATTATTTTACAAAAAAAAATAAAGTATGTTGCCGATCATCAAGAGGCTTGCAATGGTCGTACCAACACCGCCGGCCAAGCGCAGGGCTGTTGCTTTGTCAGCCTGCAAGCCGATGGCATGAAGAATGCGGCCTACCACCAGTAAAAGACCTGCAGCGTGAAGCCATGTGCTGCCGACACCATCTAACTCCGCCAGCAACATCAGCAGCAAAGCCATCGGCACGTTTTCAACGAAGTTACCATGTCGGCGCATTCGGAGTTGTAGCTCGGCATTGCCTCCATCCAATATCGAAACATTGGCTTTGCCGCGCTGCATGGACACATGCGACGACAGCCCGATCATGATAAGTGCGAGAACTGCCGCGTAAAGGCTGGTGATAAAAAATGCTTGCATGGGTTAATGGGTCCAGAGCGTGGTGCGACCGAACTTAAAATTGTCACTGTAAGATTTTTTGTTGAGGCGAACAGGTGATACTGGCGTTACCGTATAGGCGATGCCATTGCGCTTGGCGTAATCTTCTGCTTCGGCTTGAGTTTCAAATTGGAGCTTCACTTGCGTGGACGTGTCGCCACTGCTCCAGCCCATCAATGGATCAGCAGTCGGCGCTGCGCTGCGCTCAAACTCTAAAAACCATTCTTTAGATTTGCCTTTGCCGGACTGCATGGCACTGCGTGAGGGTTTGTAAATTCGTGCCGGCATATCTGGTCTCCACTGCCAAAAACAAAGGCCAAAAACAAAGGATGGTCGGGGCGGCGGGATTCGAACTCGCGACCCCCTGCGCCCAAGGCAGGTGCGCTACCAGACTGCGCTACGCCCCGACACTTCCTTGTGTGCGCTGCTTAATCATTCTTATCAGGAAGTGCAACTACTCTTCTTTAGTTTTAAAAATTCTATGAAAAATCTTGTCGTTCTGATGAATTCCAAGGCGCTTTGCGGTTCCAGCGGCCAATTCTATCACGCCTTTAACGGGTTCTTGGACGCTGACGGTATCAAGCGACTTGGGAGTTGTGTTCTCTGCTATAGCGGCAATTGTGCCATCTTCACGCACAAACAGCATATCCAAAGACATATAAGTGTTTTTCATCCACATCGCCACGGGGCGCGGTTTGCCAAAATCAAAAAGCATGGCTTGGTCTGGCGGCATGATATGGCGAAACATCAACCCGCGCTCGCGCAGCTCTTCAGTATCGGCGATTTCGGCGGTTAACATGGTCGACGAAAAATTTGTAGAAATTGTGATCGACTCAAGCTTAGGCGGTTCTTGAGACTGTGCTTGTGACGAAACAAACACTCCAACGCACACAATAAATCTAAAAAACCAATTTCCCATGAACGCCACTCACCTGTTGATTTTGGCAAATCCAAGGCTAGTTGGTTAAAGGCGGCCCAGAATCCAAGGAGTTGCGAACTTCAGCTGCCATCTTACCGCGATTGCTGTCACCGTAGCGCACATAAATCCACGTATCAGGAATGAGTTCTGCCATGGCGGTCTTACGCATCACTTCCATGTGTACAAATATATCGCCAAGGCCTTCGCCTTCGCTGACAAAACCAAAACCGCGCGCGCGGTTAAACCACTTCACTTTAGCTCGAACCCACCCAGTGCTGGGAGCCACCGGATTGTGGGTGCGGGTTTTGCGTTCAACAGGATGGATGGCCGTTGATTGATCAACCGACAGGACGCGCAAACATTGATAACCCTTTTGACGCGCTACAACTTCACAGGCAACACGCGTGCCTTCAAGCGGTGCTTCAAAACCATCACGCTTCAAACAACTCAAGTGAATCAAAATATCAGGCAGACCATTATCTGGAATGACGAAGCCGTACCCGCGGCCCACGTCGAACCATTTTACTAAACCGTCGACACGGATAATATTTACGCCGTGTTCATTTTCGATGCCCAGTGCAGATTGTTGCCCCGCCTCAGCATTCATCAATTCATTTGCCGACATCTTTACTAACCCAACCCAATCCCCATGCTGACGAGAGCCTCCTCGTCCGCTTGGGATGTAACTTGATCAAAAGTTAACGATTTGTACAGTGATTCATGGGTCAGCGATGTTGAATTTTGCGGATAGTTGATAAGTTAAGAGCACTTGTTGCACGCAGTTTTTAAAATCGCTTTTTGAGTCAATCACTTGTTGCAGTTGCACATATAATTATTTGAATTCCGGTTGGCCTATGTTTAAATGTGAGATATCGCAAATCAAAGGTCTAACGTCCATTTTCGGCGCACTGTTGCGTAAAGATTTCTAAAATTTGATTCGCGCAGTCAGCGCTTCACTTCAAAATACAAAGGAACTTAAATGAAATACTTGCACACCATGATCCGCGTTTCTGATCTCGACGCATCACTGGATTTTTTTACACGCATCTTGGGATTTGTTGAGCAGCGCCGCACCGTGAGCGAGAAGGGTCGCTTCACTTTGGTGTTTGTTGCTTGTCCTGAAAGCCCAGAGTGCCCCGTTGAACTCACGTATAATTGGGATCCAGAAGTTTATACGGGTGGCCGCAACTTTGGTCATCTCGCTTATCAAGTCGATAACATTTATGAATACTGCGAGATGTTGATGAAGCATGGCGTGGTGATAAACCGACCACCGCGTGAAGGCCGCATGGCGTTTATTAAAACGCCGGATGGGATTTCAATTGAAGTGCTGCAAGCCAATGATGCTTTTTTGCCAGTGCAGGAGCCATGGGCTTCAATGCCAAACATCGGCAGCTGGTAACTACCAAATACCTGTGACGGCATAGGCTTCATCTTGGCCAGGCCATGGCGGCATGGTTGTGCCGATGGCGGTGAGTGCTTCGGTGCCGTCATTGCGAAATTGAAAGTGTGTGCCAACTGGAATTGATATTGAAAGCCCGGGGATGATTTGCACAATCTCCTCGGCCCTATCATTTTTGCGCCAGAGCCTGCCCTGCCCCGAAGTGAAAAACCAAACCTCTTCGACTGTGTGATGAGCCACTGCGGTTGAGATTTTTCCAACCGGCAAACTGAATTGCGCCATTGAGCCTCGCGAAGAGCCAGCAAGAAAGCGCACTTCTGAGCCATCGGGGGCAATGGCATCTGGTACAGCTGATATTTGGCGGGTGATGAAATTTTGCATTTTAAAAATGAATGGTGCGCCCTACGGGA
>JANOXS010000028.1:0-31618 GCA_031418535.1 Hyphomicrobiales bacterium | reverse complement strand
GAAAATTCATTCCGCACGGTCACCATCGATATTACTTATGATGTAGCCAATGGCGCAGAATATATGGAAGCAGCTTTAGATAGCGTGTGCGCCCAAGCCGAACGCGCTGTGAATGATGGCTATAATATTATTGTTTTGTCTGATCGTTCTGTTTCTGCGGAGCGCGTGGCTATTCCATCATTGCTTGCCACATCAGCAACGCATCATCATCTCATTCGCAAAGGCCTTCGCACTTTAGTGGGTCTCGTTGTTGAATCCGGTGAGCCACGAGAAGTGCATCAGTTCTGCGCCCTTGCAGGCTATGGTGCTGAAGCCATCAACCCCTATCTCGCGTTCGAAACTCTGGAAGCTTTGCTGCCAACGCTGGATGAAAAAGTGTCGGCTTACGAAGCTGTGAAGCGTTACATCAAAGCCGTTGATAAGGGCATTCTAAAGGTCATGTCCAAGATGGGTATTTCCACTTATCAATCTTATTGTGGGGCACAGATTTTTGATGCTATTGGTTTATCAACTGAATTCATCAAGAAATATTTCACAGGCACGGCCACACAGATTGAAGGCATTGGTCTTGCTGAAGTAGCAGAAGAAGCGTTCCGCAGGCATGAAGATGCGTTTGGGCTGAACCCCGTTCTTTCAACCACTTTGGAAATCGGTGGTGATTATGCCCAGCGCATTCGCGGCGAAGCGCATGTGTGGAACGCTGAAACCGTTTCAACATTGCAACATGCTGTGCGTGGCAACAGCCAAGATAAATATAAAGAATATGCCCGCCTCATTAACGAGCAAAACGAAAAGTTGAAAACTTTGCGCGGGTTGTTCCGCATCAAGTCAGCCGAGGAAATGGGCAAAGCTTCCATCAACATTGATGAAGTGATCGCCGCCAAAGATATCGTCAAGCGTTTTGCCACGGGTGCAATGTCTTACGGGTCTATCAGCCGCGAAGCTCACACCACATTGGCTATTGCTATGAACCGCATTGGTGGCAAATCCAACACCGGTGAAGGTGGCGAAGAATCTGATCGCTACACATCACTGCCCAATGGTGACTCAATGCGCTCGGCCATCAAGCAAGTGGCCTCTGGCCGCTTTGGCGTCACCACCGAATATCTTGTCAACTCTGACATGATGCAAATCAAAATGGCGCAAGGAGCTAAGCCCGGCGAAGGCGGGCAGTTGCCTGGCCATAAGGTCGATGCAACGATTGCCAAGGTGCGTCACTCCACACCGGGTGTTGGTTTGATTTCTCCACCACCGCACCACGACATCTATTCCATCGAAGATTTGGCGCAGTTGATTTACGATCTCAAAAATGTAAACCCTGTAGCGCAAGTCTCGGTGAAGCTGGTGTCTGAAGTAGGTGTTGGCACGGTGGCTGCCGGCGTCTCGAAGGCCCATGCTGATCACGTGACCATTTCTGGTTATGAAGGCGGCACGGGGGCATCGCCTTTGACATCAATCAAGCACGCAGGTTCCCCATGGGAAATTGGATTGGCCGAAACACAACAAACGCTGGTGGCCAATGATCTGCGTGGCCGCATTTGGGTGCAGGCCGATGGCGGCATCCGCTCTGGCCGTGACGTGCTGATTGCCATGCTGTTGGGCGCTGATGAAATTGGTTTTGCCACCGCGCCGCTCATTGCAGCGGGCTGCATTATGATGCGGAAATGTCATTTGAACACATGTCCGGTTGGCGTTGCCACGCAAGACCCTGAACTGCGCAAGCGCTTCAAGGGCCAGCCTGAACATGTGATCAACTTCTTCTTCTTTGTGGCTGAAGAGCTACGCGGTCTGATGGCTACCATGGGTGCACGCACGCTTGAAGAACTGGTTGGCTGCACCGAATGGCTCGACACCAAAAAAGCCATCTCACATTGGAAAGCCAAGGGCCTCGATTTCTCGAAGCTCTTCGCCAAAGCTGATGTGACAGGCCCCATCGCCACGCGCCGTGTTACAGCCCAAGACCATGGGCTCGATAAGATTCTGGATCGCAAGCTGATCGCTGAAGCCATGCCCGCTTTAGAAAGTGGCACACCTGTGGTGATCCATTCTGAAATCCGCAACCATAACCGCACGGCAGGCGCCATGCTCTCTGGCGAAGTGGCAAAACGATATGGCCATGAGGGTTTGCCGGAAGACACCATCCAAGTGAAGTTCACGGGCATCTCTGGTCAAAGCTTCGGCGCTTGGGCGGCCAAAGGCGTGACACTGGAAATCACGGGCGAAGGTAATGACTATGTTGGTAAAGGTCTTTCCGGTGGCAAACTCATCATTCGCCCACAAGCCAATGTTGGCTTCAAGCCAGAAGAGTCGATCATCGTTGGAAACACTGTCCTCTATGGTGCCATCACGGGCGAAGCTTATTTCCGGGGTGTAGCAGGCGAGCGTTTCGCAGTACGAAACTCTGGTGCTGTCGCCGTTGTCGAAGGCGTGGGTGATCACGGCTGTGAATATATGACAGGCGGTTGCGTTCTCGTGATCGGCAACACGGGCCGCAACTTTGCGGCCGGCATGTCTGGCGGTGTGGCTTATGTTTTGGATGAAGATAAATCCTTCGCCCAACGCTGCAACCTTTCCATGGTGGATCTCCAACCCATTCCTGAAGAAGAGGAATTAATTGAAAAGCACATGCACCATGGCGGCGATCTTGAAAGCCATGGCCTTGTAAATATCACATCAGGCATGGACAAACATGATGCAACCCGCATTCATGAATTGCTGGCACGGCATTTCAAATATACCCAGTCAGGAAAAGCCAAAACCATCTTGGACAACTGGGCACATTATTTGCCCTTGTTTGTGAAGGTGATGCCCGTTGAATATGCACGGGCCTTGGCTGATTTAGAAAAAGCACAAGAAACATCCAACGGACTAACGGTCGGCGTGAAGAGGGCATAATTGAAAGCTGTGACTTCAATACGTTTGACGGCTCACGCTTCGCAAATGATGAGTCGTCGAGAGTTGGCACTCGAATGGATAGAGGATACGTTGCGCGATCCTGCTGTTGTGCGAGTGGATGAAAGAGACATTTCTTTGAATTTGGCATTTAGGCAGATAAAGCAGGCAGAAGACAAATGGTTAAGGGTAGTCTATCGCATGGATAAGCGCACACATGTAGTAGTGACCGCATTTTTTGATAGGAACCAGGAGAAACGAAAATGAAGACTGAGTATGACCCTGAGGCCAATGCACTTTATGTAAAGTTTTCTGACGACAAGATTGAGCGGACCGAAGAACTTCGTCCGGGTATTATTCTTGATTTCGATAGCCGTGGTCATATCGTCGGCATCGAGATGTTAGACGCAAAGCAAAAATTATCTGAATCAGCACTTAGATCGCTGGCCGCCGCATAATCTAGGAATTTCACTATGGGAAAAATCACAGGCTTTCTTGAAGTTGATCGTCAAGACCGGAAATATAATCCGGCGGCAGACCGCGTGCGCAATTACAAGGAATTTATGATTCCGTTGGGCGATGAGGCCACGAAGAAGCAGGCTTCGCGTTGCATGGATTGCGGCATTCCTTATTGCCATAATGGCTGTCCGGTGAATAACCAAATTCCAGATTGGAATGATTTGGTTTATAACAATCGCTGGGAAGAGGCGTCGCGCAATCTCCACAGTACAAATAATTTTCCAGAATTCACAGGCCGCATTTGCCCAGCCCCGTGTGAAGCATCATGCACGTTGAATTTGGAAGATAATCCCGTCACCATTAAATCTATCGAATGCGCCATTGTCGATAAGGCCTGGGAAAATGGCTGGGTGAAGCCGATTGTCAACGCTGACAAATCGGGCAAGAAAATTGCTGTGGTCGGCTCAGGTCCATCAGGTTTGGCCGCCGCACAACAACTCGCTCGGGCTGGCCATGATGTGCATCTGTTCGAAAAGAACGCGAGCGCTGGCGGCTTGATGCGCTACGGCATTCCTGATTTTAAAATGGAAAAGCACCTCATTGATCGCCGCGTTTCACAAATGGAAGCGGAAGGCGTGACCTTCCATTACGGTGCGCACATTGGTGTCACACAGGATGCCAAGCAGCTGGTGGATTCATTTGATGCAGTGTTGCTCACGGGCGGTTCGGAAAAGCCGCGTGATCTTCCCATTCCGGGCCGTGAACTTTCAGGCGTTCATTTCGCCATGGAATTCCTGCCACAACAAAACCGCCGCAACTCTAAAGAGTCGCCTCTCGATAATCGCCCCATTCTGGCCACAGGCAAACATGTGGTCGTGGTGGGTGGTGGTGATACGGGCTCTGATTGCATTGGCACGTCCATTCGCCAAGGCGCCCTGTCAGTCACCCAAATTGAAATCATGCCAGCACCTCCTGAAAAGGAAAACAAGGAACTGACATGGCCAAACTGGCCCATGAAAATGCGCACGTCGTCTTCACAAGCTGAAGGTGCCATTCGTGACTTCGCCGTGGCGACACTTTCACTTGAAGGTGATGATGGCGTCGTCAAAACTTTGAAATGCGCGCGCGCTGGTTCAGATTTCAAACCCGTGCTGGGAACCGAGTTCGAACTCAAAGCCGATCTCATTTTGCTCGCCATGGGCTTTGTGCATCCAGTGCAAGACGGCATGGTCAAGAACCTTGGAGTGAAGCTAGATCCACGCGGCAATGTGGAGGCCAACATGAAAGACTATAAAACCACTATTGATAAAGTGTTCAGTGCTGGTGACATGCGTCGCGGTCAGTCGCTGGTGGTGTGGGCTATCCGTGAAGGCAGGCAAGCTGCGCGCGCTGTGGATGAGTTCTTGATGGGTGAGACAAGCTTGCCGCGTTAATTCGCAGCAACAGGTGCCACATAACTGAAATCATCAAACCTGCCCGCAGGGGCCACATTGGCCGCACCCGTTGTGAAAAGTGTATTTGCGAGACCTGGTGCTGCAGATAAAGGCAAGTTGACCTCGGCTTCCACCGGTGGAGCAGACGTTGCTGACGCAATCACCGTGCCCGCGTCATGCAAAACCGGGGCACCATTGCTATCGACTTGACCAAACACTGGCCCGCCTGCATCGGCTGTGGGAACTTCAATAGCCGGAACCACAGGCGCAACGTTGCCTTGCCCGCCTGCGCTAATTGCCGCCAAAATAATTTGCCCAAATTTGCTGTTGCCTTGTTTTAAAAATGTAACACCGTCACGCTGCCGCAATTTTTTCATTTCGCCAGTGTCATCTGGTCCAAAATCCATATAGCTGCCATCTGGGTTTGAAAGTGCTGGCCGGGTGTCAACATAAATAGCACCCTTGGCTTCCACTTGCGCCCGCTGCAAAGCCGAAACGGATTTCATATCAGCATCATAAACAGCATCCCCCATCGGAGGCTCACTGAGCCAAAACACCTTCACATTTTGAGCTTTCAAAACATCCATAACGGCTGCCACATTGGCTTGATAAGCGGCTATCCATTCTGGCGTGTTAAACGTCAGCCGAGCACTAGCGGTGCGAATATCCTGCCGATCATTAAGGCCGATCAAAACGACCACCGCTGTAAAATTTTTACCTTCCATGATTTTAGGAATAGCTGCGGCCCAATCATAAACATCGGGCCTGGTGATCCCTGACGACTCATTGAAGCGACTGACAACTTGAATGTTGCTGTCGCCTGCGGCCACACGCACCATGCCTGCACCTAACCCGCCTGCCATGGAATCGCCGATGACCAGAACACGCTGCACACCGTCATTTAATGCAGGTGCAATTAGATCAGTCGCTTGCTCTTGGCCTTGAGCCTCTGATCCAATCAGCGGCGTGTCCTGCGCCACTGCACCCAATGGCCCAACTGCCATCATCACAAGAAATGTAACAATAAAACGCATAGTCTAAAGCTAACTGCCTTTACGAATCTTCTCAAGCACCTTGAGAGATGGAATACCATCTAGCTTCATGCCCGCCTTTTTCTGAAACGCCAGAACCGCCTCATAGGTTGCAGCGCCAATGCGACCATCAGCACCGCCCGTGCCAAAGCCCCGCGCATTTAAAAGTCGCTGTAATTCTTTGCGCTGTGGCACCGTGAGATCAACCGATGCATCTGGCCATGTCGCTTGAATGGTGCTACCACCTCTAATGCGGTCACCCAAATGACCAACAGCCAGCGCATAAGAATGTGATTGGTTGTAATCCATTATCGCCATGAAATTCTGCGTCACCAAAAACACTGGACCGTCTATACCCTGCGGAATAACCAGAAATGCCGACGCATTTGGAGCGTTGAATGACTTAGCTGTCGCTGGAATAACGCCAAGCTTCATCCACTCTGAAACTGGTCGCCAATGTTTACGTCCGATCAAACTGCGATCAAAACCGTCGGGCACATTAACTTCCCAGCCCCATGGGCGGTCAGACTTCCAGCCCGCTTTGGCGAGATAGTTTGCCGTTGAAGCCAAGGCATCTTCCTTGGTTCCCCAAATATCCTTTTTGCCATCACCATCCCAATCAACAGCAAACGAAATGTATGATGATGGAATAAATTGAGTGTGGCCCATGGCAGCCGCCCACGAACCTGTAAAATCATCAGGAGAACGATTGCCACGTTTCAAAATAGCAAAAGCCGAGATTAACTGAGCGCGGGCGTAATCTTTTTTCGTTCCAGAATAAATCAGAGTCGCCAGCGAGCGCATCACACTCATCGAGCCTTTATCTTTGCCGAAGTTAGATTCCATGCCCCAAATGCCCAGCACGGTATATTTGCTCACGCCATATTTTTTCTCAATGGCATTCATCAAATCACTGTTGGCCAGCATCATGGTTTTGCCGGTATCAATGCGAATTGGCGTCACAGCTTTGGCCAAATAGTCTGATGTCGCAGTGGTAAATTCTGGCTGCGTGTTGGCAAGCTTGATGACAGCAGGATCAGGCTCAGTAATGCCAGCAAAGGCACGATCAAACAGATCCCGCGAAATTCCAGATTTCTGCACAGCTGGCCACAAGCTTTGAATAAAAGCTTCAAACTTGGCATCAGCCAAAGCGGCTTGAGGCAAGAATGACAGCGCAAGTGCAACCGTAAACGCAAATCTTTTCCGCATAATATCTCCTGCCATCAGCACCACGAATCGGCTGAGCCTGTTTAACAGGAGATTATGAAAGCCGGAAATTTAGACCTGAGTTAGGCGATTTTGACTTTTACATGAAAAGTCAAAATGCACTAGGCAGCGTTGCGGCGTTCTAAATGCCGCTCCCAAGCCAAAGCAGAATTCACGATAAAATCCAAATCATCGTATTTTGGCGTCCAACCCAAGATATCACGCACCCGGTCTGCGCCCGCAATTATGGCCGCAGGGTCACCAGCACGGCGCGGTCCCAACGTGTGATTTACGGGCCCGCCATAGGCTTTTTCGACAGCCTTAATGACATCAAGCACAGAATAGCCCTTGCCATAGCCACAATTGAAAATGCCGCCCGTGCCACCATTTTGTAAATGGGCAAGAGCATCCATATGTGCTGAAATCAAATCGCTCACATGAATGTAATCGCGCAAGCACGTGCCGTCTGGTGTGTCATAGTCTGTGCCAAACACATCCATAGACGCGCGTTGGCCCAACACAGTTTGGCACGCAACTTTAATCAAATGGGTGGCACGCGGGCTAGACTGGCCAGAGCGACGCTTCGGGTCGGCACCCGCCACATTAAAATAGCGCAAGGCCACATAATTAAGACCGTAAGCCAAATGTGAATCTTGCAGCATCAATTCGGTCATCAATTTTGATGTGCCATAAGGCGAGATTGGAGCAGGCCTTGCTGTCTCAAAAACCGGCTGGGTTTCAGGATTTCCATAAACCGCAGCAGTTGACGAAAATACAAATTTGCGAACACCGGCCTTCACCACTGCCGCCATAAGGGCGCGCGATTTCACTGTGTTGTTGAGATAATAGCCAAGTGGATCAGAAACTGAATCCGGCACAACAATTGATCCTGCAAAATGCACAACGGCATCCACATTGTGGATTTTGATCAGGTTTTCAACTAAGGCTTCATCACCAATATCGCCTTGAACAAGCTTTGCTTGCGGTGCCACCGCCCAAGCAAAACCAGTTGTAAGATTATCGAGAACCACCACCTCTTGGCCAGCATCTGTTAAAGCCAGCACCATGTGGCTGCCAATATACCCTGCTCCACCCGTCACTAAAACTGTCATCACAACCCCCATATTTAACGAAGTATCAATCGCCCCGTATCTAGGTTAAAGAGAATTACAAACACCTTAATTGCGAATGTTGCTCGCCATATTAGTAAAGAGTTGGTTAAAGCTATGAAGCCGATCAAGAAAGCTGTTTTCCCTGTTGCCGGTTTAGGCACCCGATTTCTGCCAGCAACCAAAGCCATGCCCAAAGAAATGTTAACAGTGGTCGACAAGCCACTCATTCAAATTGTGGTAGAAGAAGCCCGGGAAGCCGGTATTGAACATTTGATTTTTGTGACTGGTCGCAACAAAAGTGTAATCGAAGATCATTTCGACAAGCAGTATGAACTTGAATCAACTTTGCGCAAGCGCGGCAAATCGATTGAGCTTGAAATTCTTGAAGAAGATTTGCCTGCAGCAGGCCAAACCAGTTTCACACGCCAGCAAGAACCACTTGGTTTAGGTCATGCAATTTGGTGCGCGCGCAATTTGGTTGGTCATGAACCTTTTGCAGTTTTGTTGCCTGATATGATCATGAAAGCCGAACCAGGCTGTCTCGCACAAATGGTTCAGGTCTACAATGAACGTGGCGGTGGCAATATCATAGCCGTCGAAGAAACAGACTGGGAACAAGTGCACCGTTATGGCGTAGTTGCGCCGAAAGACTGGCAGGACAATCATTTCACCATTGAGGCTATGGTCGAAAAGCCACAGCGCGAAGTAGCACCTTCAAACCTCATCATCTCCGGGCGTTATATTTTGCAGCCTGAAATTTTTGCCGAAATCGAAAAGCAAAAACCAGGCGCCGGTGGTGAAATTCAAATTACCGATGCCATGATCAATCTCATGCAAAGTCAAGCTTTCCACGGTGTAAAATTCAAAGGCAAAACTTATGACTGCGGCGACAAGCTTGGCTTCCTCGCAGCTAACGTGGCGTTTGCTTTAGAGCGCGAAGATTTAGCTCCGGCTTTCCGCAGCGTTTTGCAGGATGTAATTTCCAGTCACAACGGCTTCGTAAGCTGGAACGCTAGCCAAGAACTGAGCTCTATTTTGCGCGATCTGAAAGCAGAGATTTCAACTGCTGCGCCTGTCGAAGAAGAACTGCCCGATATTAAAGCAGCATCTTAAGCACTTCGCTTCAGCCCTAAAAATGTCTCATGGCGCTGGCGCGCGTGCGCCCGCACCGCATCGCCAAACGCGGTAAAGATTTTTACTGAGTCTGGGTTTTGCGCGGCTTTATACTCAGGGTGCCATTGCGTCCCAAAAGCGAAAGCCTTTGCCCCTTTCACAGAAACAGATTCTATAATTCCGTCTGGTGCGGTGGCTTCCACATTGAGGCCCGCGCCCAAAGTTTTAACACCTTGACGATGGATACTGTTGACCATGGTTTCAGATTTGCCCGTCAATCGCTCGAGCAGACCGCCCTTGGCAATGTGAATTGAATGGCTTGGACCATAGCGCACATCAGTGTCATCGGAAGGTGTTGCCCGGTGGTCCAATCGGTTTACACCACGCTGAAGCTCGGTTTCCAAACTTCCACCCATCGCCACGTTCAGCTCTTGAAAGCCCCTGCAGATGCACAGCAATGGAATTCCGCGTTCAACAACGGTGCGAATTAGCTTTAACGTCGTTCCATCACGGTTGTGATCATAGGGTTCGTGATCTGTTGACGGGTCTTCGCCATAGAGCGGCGGATGCACATTCGACACCGCACCTGTCATTAAAATTCCGTCAAAATGTGCGAGCAGTGAATCAAGGTTCAGAACATCAATCATAGACGGAATCATAACCGGCAAAACATGGCTAACCTCCGCCAACGCTCGAACGTATTTATCACCCAGCGAATGAAATAAAAATCCGTGATTTTCGTATGTGTCAGCGGGAAGGCCCACCAGTGGCAAACTGTTCGTCATTTAAAAACTTTCAAATCATCAAACCTCATAAAGAATACGCCGCGAATTTGAACCAAGCAAGAAGCCTGCCGCTTAAAGCTCTGTTTGCCGCGCAATGAGACCAAGCGTAATCGCCGCAACCCGCGCCGCCGTGTAGGCAGCTGTTCCGCTAAGGTCGCGCTTTGGCACAAATTCAACCATGGTAAATCCAGCAATGCGGGCCTTGGCAGCGACGCCTTTGATCAAATCAATCAGCTGCACAAAGCTCAATCCACCCGGAGAAGGATGGGCCACGGCTGGCATCACGGCCGCGTCCAAAACATCAAGATCAAGCGAAATTATGACATCAGAATCTTTTTCAATATGATTGAGCACAGTTTCAACGCCGCCACGGTGGATCATGTGGCTTGGCACAATATGCGCACCCCAACTTTGCGCATCCTCTACTTCCTGTTGGCGCGCACTGCCCAGCCCGTGTGCACCTGCCTGCACAATGCGCCACACATGTAGTTGTTCAGAAGCTCTGCGCATCGTGCTGGAATAACCATATTTTTCTCTTTCGCGCTCATCGCGCCAATCGATATGGGCATCAATTTGCAAAACCGTGATGGCCGGCCCACCAGAAAATGCTGCAATAAATGGAATAGGCACTGAGTCATCCCCGCCAAACATCAGCGGCACAGCCCGTGCAGTCAATATCGCTTTGACGACCTGCTCAATTTTTCTGCGATTTCCCCGACCATCTGCTGAAACCGTCGGCAAATTACCAAGGTCAACGGCCTTGAATTTTGGGTCGGGCAGCAATGGCCCGTCCAAATCAAAATCCCAATGCGACAACCAAAGCGCATCGTCTTTTAAAGCCAGTCGAAACGCATCAGCAGACTTAGCGTGACCCCGATTGTCGATCCCTTTATAGGGCGTGCCATGCGGCGCACCAAAAACGACCGCATGTGCGGCCTTGGGATTTGCAGCACGGCGTGTGCCCATGAATGCTGGAATTTTGGATCTCGTCGCCATCACACTATTATGCCGTTTTTGGTTCTAAGCCGCAACGCCAGCCTCTGTTTTTACGGGTTGGGCCCAAAACACACGGGCGGCCGGCAAAATCAGTTTAGCTTCGGTGCCAATGCCAACCATACCTTCCAAGGTTACATCACCATCATGCAACCTGGCAATACGCCTCGCAATCGCCAGGCCCAAACCCATGCCGCCAAAACTGCGTGTTGAACTCTCATCAAGTTGCACGAAAGGTTCAAACACCCGAACGGCATCTTCCGCGCTAATGCCAATACCAGCATCACGAACCGCGATAATAAGTTGCTGCTCGGGCCCACGCTGCATGTCCACATGCACTATGGATCCTGAGGGTGAAAATTTAAGTGCATTGCTGATCAAATTGAGCAGAACTTGCTTAATTCTAGTCAAATCGCCGAGCACACTCACATCGTCGATGATATGCGCCACGATAGAAATATTAGAGGTGTCTGCTTGATTGCGGCACATTTTCAGTGCGGTCTCCAGAATTTCCGCGGGATCATTATTTTGTTCAACCAACCGAAATGATCCCCGCTCCAGCCTTGTGGCATCAAGGATGTCATTGATCAAATTCTGCAGGTGCCGCGCACTCTCGATCACACTGCTCAAATAATTTTTGCGATCAACTTTTGACAGATGATCATTTTGTTCGGAATTCAACACCTCACAAAAACCAACAATGGCATTGATTGGTGTTCGTAACTCGTGGCTGATCACAGCCAAGAACTGTGACTTTGCTGCACTGGCCCCTTCTGCTGCTTCTTTGGCCGACACAATTTGTGCTTCAGCAATATATTGCGCTGTTACATCGCGACCCACACCGCGATAACCTTTGAAGCTGCCGTCATCCTCAAAAAGAATGCGGGCCTTAAGACGCCAGCGCGACTGCGCTTCATCAGAACCATAAACAAAATATTCGTCGATCAACTCAGGTTTCACGTCGGTCACACTTGCCAAAAAGACGGCACGTTGCGAAAAATTTTTCGTTTTCAAAAAGTCAAAAAATTTAACTTCGCGCAAATCGTCTTCAGAAATTGCAAACACTTCCGCCAAACGCGGAGAAAAATAAATCAGCTTATCGTTTGCATTGGTTTCCCAAAGCCAATCTCGGGTGTCGCGCTCAAAATCAGTGAGCAATAATTTAATAATCTCGCTCTGCTTGGCAATTTCCAAATCACCCCGCGTACGTTTTTCAAAATCAAAATGCGCAGTCAAAATTAGACCAATTAAAGAAAGCCAAAAAGCAAAGCAAACAAGTGTGAAAAGCAATTGATTTTGCGCCAGCCCATTATAGATCGACCAACACATAACAACGCCAACAAAAGTTGCATATGAAACCGCCACAGATGGCAGTCGCAACCACGTCAAAACGCCCAAAGCCCAGACAATGAGGGTAATTCCATAAATCAAAACCTGACTGCTGGCACTAGCCGGATTAATAAATTCAATCGCAGGCACCGACCAGATGGCTGCCATGCCAACACCAAGCATGGGCATGGCCTTTAGCAAAAATTCAGACCGCTTCGGATCAGACTCAAAGCCCCGAGACTTAATGATTATCCCGACAATCAAAATTATCGCAACCGCCGACGCAACTTGCCAAAGATGAAGCAAACCTTTTGGCTCTTGAACCAATACACTCATGATAACCGTCGCAATCAAATGGTAGCCGGCATAAATAGGCAGGGCGCGCAAAGTTTCCGAAAGTTGACGCAACCCAAACGCCGACGAAATTTGAGGTGCCAAATCTGTCAAAACCGGATCAGTAAACTTATTCTGTTTGAGTGTCAAAATTTCAAAATTCACCTGCGACGAATCATCTCGACGCGGTACTATTTTCTAGGACACAGCCTAAAGCGTCCACTATATTCAGCACGAACTCAATTTTCAAAGCTGACCCACATAAATGACTGAACCGCTGCTCCCACCCGGCCACCCGCCCATCAAAACTCCTAAAGTAGGCTTATTGCTCATGAACTTGGGAACCCCTGAAGCAACCGACTATTGGTCGATGCGACGCTACCTGAAAGAGTTTTTGTCGGACCGCCGGGTGATCGAAGTGAATCGTTGGCTTTGGTGGCCTATTTTAAATCTGGTCATTTTGACCTTTAGGCCGAAAAAGAGTGGCCGTGCATATAAAGCGGTCTGGAATATGGAAAAAAATGAATCTCCGCTGAAGACATTCACACGCGGCCAATCAGAGAAACTGTCAAAAATTCTGACCAATCCGAAAGTGATCGTGGATTGGGCTATGCGCTATGGCAAACCACCGGTAGCGGAGCGATTGGCAGCGCTTCAAGATCAAGGCTGCGACCGCATTGTGCTGTTTCCGCTTTATCCACAGTATAGCGCTGCAACCACAGCAACGGCCCTCGACAAAGCTTATGACGCTTTAAAATCAATGCGCTGGCAGCCTGCTATCCGAACTGTGCCGCCATATTTTGATCACCCCGCCTATATCAATGCAATCGCCGAGAGTTTAAAAACGCATATTGCAAGTTTGAGCTGGCAACCAGATCGTATCTTACTGGCCTTCCATGGCTTGCCCCGCGAATATCTCGATAAGGGCGATCCCTATCATTGCCATTGCCAAAAGACCGCAAGATTAGTGCGCGAGAAATTAGGTTACTCAAAAGACTTTGCGCAAATTGTTTTTCAATCGCGCTTTGGACCTGCTGAATGGCTACAACCTTATGCACAGGAAACTGTAGAAAACTTGGCGACCGAAGGTGTCAAAAATCTCCTGATGATTTCTCCTGGCTTTTCGTCAGATTGTGTTGAAACACTTGAAGAGCTGAGCATCGGCTTGGAGGAAACATTTCACGAAAAAGGCGGCGTGAATTTCTCGGTTGTGCCGTGCCTCAACGACAGTGCCATTTCCCTGAAGTTGCTTGCCCTGCTGGCCAATGAAGAACTAAAAGGCTGGTTATGATGGCGGTCGATTCGACCACAATGAGGAGTAGTTAGATGTTTGAAGGCACTGGCATTTTCGTTTTGGTCGTTCTGGCTGTTGTAGTGTTCTATTTGCTCCGGGCTATTCGCATGGTCCCGCAAGGTTACAACTACACCATTGAGCGTTTTGGTCGTTACGTCAGAACCTTGCATCCCGGTCTCGGGTTAATCGTTCCGTTCATTGACCGTGTTGGTCACAAATTGAATATGATGGAACGCGTTATGCCCGTGCCATCGCAGGAAGTGATTACCAGAGACAACGCGATGGTCACCGTTGACGGCGTTGCGTTTTTCCAGGTGCTCGATGCTGCGCGCGCTTCATACGAAGTTACCGACTTAGAAAACGCAATCCTCAACATGGTGATGACTCAAATCAGAACCGTGATGGGTTCGATGGAACTCGATCATCTTTTGTCACAACGCGACGAAATCAATCATAAGCTTTTGGCAACGGTCGATCAAGCGGCTCAAGGCTGGGGCGTGAAAATGACCCGCATTGAAATTAAAGACATTAACCCACCGCGCGATTTGGTTGAATCAATGGGCCGCCAAATGAAAGCCGAGCGTGACAAGCGCGCTAACATTTTGGAAGCTGAAGGAATGCGCGGTGCGGCCATCTTGAAAGCAGAGGGCGAAAAGCAATCCATCATGTTGCAAGCTGAGGGCCGCAAAGAGGCCGCCTTCCGCGAAGCCGAAGCCCGCGAACGTTCAGCCGAAGCAGAAGCCAAAGCCACTGAAATGGTGAGTAACGCCATCGCCAATGGCAATGTTCAAGCCATCAATTATTTCGTTGCCAATAATTACATTAAAGCACTGGAAGCCTTGGCCACCTCGCCAAACCAAAAAGTGTTAATGATGCCTGTGGATGCCACTTCCATTCTGGGTGCCATCGGCGGCATTGCCGAAATTGCCAAGGAAGCCTTTGGCAATGACTCTGGCAACCAACCACCACCATCCGGCAAACGTGGCTCCGGCGTGCCACCCATTAGCAGGTCATAAGGAGCTCAAATGGAACAGTTCTTCCCATTCGCAGGCCCGTGGTTCTGGTGGATTTTGGCAGGACTGCTGCTGCTTCTTGAAATGACGATGCCCGGTTTCTTCATGCTGTGGTTGGCACTGGCCGCAGCCATCACTGGCATCATTGATATGAGCTTGCACCTCAGCTGGACGGGAGAAATTCTCACTTTCGCAATTTTGTCGGTTCTCTTGGTGCTGGCCTCGTGGCGCTTCGTCATGGCCAGCCGCAACATGAATTCCGACAGCCCGCACCTCAACCAAAAACACAACGCCTTCGTCGGCAAAACTTACGTCTTGAACACTGCCATCATCAATGGCAGCGGCAAGATCAAAGTTGAAGATGCTTTATGGGATGTCGATGGACCTGACGCAGCTGAAGGCACGCGCGTCAAAGTTTTGGCGGTGGATGGTTTAAGACTTGTGGTGGAGCGGGCTTAACACCCGCTCTCAACCTTTGTTCTTGTAATACACATCCAAGAACACAGCGAACATCAGCACGGCCCCTTTGATCACGAACTGCCAATCAATGCCAATGCCCATTATGCTCATGCCGTTGTTCATGACACCGATGATGAACGCACCAATCACAGCGCCGATAATTTTGCCCACACCGCCCGTGACCGCAGCACCACCAATAAAACAGGCAGCGATAACTTCAAGCTCAAAACCAGCACCTGCTTTTGGCGTGGCCACATTTAAGCGGGCCGCGAAGATTAAACCGCCAAGGGCTGCTAGCGCCCCCATGATTGTAAAAATCCAAAACGTCAACCGCTCGGTGTTCACGCCCGAAAGCTTGGTTGCTTTTTCATTGCCACCCATCGCATAAATGCGCCGGCCAAACGTCGTGCGTGTGGTGATAAATACAAACAAAGCAATCAGGGCAAACATCACAATCAACACATTGGGCAAGCCCTTATATTGCGCCATGATAAAGCTGAAGCCGATCAATGCCACTGCCACCAAAATGTTGCGACCATAAAAAATGGCTTCTGGCTCTTCCGCCAAACCATGCTGCAACTGGCTGCGCCGATCCGCGAAATTGAAATAAACCAACAGCGCTGTAATCAATGTACCGATCAACAAAGCGAGCAGATTAAACGGCGCACCAAACATTTGCATGTCGAAAATATCAGCCAGAAAACCCGTGCTAAGAAGTTGAAAAGTCTTTGGCAGAGGTCCAACTGAAGCACCGCCTAACACTGAAAGCGCCAAGCCTTTAAAAATCAACATGCCGGCAAGTGTGACGATGAAGGCCGGGATTTTATAATAGGCCACAAAATAGCCCTGCACCGCACCAATCGCGCCACCCAAGACGAGACAGAGAATTGATGCTGTCACAAAATCAAACTTTGGGATCGTAAACAAATCTGGATTGGGCGACGTGCCAGTCATCAGCACTGCAGCAACAGCCCCAATAAATCCTGAAACAGAACCAACCGACAAATCAATATGGCCTGCCACAATCACCAGCAACATGCCCAGCGCCATCACCACGATGTAACTATTCTGCAAAAGCAGATTGGTCATGTTCACAGGTTTGAACAACGTGCCGTTGGTATTAAATTGGAAAAACACCATGATGGCCAGAAGTGAAAGAAGCAGCGCATAGTCGCGGATATTGGCTTTCACAAAGCGCATAAAATCTGGTTTCACTTGTGGAGTGGAAATATCAGTCATTTTATTTGTCCCATGATTTCATTATGGCGCGCATGATTTTTTCTTGGCTCGCCTCTTTGGCAGGCATTTCGCCTACAAATTTACCTTCGTTCATCACATAAATGCGATCTGAAATTCCAAGAAGCTCCTGCATTTCGGACGAAATAACAATCACCGCTTTGCCAGCTTCAGCAAGTTGATTGATGATTCCGTATATTTCATATTTAGCGCCCACATCAATGCCGCGTGTGGGTTCATCTAAAATCAAAACTTCCGGTGCTGTGAAAAGCCATTTCGACAGCACAACTTTTTGCTGGTTGCCGCCTGAAAGATTAACCGTGGTTTGAAACACCGACGAGCAGCGGATGCCAAGATCACGGCGATATTTATTAGCAATGGCAAGTTCCACCAAATCATCCACAACCGACAATTTGGCCACACCATCTAAGTTAGCGAGAGTAATGTTGTGCTTGATATGATCGATCAACACCAAGCCATAAGTCTTGCGGTCTTCCGTGGCATAAGCAATGCCAGCATCCATGGCTTTAGGAATAGTGCTCACGTCAACGGCTTTGCCATTGATCAAAATCTCGCCTGAAATCTTCTTGCCATATGCACGGCCAAAAATTGACATGGCCAGTTCAGTGCGGCCTGATCCCATAAGTCCTGCAATGCCCACCACTTCACCTTTGCGCACAAGCAGATCAACGTTTTTGATCATCTGGCGTTCGGCATGAAGTGGGTGATAACAGCTCCAATTTTTCACTTCAAAAATGGGCTCGCCAATGGTCGCTTTGCGCGGCGGAAAACGATCCGTTAGTTCGCGGCCCACCATGGCTTTGATAATGCGATCTTCGCTAATTTTTTCCGCGCGGCAGTCCAGTGTATCCACCGTCATACCGTCGCGAATAACCGTAATGCGATCAGCAACTTTAGAAATTTCATTAAGCTTATGTGAAATCATAATGGATGAAATTCCCTGCTCGCGGAACCCCATCAACAAATCCAATAAGGCATTAGAATCTGTTTCATTCAAACTCGATGTCGGTTCATCGAGAATGAGGAGCTTAACTTTTTTGTTGAGCGCCTTGGCAATCTCCACCAACTGTTGTTTGCCCGTGCCCAGATTAGTGATCAGCGTGTTGGGGTGTTCATTCAGCCCCACTTTTTTCAAAAGTTCCTTCGTTCGGGTAATGGCTTCAAACGAATTGATCACCCCATATTTAGAAGTCTCGTGGCCTAAGAAAATGTTTTCAGCAATTGAGAGCAGTGGCACCAAAGCCAGCTCTTGATGGATGATAATAATGCCAGACTCTTCGCTGTCGGAAATTTTTCCAAACTTGCGCTCTACACCTTCAAAATGGATTTCACCTGAATAGGTTCCATGCGGGTAAACGCCAGAGAGCACCTTCATAAGTGTAGATTTGCCGGCACCGTTTTCGCCAACGACTGCATGAATTTCGGCAGGCCGCACATCAAGAGTCACATCCGAAAGCGCTTTCACACCCGGAAAAGTCTTGGTAATGCCGCGCATCTGTAAAATGGGCTGCATTCAACTCCCCTGTTTTTTACAAAAGAACACGGGCCTCGCAAATTTGCAAGGCCCGTGCTTGAAACCGATCTTAGTTGTCGATCTTGTCTTGTGTGTAATAACCTGAATCCACCAAAGCCGCTTTGATATCGGCTTTGCCAACTGTGTGTGGCACGAGCAGATAAGACGGCACAACTTTCACACCATTGTTATAAGTCTTGGTGTCGTTGATTTCAGGCTCTTTCCCGCTGAGAACTGTATCCACCATCTTCGCAGTCACTTTCGCAAGTTCGCGCGTGTCTTTAAATACGGTTGAATATTGTTCGCCAGCAATCATGCCCTTAACCGATGCAAGTTCAGCATCTTGGCCAGTTACGATTGGCATCTTCTGGTCGCCTGTACCGTATCCAACACCCTTGAGCGAAGAGATAATGCCACGTGACAAACCATCATAAGGTGAAAGAACGCCGGACACTTTCTTGTCTGTGTAGTTGGCAGACAGCAAGTTATCCATGCGGGCTTGTGCTACAGCACCGTCCCAACGCAGTGTTCCAACCTTGTCCATGCCCATTTGGCCAGACACGATGACGATTTCTTTTGAATCGATCATCGGTTGCAGAACCGACATTGCGCCATCATAGAAATAGAAAGCATTTGTATCGTCTGACGAACCGCCAAACAATTCTACATTGTATGGTCCAGGACCGGAAGCCTTCAAACCTTCAATCAATGAAGTGCCTTGCAACACGCCAACGCCAAAATTGTCGAAGGTTGTGTAATAATCAACATCGCCAGTCTTGGTGATCAAACGGTCATAAGCAAAAACCTTGGCGCCAGCAGCATGAGCTTTCGCCAAAATGTCAGACAAAGTCGAACCGTCAATTGCCGCAATGATCAAAACCTTGGCACCCTTGGTGACCATGTTTTCGATTTGTGCGAGTTGGTTTGGAATGTCATCTTCAGCATATTGCAAGTCTGTGTCGTAGCCCATTGCGCCAAATTCTTTGACCATGGATTCACCGTCGGAAATCCAACGGGTTGACGATTTTGTTGGCATCGAAATACCAATCAGGCCCTTATCGCCAGCAAAGCTTGTGCCAGCGGCAGCAACGGCCGCGGCAACACCAGCAACTGAAGCAATGAAATGTCTGCGATTTAACATGTTAATCCTCCCTTGAAAAACAACCAATCCTTGAGACTTATTCCCAGTCTTGTGCTGTTATGCGCGAACCTTAATTTGACATTGGCCAGTGGGCAAGTGTTTTTGTATGACAAATAAAAATAGTTCAGGAGAGTTTGGAAAGTGGTGAAACAGCGCGAGAAACGCGGCGGCAATGTCCACGACAGGCTGGCTCGCAGCATTGGTGAACGCATTTTGGCCGGTGAATTCGCCCCCGGAACTTTGTTGCCCAATGAAGCCGAATGGGGCCGCATCTATGATGTGAGCCGCACTGCGGTGCGCGAAGCAATAAAAACATTAACCGGAAAAGGCCTTCTCTTGTCACGGCCCAAAATTGGCTCACGCGTGGAACCCCGCGACCGGTGGAGCCTTCTCGACCGCGATGTGTTGTTATGGCATCGCTCGGCCATCGACCGGCGCAGCTTTGCCGCCTCCACACAAGAAGCGCGCCGGATTATTGAACCGGGCATTGTTGAACTTGCTGCTAAAAAGCGCAGTGCTGAACAACTTGAAATTTTGGTCGCAAGCCTTGAGGCCATGCGCAAAGCAAAATCAGTTCCAGATTTAGTTGCCGCCGACGTAGGCTTTCACAATGCGCTTTTACAGGCAGCAAACAATGCTTTGATGATGCCTTTTGGAATTTTAATTGAACAAGCACTGTCTAGCTTGTTTGATTATACGACCCAGCGAAATCCTAAAATTGGCATTGCCGTGAAACTGCATGAAGATGTGGTGCGAGCGATTGCTGCTCAAGATGCAAAAACAGCGCGGTCTGCCATGATCAAATTGATCGACGACACAGATGCCATTATTGCCGGAACTAAATCCCGCTCAAAATGGACTATTTGTTGACAGTGGCACCATAAACATAAGGCACTTGAACATATTCAAAAGTACGCCTCGCAAATTGTGCAGGCAGCGTGTCGCGGATAGGTTCCACATTGAACAGTTCAGCCAAGTTCACACCAATCGCCACATAGGGCGCGCGTCGAAGTTCTCCCGTTGGGGCTTGCCCCTTGGGTCCGAAGCCTCGCGCAAAATAACCAGCTTGTAGTTCCACAAAGCGTAGAGGTGTGTCTTGAAACTGCTCAAAGCCACCCAGCTTCAAAGCCAGTAAATATTTTTGCGAGGTATAATCATTGAAAGGGCTAAACTCACCAGAGCCAGTCGCCCACGGATTATACTCCATGCGGAAATCAATTTTATCAGCAAGGCCCGGCACAGTGTTGCGCAGCAAAGAAAAACCAGCGCCCACACCATCGGCGATCCAATCTTCATTTGAAAATCCATAGTCCGTCGAAAATCCGTCCAGAACTTCCACAACCGTTTGCATTCCAAAACCTAGCAAGGCACCGGTCATTGCCGCCCCTTGCGGATTATTGCTCGAATGGGCAATGCGCTGCGTGAAATATTCCGTGTAAAGATATGTGCCATAGGCATGACCCAACTTATCCATACCCAAGGCATAGGTATCTTCGCCAAACCAACCTTCATTTTCATAATGGAATTTCTGGGATCCCCAGCCATCGCTGGACATGCCATAATAAAAATTGAGCGCCAAAATTCCGGAAACATCCACCCAAATATCAGAGGTTTGATCGACAAAAGTCGAAGCCTCATAATTCTCAAATCCTGTCATATCAATTCGGCGAAGGGCATATGCTAAGCCACTTTCAGGCGGCGGCACATAAGAAGCCGCTTCGACAACAAAGTCACGAGGACTGGGGATTGTCGTTGTCGACGCATCACCGAATTGCTTGAAGTTTGGAGTGGCCGTCACAGCAAAATTGCTGATTTCCCAGTTTGCTTCGTCCGCCAAAGCCGATTGGCCCAGCAAAGCGGAAATGCATATCCCAGCAACAGCAACAAGCTTCATAAAAGTCCCATCCAGCCCAAGTCGACTCACCTTTATCTTTAAAGGTTCAAAAATGCAATTTCATCAAGTATCTAAACCACACCAATTCGCAGCAAATCATGAATATGCAACAAACCCACTGGCTTTCCAGCGCTATCAACAACAAACATAGAGGTGATTTTTGCGGCGTTCAAACGTTCCAACGCTTCGCTTGCTAACATTTCAGCTGAAATCGTCTTGGCTGCAACTGTCATAATATCATCAACTTTGGCCTGCAACAAAGCGGGGCTCATATGACGGCGCAAATCCCCGTCGGTAATAATACCGAGCAATTGACCTGAAGTCGCCACGACACCCACACAGCCAAATGATTTCGACGACATGACAACGAGAGCCGCACCCATATCACTGCCGCTGAGGACCAGCGGCAAAGCTTCGAAATTATGCATAATATCGCGCACATGTTTAAGCTGGGCACCCAGTTTGCCACCAGGATGAAAAGCACGAAAATCGGATGGCGAAAAACCTTTGTCATCAAGCAGTGCCACGGCCAGCGCATCACCCAATGCCAGTTGCAATAGAGTGGACGTCGTAGGCGCCATACCAATCGGGCAGGCCTCAAGCGCTTGCGGGCACAGCAACACAACATCGGCGGCTTTTGCCAAACTGCTTTCAGGCCGCGAACATATTGCAATCAGCGGCACTTTAAAGCGCTTCACATAATCCAGCATATCGCGAAGTTCAGCAGACTCTCCTGAATTGGACAAAATCAACACCACGTCTTGTGGCGTAATCATGCCAAGATCGCCGTGGCTGGCTTCAGCCGGGTGCACAAAACTGGCGGGCGTTCCTGTCGATGACAATGTTGAAGCAATCTTGCGGCTCACATGTCCACTTTTGCCAATTCCTGAAACGATGACACGTCCCTGGGCCTTGACGATGAGAGAAATGGCTTGGGCAATGGCGTTGCCCAACTCGCCCGAACTTGCAGCCACCAAAGCCTGAAGGCCCGCAGTTTCAATTTCGAGCGCCTGCGTTGCCGAGGCCCGCCATTTTGCGCGTGTATCATTTGAGATTTTGGGAATAGTCATTCACTACTCATAGTACGAACAAGTCCAAAAAGAAAACAGGCCGCAACACTCTATTAACCATGTTTTGTTTAGGTACAAAAATTACGGAGTGGGCGTGTGGTTGCGTTGAGACATGGGTTGTTGGTAAGTTGTGCTGCGTTGCTGCTTGGCAATGCTTCGCTTGCCTTTGCCCAAGAAGCAACTGATCTTCCTCCCCTTCGCAAAAAAACTATCACAGATCCATATGCGGCAACAGGACTGAGCACAGGTGGGCTTCGGTTATTTCCAAGTTTGGAAATCGGAAGTGGCATCACCTCAAATGTACGCGGCTCCGCTACCAACCAAAAAGCCGACATTACTCTGGAGCTTAAACCCACGCTTCGCTTTGAAAGTGACTGGGCGCGCCATCAATGGACGGGTTCATCCACAATTGATGTGGTTCGCTATGCCAAAGAAAATGACCTCTCCACTCTTGCAGGCAAAGCCGAAACTGCGTTCCGATTAGATATCAGGCGCACCACAAAAGCAGATTTCACGGCAAGCTATAATTTGAGCGAAACCGGAATTGCCAGCAGTCAACTGCCCAACACAGCAATTGGCCCTCGCCGCGATCATAATTTTAATGCGGGCATAGCACTCACCCATGATTTTGGCGGCCTAGAAGGCAGCATTAAAACAGCCTTGGCGCGCGGTATTTATGAAGACGTGGCTTTAACTGGCGGGGGCTCCGAAGACAATTCCGACCGCAACTATTGGGCCCCTTCCCTCACCCTCCGCACCGCACTCACGGATGCAGGTGCGCCGGTTAAACCTTTTGTCGAAATTTCATATCAGCCCCGCATTCACGACAAAGAAAAAGACCGCAACAATCTCAAGCGTGGCTCGCAAGGCTTTGCGGGTTCAGTTGGCTTGACACTCAATCGCGGGCCCATCTGGGAAGGCGAAGTGGCACTGACATATTTGCTCCGCCGTTATGCCGACCCTGCATTGAAAACCAGTCAAGCGCTTGGCGCCACCACCCGCTTGGTTTGGCGGCCGACGGACTTAACGTCCGTTGAAGGAACAACCGGCGTTGGCTTGGAGGAAACAGCAACTGCTGGCATTTCCGCCACGCGCACCTGGACCGCGGGCCTCAACATGACCCATGCATTGCGCGAAAATTTAGATTTGAAAGCAGGCCTTGGTTATACGCTGCAAGATACTGGAACTGAATTTGATAAATCTAACACCGCAACTCTTGGCCTAGATTGGCAAATGAACCCCAACATGACTGCTGGCATCACCTATCAAGGCTTGTGGGTAAATTCTGGTTCAAGTGGTGGCGATTATAATGATCAGCGCGTGATGACCAGCATCATCCTTAAACGCTAAACCAAATCCACCAGCTTCGTTAAACTATCAATTATATAAGTAGGTTTGCCAGGAATACGATCATTGAAAGACGGTGTGCGGGCAATCTTCACCGTCTGAAATCCAAACTGTGCAGCAGCCTGAGCGTCCCAAGAATTTGCCGACACAAAACAAATGGAGGGGGCGTCTTGAATTTGAAATTTCTGCATGGCCAAGCGATAAACCCGGCGGCTGGGTTTATAAATTCCAATTTCTTCGACCGACAAAACATGCTCAAACATTTTCTCAAGTCCAGCATGGCGCAAAGCTGAATCGAGCATTGAAGGGCTGCCGTTCGAAAGGATCGCGCAGCGCTTGCCTTTGCTGCGCAACGTGTGCAGCGTAGCTGCAACATCATCATAAGCATCCAGTTTCAGATAAAGCGTCATCAATTCATCGGCGATACCGGCTTCGGTAATGTCATGCACCTCAAGCACATAATCCAAAGCATCGCGGGTCACATGCCAGAAATCCACGTGAGTGCCCATTAAGCTGCGAAGCCATGTATATTCCAGCTGCTTTTGCCGCCACAGCTTTGCAACCTCGCCAGCCTTCTCGCCAATGGTGCTTGCTAATTTTTCAACTGGCGAAGCCACATTGAACAAAGTTCCGTAAGCATCAAACACGCAAGCTTGAATGCCTTCAAGTTTTTTGAATAAATCTTCCGCCATATTTTCCGCCTTAAGCAGAATGATAATCAGCCAACCGCGCCAAGGCTAGGGAAAGTTTCAAGCAACCAATAACTCATCGTTTGCATCGTGCCCGTCAGGAACATAATTCCCGTCAGCACCAAAGCGGCACCCATAAATTTTTCGATCAAACCAAGTTTAGATTTAAACCGCGCAAAGAAATTAAGAAACACATTCACACTGGCTGCAGCAATCATAAATGGAATGCCAAGACCAAGCGAATAAACCGCAAGCAGCATTGCACCCTTGGTCACACTTTCAGTGTTTGCAGCAACAGAGAGAATGGCGGCAAGCACAGGGCCAATGCACGGTGTCCATCCAAAAGCAAATGCCAAGCCGACTGCATATGCCCCAAATAATCCGAATGGCTTGCTTTCATGATGGTAGCGGGCTTCGCGTGATAGAATTTGCAATTTGAACAGCCCTAGAAAATGCAAGCCCATGACGATGATGAGAACACCAGCAAGTTGCGACAATAACGGTAGTTGCGAACGAATGGCTTGGCCAAAAAAAGAGGCCGTAGCGCCCAAAGCCACAAACACGGTGGTGAAACCCAGCACAAACATCAAAGCCGCCAACATCACGTGGCGATAGTTTTGAGCACGCTCTTGGCCCTCCGCTGATTTTAAATCATCCAGTGAAACGCCGCTGATAAAAACCAAATAGGGTGGCACCAAAGGCAACACACAAGGGCTGAGAAAGCTGATCACACCAGCAAGTGCCGCAGCACCAATTGAAACATTTAAATCCATGATAAGCTTATGCGCGATTTAGCAGGTAAGATGCAATGCAACACTTGATCACAGTGTTGTCACTCATACTTTTTTAAGAAACCTTCGACAGATAGCTCACGCATATCGCTCACAACTTCAGCTAACCTGTCATGTGGCCAATCCCACCACGCCAGCGCTAAAATCCTATTGCGAATTTTTTTCACAAACCGCCACTTAATGCGGGCTGCCGGAACTCCAGCAACAACTGCAAATGCTTCCACATCCTTTGTGACAACAGCACCAGCCGCAACTACAGCACCATGGCCAATTTTAGTCCCCGGCAAAATGATGGCACCGTGCCCAATCCACACATCATGGCCAATCTCCACGATATCGGCCTTGCGGGCTTCCCTAAAATCTTTGTCGATTTTTGCAAACAGAAAATATTCGTTTGGACGATAGGTAATCTTATGCTGAGAAATGCGCTCCATTGGATGATTTAAAGCATTGATCCGCACATCTGACGCAATGGCGCAAAACTTTCCGATCGTAGCATAGATAATTTCGGTGTGGCGTTCGACATAAGAATAATCGCCAAGTACAGTCTCAGCCATGAGCACCCGCTCTGCCACATCTGTGAATTGACCAAGTTCACAATTGCGAACGGTCGACGATGAATGCGCGCGGGGGCTGCCATCGCGTGGCGCATTGGCGGAATGTCTTTTCTGTTCCATCACCTGACCATAACAAAAAAGCCGCCCTGATCCAGAGCGGCTTTTGAAATCTCGTTCGAAAAATTAAGCAGCTTTAGGAGCAGCTTCAACTTTCTTGGTGATTGCAGCCTTGAGCTTGCGCAAGTTGATCGACAAATCGTCTTTCTTGGCTTTCAGCAAAAATGCATCCAACCCACCGCGATGCTCAACTGACTTCAAAGCATGAGCAGTGATGCGCATGTTGTAGGATAGCCCCATGGCTTCGCTCATCAAGTTTACTTGGCACAAGTTTGGCAAGAAACGAGTCTTGGTTTTATTGTTGGCGTGGCTGACTTTATTGCCCGCTTGAGGACCCTTGCCAGTTAGTTCACAACGACGCGCCATAGTAATCTCCATACAAAAGAACGAGCCGGAAATAGGTTTTCCAGCTCCTGTTGGCTCACCTATAGGGAACCAAATTTCGAAGGTCAAGCAAGCACTGCAATAATCTGCGTTTTCTCCACGTTCCAAGTTTGGCACAAAGTGTTAATGCTCCACCGCGCAAAAATCGCTTTGGTAACACGACGAATGCACTTCCTATGGGGCATTGGTGATAGTGCCACAACCTATAGCGTGAACAAAAGCAGAATAAATCAAGAGTAGCGATTCGGGCACACTCTGTTCTCGGATGGAACGAACTGTTACATTTCGCGGGCTTTGCCAGACTGCAGGAAAGCGAATTTATTAACCATAAGAGCAAATCAGTTAATTGCAGCGGTGCCGTAATACCGCAAAATCTCAGTGCTTAATCAAGCCAGAACGACCCAAAAAACAAAAACCTCCGGATTCCCCTTGGAACAAAAACTGAATCAACAGCCAGTAGCGATTCGGGCGCGGTTCGTTCCTGTTTGAATCTAGAGGTTAAGAAGCTGGTTCAAATTAAACCACTTGGCTTGGCGTGATATTCTGATTTAAGTGAAAGATGTTATGCGGGTCATATTTACGCTTCACGCTTTGCAGCCGCGCATAAGCCTCGGCCCCAAATGCATCTCGCACCAGATTTGCACCTTCGCCGTGGCCGGGGAAATTCAAATACATTCGTCCGGTTGAATGGCGTTGCATATCAGCCCAACTATTGCGAACCCACTCTATGTTGCTCTCATCATCAGCGGGGTCTGACCACACACCATCGAAACTCAGCATATAAGGCATGGACCGATCGCCAAACGCAGTTGCATCAGCAGCGACGCGTTGCACTGCACCGCCGAACTGCCAAATAGAAGCGATGGTCTTCTCAGAGGGGCGCTGGGCAACACGTGCTGTGAAATCATGGATCACGGTTTCATCGAGACCTTTGAGATACGTCGATTTCCAATAACACCGATCACGACCTCTGGGAAACAAGGCATCATAAGCTGTTTGAATAGCGCGGTATGACATCTGGTCACTGAAATCGAGCAGCGGTTCGCCGAAATGGCGTAAGGGTTCAACAACGCGCTCGCCTTCATCCGCTGGACCATCATAAACATGTGCCAGCGCCAAAACACGCTTTCCCCAAGTGGCCTCGGGATAAGCCGGATCATCTGGAATGGTTGAAAACTCGACCAAGCCACTGAGCTTGTCTGGCGCAGTTTTCATAAAATCACGCCAAAAGGGAATAATTTCATTGGCCCGCTTCTCAGGATAAGCTGGAGCGCAGAACATGAGCTTGGGTTCGATGGGATGAATCTTAAAAGTGAAACTAACAACTACGCCAAAATTTCCGCCGCCACCGCGCAAAGCCCAAAGCAAATCAGCATTTTCAGAGGCGCTTGCATGAACCAGTTTACCGTCGGCTGTTACAACATCAGCTGCCAATAAATTATCACAGCTCAGCCCGTGGCTGCCGCGCAACCAACCGATCCCACCCGAAAGGGTGAGTCCGGCAACTCCCGTTTGTGAAATTAGACCACCTGGAGTTGCTCGGTCAAAAGGTGTGGTTGCCGCATCCAGATCGCCCCACGTCGCACCTCCCTCAACGATGGCCGTCTCTAAATCAGGCGCAATACGAACCCCGTTCATCAGTGAAAGATCAATCATCAGACCGTCATCACAGACTGCATAACCCGCTACATTATGGCCACCAGAACGAATGGCAATGGCCAGCCCGTTGTCACAAGCAAAGTTTACCGCTGTTGCCACATCTCCAGCATTGCGACAGCGGGCAATCAACGCAGGCTTGCGGTCGATCATGGCATTCCAGATTACGCGCACCTCATCAAAAGTTGCACTTTTTGCATCCAGCACTTCACCGTGTATGGAAGCTCGTAAAGCTTCAATCTTTTCGGATGAAATCTTGTGGGCTTGGGATTTCGTCATGGTCGCATCCTCCAAATTTGAGAAAAGACTAGATTGAAAAGAGCACAAGTCCTAAAGTCGAAAAAGCTGATAACTGGTCATTTCCGCCATTATGACACTTAAAGTGCCCTTCAACGTTGCCATTCTCGCTGTACCTGAAGTTACGGCCTCGGCCCTGTACGGCATGTTTGACTTGTTTTCATCCCCGGGTCGCGATTTCAGCTTCATCACCAAGGGCATCGCCGGCGATCAAAAAATGCGTCCTTATATTGTCGCACGCAGCGGTGAACCCTTTAATGCTGCCAATGGAATATCAATTTGCGCCCACTATGATTTTTCAAATTGTCCGCCGCCAGACATTGTGTGCATTCCAGATTTCTTTGTCGATCCGCAAGGCAGCATATCGGGTCAATATGAGCCTGAAGTTACTTGGCTCAAGAAAATTCATGCAAACGGAGCCATGATGGCCAGCGCCTGTTCAGGCGCAGTGCTGCTCGGAGAAGCAGGCTTGCTCGCGCATTGTGAAGCCACAATTCACTGGGGCTATGCTAAGATGCTGTCTCATAACTATCAGAATGTTAAAGTGACGCCCAATCAGTCACTGGTTTTAAGCGGATTGTCCCAACGCATTTTAACAGCGGGTGGCGGATCAAGCTGGCAGGACTTGACACTTTATTTAATCGCGAGGTTTGTCGGGCTGAAAGAAGCCATTGAGGTCGCCAAAGTTTACATGCTGCAATGGCATGATCTTGGTCAAAAGCCATTTGCTTCGCTGCTCTATTTACGGCAGTCACAAGACGCGGTGATACACCAATGCCAAGAGTGGGTGGGGCTGAATTACAAAACTCCTTCCCCCGTGGCGGCTCTTGCCAAACTTTCGGGCCTCTCGCCGCGCAGCTTCGAGCGCCGTTTTAAATTGGCAACGGGCATGAAGCCGCTTGATTATATCCATGCCCTACGGCTGGAAGAAGCCAAGCAAATGCTGGAAACGGGCGATCTTTCAATTGCAGCTATTGCAAATGAAGCAGGCTACGAAGATACGAGCTTTTTCAGCAGGCTTTTTAGCAGGAAAGTGGGTTTAACCCCTGCCCAATATCGCAAGCGCTTTGGCTCGCTGCATTTAGCCCTCAAAACACATAAAACATTTTAGATTTGCACGAAGCAAATTTCCTAACTAGTTTGCATCCATGCCACCACATCGCCCCGTCACTGCCGTCCTGGGGCCCACCAATACCGGAAAAACCCATCTCGCTGTCGAGCGCATGTTAGCGCACGGCAAAGGCATGATTGGTTTGCCGCTGCGATTGCTGGCCCGCGAGATTTATGACCGAGTGCGCGCCAAGGTTGGCGATCAAGCTGTGGCCCTCATTACGGGTGAAGAAAAAATCATCCCCATTGAGCCGCGGTATTGGGTGTGCACGGTCGAAGCTATGCCGCCCGACATTGAGGTGCCGTTCCTCGCTATTGATGAAGTGCAGCTTTGCGCTGACTTTGAACGCGGGCACATTTTCACGGACCGCGTGCTGCACCGGCGGGGAACCGATGAGACGATGTTGTTGGGCGCTGCCACTATGCGCCCCATCCTCGAAAAACTGATCCCCCATTGTCATTTCGTCACAAGACCGCGCCTTTCAACTTTAGCTTATGCAGGCCAGAAAAAATTATCGCGTTTGCCGCGTCGCTCGGCCATCGTGGCCTTCACTGCCGAAATGGTTTACGCTGTGGCCGAGCTTATTCGCACCCAGCGCGGTGGTGCTGCCGTGGTCATGGGCGCACTCAGCCCCCGCACCAGAAACGCGCAAGTGGCCCTCTATCAGTCAGGCGACGTGGATTATTTGGTGGCAACTGATGCCATAGGCATGGGCCTTAATATGGATGTGGATCATGTGGCCTTTGCCGCAACGCGCAAATTTGATGGTTTTCAATTTCGCAATCTAAACCCCGGTGAATTGGGCCAAGTGGCAGGCCGAGCTGGCCGCTATATGAATGATGGCACATTTGGCGTGACAGCGGATGCCGAACCCTTTGATCAAGAAATGATTGACCGATTAGAGAACCATAATTTCGATTCAGTGCGCATGTTGCAATGGCGCAACCGCGAATTAGATTTCCGAGGCTTGGATGGGTTGCGCAAAAGCTTGGGCACCCTTCCCAAAGGCGAAGGCTTGACCAAAGCCCAAGACGCACCCGATGTACGCGCCCTTGAGGCTATGTGCCGGGATAGTTCTATCGTTAAACTTATAAAGTCCGCCAAAGACGTAAAGCGCGCGTGGGAGGTTTGCCAGGTTCCAGACTACCGCAATATTTCGCCTGCCGAACACGCCCATCTGGTGGGCCGCATTATCCATGACTTGCACACAGGCAGGGGATTTCTATCGGAAGATTGGTTTTCAAAGCAACTCGCCATGAGCGATAATATGGAGGGCGGCATTGATGCCCTCTCCACCCGCATTTCGCATGTGCGCTCATGGACCTTTATTGCCAACCGCGCAGACTGGCTGGAAGCCCCTATTTATTGGCAATCGCGTGCTAAAGAGATCGAAAATAAATTATCCGATGTTTTGCACGAAAAGCTAACTCAGCGTTTCATCAATCGCCGAAGCAGTGTATTGATGCAAAGGCTGGCGCGAAAGGAAGGCTTGATGACGAATGTTGATGATGGCGGCGAAGTTAAAGTTGAAGGCGAATTTGTTGGTCGCATTCAGGGTTTAAACTTCACGGCTGATACGGCCGAGGGTGCCGACGTTCGCCTGCTGAAAACCGCCAGCCTCTCTGCTGTAACGGAAGAAATTGGCAAGCGCGCCAAAGCTTTGGCCATGACCACCGACACAGATTTAAAGCTTAACCGCAATGGCGAAATTGTGTGGGCCAGCAATGTAGTGGGCCGCGTTTTGGCAGGCGATCACCCCTTGCGTCCCCGTGCTGAAGTTGTGGCCCATGATGTGCTGCAAGGGGCAGCACGTGATGAAGTGCGAGAGAGATTGCAAAAATTCATCGAACGTTATTTAGCAAGCCTACTCGAGCCACTGGTAAAGTTGGAAGCAGCTGAAGGTTTTGAAGCTGCGGCCCGTGGCATGGCGTTTCGCATCGTCGAACACTTTGGAGTTTTGCCGAGAGAAAGCGTGAGCGAAGACGTAAAAGCTTTGACCCAAGATGACCGGGCTAAATTACGAGGCTCCGGTGCACGGTTCGGCGCATTCCAAATTTTCTTACCAGCCCTCTTAAAGCCAGCGGCAACCGACATGCGCCTTTTGTTATGGTGGTTACAAAAAAACAAAGGCGAGACTGGAACTGGCCCAGTGCCAGCTCCTCCTGCAAATGGCCTAACCTCAACAATCGCCGACTCGACTGTGCCTGAGGGCTTTTACGCCATCTGCGGTTACCGTGTGTGCGGCAAACGCGCTGTTCGCGTGGATATGTTGGAACGATTGGCTGATCTCATCCGCGACCGCGTGTTCTGGAAACCGCGCATTCCAGAGGAAGCGCGCCCTG
>JANOXS010000027.1:0-41682 GCA_031418535.1 Hyphomicrobiales bacterium | reverse complement strand
GATAAAACTGATCACTGGCTTTGGCTCAGTGGCTACCGTGGTGCCCGAAGCAATCAAGCAAGCAATGTTGATGATCATCAGCGATTGGTTTTCCAGCAGAGGTGATGTGGATGCGGGCGCATTTCCGGCCACTGCACAAATGCTGCTGGCACCTTACCGCACTGTGAGGCTCAGATGAATTCAGCGACAGCCATACAGCAAGCCATGCGCGGTGCACTACTGGCCCGCGCACCGCTTCTAACTCTCCTCGGCGGCGCCAATATTTTTGATGAAGCGCCCCGTGGGGCCAACCCTCCATTCGTGCTGTTCACTGACATTGAAACCCGTGACTGGAGTGTGGCCGATCAAAAGGCCCATGAGCATTTCATCACACTTGAGGTGACAACCAATCAGCGCAGCAGAAATGCTGCGCAAGCTATCGCCCATGAAATTGAAACGGTTTTAGATAACTCAGCACTCATTTTGACGGACCATAAGTTGATCAACTTGCGCGTGGTATTCACCAACATTTCGCGCAATTCAAAAACTGAAAATTTCGCTGCGTTGATCAGATATCGCGCCGCAACCGAACCCCTTTAGGAGAGCCCCATATGCCAGCCCAAAAAGGCCGCGACCTGCTGTTGAAAATTGATTCAACCGGCAGCAACGCATTCATTACCGTGGCGGGGCTTCGCAGCCACGCACTGACATTTAACGCAGAAACTGTGGATGCCACCAGCCAGGAATCAGCGGGCGCTTGGCGAGAGCTATTGGCGGGGGCAGGGTTAAAATCTGCTAGCATTCGCGGCCAGGGAATTTTCAAGGATGCGGCCTCCGATGTGACACTGCAAAATTATTTCTTCAATGGCACCATCGTGAATTGGCAAATCACCATTCCAGCCTTTGGCATCGTGCAAGGGCCGTTCCAAATTACCTCGCTGGATTTTGGTGCACGTCACGATGCTGAAGTGACATTCGATTTGGCCTTGGCGTCGGCTGGCCAATTAACCTTTACAGCAATTTGAGGTGGGCCATGGTCAACCGACACCGAGGCGAAATTGCAGCCCAATTGGGCGAGCAAACGCATACACTATGTTTAACGCTCGGCGCACTCGCAGAAATCGAACATGCCTATGGCGGCGAAGATTTAATCGCCATTGCTGAACGCTTCGAGACGGGGCGCATCAAAGCCACAGATGCAATTATTGTTTTGGGGGCGGGATTGCGCGGAGCAGGCTCCGTTTTGACTGACGCTGATGTCGCTAAATTATCCGTTCAAGGCGGGGCCGCCGGATATTTACGCATTGTGGCTGATTTACTCAAAGCCACATTTAATAATGACTAAAATTTTCCCATGGGCTGAACTGATGCATAAAGGCCTCGGCATTTTGCACCTCAGCCCTTCTGAATTCTGGCGCAGCACCCCGCGAGAAATTGCGGCCGCGTTTTGGTCCCTCTCCCAACCAGCAAACGCTGACGGGCTGCGCCAGAGCCTTGAAGATTTAATGCAAAGGTTTCCTGATCAATGACTGACGAACTTTCACTTCGTACCGCTGAACTTCGCTCTGAAATGCAAGACTTGTCCAAGCTTGCCGACAGCTTCAGCACTAAACTCGTAGGCGCATTTGCAGGGGCAATCATTCATGGCCGCAACTTGAGCGATGTCATGAAAGGTTTGGTTTTATCTCTCAGCCAGACAGCACTTTCGGCGGCACTTAAACCTGTTGGAAATTTGCTCGGAAATCTTTTTTCCAATGCTTTGGCCAATGCCAACGGCAATGTGATTTCCGCAGGGCGTGTTACCCCATTTGCGGCTGGCGGCATCGTCAACAGTCCCGTACTTTTCCCTATGCGCGGCGGCGCGGGTTTGATGGGGGAGGCCGGCCCTGAAGCCATTATGCCCTTGGCCAGAGGGGCCGATGGCAAGCTTGGGGTCCGCACCAGCGGCGGTGGAACCACACATGTGACCGTGAATATTTCAACACCTGATGTGCAAGGTTTCAGACAATCGCAATCACAAATCGCTGCCATAATGAATCGAGCTGTTTCGCGCGGGCAAAGGAATTTATAAATGGCTTTTGATGCTGTTCGATTTCCAACGACTATTTCAAGAGGCGCAACTGGCGGCCCGGAGCGGCGCACCGACGTGGTGACCACAGCCTCTGGCCGCGAAGAACGCAATTCCCGATGGGTGAACTCCAGGCGGCGCTATAATGCAGGCTTTGGCGTAAAGTCACTCAACGACATTCAACAGGTTGTCGCCTTTTTTGAAGAACGCCGCGGCAGACTTCATGCTTTCCGCTGGAAGGACCATGTTGATTTCAAATCATGCGCCGCCAGTGCAATTCCCTCGGCCAATGACCAAACGCTTGGAGTGGGCGAAGGCACGACAGCAAGTTTTCAACTGATCAAAAAATACGGGAGCGGCCTTCGCGACTATGCACGGGTGATTGCAGCTCCCGTTGCTGGAACAATTTTAGTTGCGGTGAATGGAGTCGCCTCCAGTTTTTTCACGGTGAATTTGCAAACTGGCATTCTGACTTTCACAGCCGGGCATATTCCTACTTTAGGGCAGATAATTTCCGCAGGATTTGAGTTTGATGTGCCAGTGCGATTTGACAGTGACCAACTTACAATCAACATCGCCAATTTTCAGGCAGGCGAAATCCCAGATATAAATTTGATCGAGGTGCGGCCATGAAAATAATTTCAGCACCCCTGCAAACCCATCTCGATTCAGGCACCACAGCACTGTGCCACTGCTGGCGGCTGACCCTTCGCAACGGTGAAAAAATCGGGTTTACCGATTGCGACGAACCTATAACATTTGACGGCACAGTTTTTGAAGCACAGGCTGGTTTTGAGGCCAGCGAAATTCAATCCAGCATTGGATTAAATATCGATAACTTAGATGCTGCGGGGGCCTTACAATCAACCAAGCTCGATTCTACGCGGCTTAACAATGGTGATTACGACCACGCACAAATTGAAATCTGGATGGTGAATTGGCAAGATTCAAACCAGCGTCTTTTGCAACGCAAAGGCCATTTGGGCGAAGTAACTTATGGCCAAGGCCATTTCACAGCCGAAGTGCGTGGCCTTGCCCATCTGATGAACCAAGAAGAAGGCCGGTTGTTTCAATATGGTTGCGACGCCATTTTAGGTGACGGCAATTGCGGCGTTAATTTAAACAGTGCAACTTACCAATCGACCGCAATAATCTTAGCTGTGGATGGCAATGCATTGCAATTATCGGGGTTGCAAAGCTATGTTGATGATTGGTTTACCAGAGGCACACTGAAAGTTGGGCTGGCAAATTTGGAAATTAAACGCCACCGCAAATTCGCCAGCTTTGCGCGCATTGAGCTATGGTCCGCGCCGAAAATTCTAATAGCCGTGGGCAGCGTCGTTACCGCGCAAGCTGGCTGCGATAAACAGTTTTCAACCTGCCAAAGCAAATTTGTAAACGCCCCAAATTTTCGCGGGTTTCCACACATGCCAGGCAATGATTTTGTTTTGAGTGTCGCCAGCTCAAACGGCCAAAATGATGGCTTGAAGCGCGGCTTCTAAATCAGGAAAATTCCGATGACTGACTCAATTGTAAATCTCGCGAGGGACTGGATTGGCACGCCTTACCGCCATCAAGCCTCGCTCAAAAATGTGGGCTGCGATTGTCTGGGTTTGATCCGGGGCGTGTGGCGCGAGCATTTGGGCACTGAGCCGGAATTGCCGCCAAGCTATTCGCCAGACTGGGCCGAAGCCGGTTTAGAAGAAGCGCTGGCCAATGCCGGAAGACGCCATTTGATTTCAGTTCCGCAACTGGTTTTCCAGGAAGGTGATGTGCTGTTGTTTCGGTGGAAGCCGCATCTGCCTGCCAAACATGCGGCCATTGCAACAGGGCGTACGACCATGATCCACGCGCAAGACGGTGCTTGCGTGAGCGAGGTTGCCCTCAGCGCATGGTGGTTGCGGCGCTTGGCCTTTGTATTTCGTTTCCCGGAAAGTGCACGCTGATGGCAACAGTTGTCTTACAATATGTGGGTTCCGCCATCGGCAAGGCTTTGGGTGGTCCCATTGGTGGCATCATCGGTCGGGCGGCGGGTGCCATTGCCGGCAACATCATTGACCAACAAATTTTTGGCAGTGAGCAACACCGTGAAGGCCCGCGGCTTGCAAATTTACGCGTGATGTCATCCGAAGAAGGTGCGCCCATTCCCCTTGTCTATGGCCGTATGCGGATTTCTGGTCAGGTGATCTGGGCCTCAAATGTAGAGGAGCTAACCAATACCTCAACGCAGAAAACCTCAGCCAAAGGCGGACCAATAGCATCCAGCACAGATTATTCATACTTCGCAAATTTCGCGGTCGGACTTTGCGAAGGGGAAATTGACGGCATTGGCCGCGTGTGGGCTGATGGCAAAGAAATAGATATTGAGGCATTTAGCCCGCGACTTTATCTCGGAACGCAAACGCAAAGCGCCGACGGTTTAATCACAGCCATTCAGGGCCCGTCGCCCGCTTACCGCGGTGTGGCCTATCTTGTATTTGAACGCTTGCCTTTGGCGCAATTTGGCAATCGCATCCCGCAACTTGCATTCGAAATCTTAAAGGCCGGAAACAGTGCCGCTGCACTTGTAAAGGCGGTGAGCATCATTCCGGGTGCCACCGAATTTGGTTATGATACAACTTTGGTCACCCGCAGTGCTGCGGCTGGTGTGACCGAAAGTGAAAATGCTCACGTATCGGCAGAGCGCAGTGATTTTTCAGTCTCGGTTGATCAACTGCAATCAACCTGTGGAAACCTCGATGCCGTGTCCTTGGTTGTCTCATGGTTCGGCAGCGATTTGCGCTGTGGCTCTTGCCAGATAAAACCGGGTGTAGACCGCGCCAGCAAAACCACTTCGCCAGTCGAATGGAAAGTGTCTGGGGTAACTCGGAGCGGCGCTTATCACGTGAGCCAGATTTCAGGAAACAGCGCCTTTGGTGGAACTCCCACAGATGGATCGGTGATCCGCGCTATTCAGGACTTGCACGCGCGCGGATTGAAAGTGATGTTCTATCCTTTCATTTTGATGGATATTCCCGCAGGCAACAGCTTGCCTGATCCTTATAGTGCGGGCACCCAAAGCAATTACCCTTGGCGCGGCCGCATTACAGCAAGTGTTGCGCCAGGGCGGGCGGGAACGCCGGACAAAACGGCATCAGCTGCCACACAGATTTCCAGTTTCGTAGGCACAGCAGCTCCTTCACAATTTGCAGCTGCTGCAGACACCGTAAATTATTCAGGACCAGCCGAATGGAGTTTCCGCCGGATGATTTTGCATTATGCAAAACTCTGCGCGGCAGCAGGCGGTGTTGATGCATTTATTCTCGGCAGCGAATTGGTGGGGCTGACAACCTTGCGGTCGTCGGCCAACACCTATCCCTTCGTAGCAGCATTGCAGACTTTGGCGGCTGAAGTGAAAGCAATTTTGCCGAGCGCCAAAATTTCCTATGGTGCTGATTGGTCCGAATATTTTGGCCATCATCCACAAGACGGATCACAAGATGTGTATTTTCATCTCGATCCGCTGTGGTCTTCAGCGTCGATAGATTTTATTGGTGTTGATAATTACTTGCCCCTGACTGATTGGCGCGATGGCCGCAATCATCTGGATTATATAAATGAAGCCCACAGCATTTATGATCAAGGCTATTTGCAAAGGCGCATATCCTCAGGTGAAAACTATGATTGGTATTACGCATCTCAAAGTGACCGCGATGCGCAAATGCGAACCGCGATTTCAGATGGAGCTTATAACAAGCCGTGGGTGTTCAAACCCAAAGATTTAAAAGCATGGTGGAGCTCTCAACATTACAATCGTCCGCTGGGTGTTGAAGCCTCAACGCCAACGTCTTGGGTGCCACAATCAAAGCCCATCTGGTTCACCGAAACCGGATGTCCGGCAATCGAAAAAGGCACCAATGCGCCCAACACATTTTATGATGCGAAGTCTGCAGAAAGCGCGTTGCCACCTTATTCTGGGGGGCAGCAAGATGTGCAAATTCAGAATGCGTTTCTGCGCGCTGTGCAATCCTACTGGAACAGCTCGCCCCAAAATCCACTGTCCCCAGTTTACGGCGCAAAAATGGTTGAACCTTCGCGCATTTTTTATTGGACGTGGGATGCAAGGCCATATCCGGCTTACCCCACTCGCTCGGACGTTTGGAGTGATGCTGAAAATTATGCCCGGGGACATTGGCTGAATGGTCGCTTGGGGGCTGTGGATTTGGGCGACCTTATCACAACCATATCTTCCCATTTTGGATTGACTGATCTTGATGTTTCTAAAGTTGAAGGGCTGGTGGATGGCTTTGTCATTGATCGTCCGCTTTCCGCGCGGGCTGCTTTAGAAGGACTTCTACAAAGCTTTGCCATTGACGCCATTGAATCCGACGGAAAATTGATTTTCAGTTCGAGGCGCAATGCAGCAGAGTTTGTTGTTGAGCTAGATGATTTAGGTGAAGAAGGTGCCGACCAAGCACTATTTTTGCAAACGCGGGGTCAGGAAACCGAGCTGCCGTCTGCTGTGCGCATGGGTTATGTTGAGGCAGGATTAGATTACCGCAATGCCGCCGTGGCCCAAACCAAAACTGGAACGGGAAGTGCGCGAGAAATTAGTTTCAATTTGGCGGCAGCCATCGGCCAACCGCTTGCGCAACAACGTGTTGATGTGGCCCTCGCTGAAGCATGGGTGGGACGCGAAACCGCGCAGTTTAATCTGCCGCCGCGCTTTGCAAAAATTGAAGCAGGCGATGTCCTAAAATTAAATGGTGCCAGTTGGCGCGTGACAGCAATTGCCGATGGCATAGCGCGCAAAATTGAAGCCGTGGAATATGATGCATCAGTTTACGATCCGCCGCCTGCGCTTGACCGTGCCATAAGTTTGGCACGCCCTGTTGTTTATGGCGAGGCCGACAGCGTGATGATGGATTTGGCCATGACAAATTCAGCTGCACCTTGGATTGCCGCTCATGCGACGCCGTGGCCTTCGGCACTTGCGCTGTATAAAAAGTCTGGGGCGAGCAGTTATGTATTCAATCGCTTCATTACCCAGCAGGCCACCATGGCCACAACGCAAACAGCATGGCCAGTTGGCATGCTTGATGTGGTGGATTTTACGACAGCATTGACGGTGAAAATGCGGGCAGGGGCTCTGGCTTCCGTGTCTCTGGACGAGCTGGTAAATGGCGCTAACTTTGCTTGCATTGGGTCGAGTACAACCGGTTTTGAAATTATACAATTTCAGTTTGCCGAACTTGTGGCCGCAGATACTTATATCCTGCGCGGGTTTTTAAGAGGCCTTGCCGGATCTTCGCCAGATATGCTGACGACAAGGCCTGCTGGTCAAGATTTTATATTGTTGAATGCCGCCGTGGTTCAGCCAGATTTACTACAGGCCGAAGTGGCGCTGACGAACACATGGCGGTTGGGCCCCATTGCGCTCGACCACGGCCATCAATCCTATGTGCAATTTGATTTCTCGGGCCAATTAAAAGCTCTGCGGCCTTTGCCTCCGGTCCGACTAAAATCGGTGACTGATGGTGTCGGTGTTTTACTGACATGGATCAGAGCCACGCGCGTGAATGGCGACTCTTGGGATGTGAGCGACGTGCCTTTGGGCGAAGATCAAGAATTTTACAAAGTAGATATTCTAGACGGTGCCACGGTTTTGCGCAGTGTCACAACGTCCTCCTCTTCTTATCAATACACGTCAGCCAATCTCCTCGCCGATTTTGGTGCGCTGCCCCCTAATTTCACCGCGCGTGTCGCCCAAATAAGTGCCGCTTACGGCCCAGGCGCCCCTCTCGAAAGGATTATCAGTGTCTGATTCACCTCTATTGGCTTTGCCCTATCTTGCCGCTTCGCAGGCCCAAAAACATGTGACGCTGAATGATGCGCTGTCACTCGTGGATGGGTTGCTGCATCTGTCAGTCACGTCTCGTGTTGTGGCAACGCCGCCCTTGGCTCCGGTTGATGGCAACCGATATCTCGTGGCAGCAAGTGCCACAGCGGAATGGCTTGGCCATGCGGGGCATGTGGCTTTGCGCGTGGCCGGGGCTTGGCGATTTTTAGTGCCCCGCGCAGGGTGGCGGGCGTGGATAGAAGCAGAAAATATGCTCCTCGTTTTCAATGGCACAACTTGGGTTACCCCACCATTGCCAACGACCTTACAAAACCTAAGCTTGCTTGGCGTAAACGCCACCGCAGATGCCACCAACAAAATGGCGGTGAGTTCATCGTCAGTCCTCTTCAACAATGTGGGTGCGGGGGTTCAGTTTAAAATCAACAAGTCAGCCCCCACAGACACGGCCAGCCTGCTGCTGCAAACCGGATTTTCCGGTCGCGCTGAAATCGGCACGGCGGGCGATGATGATTTGCATTTTAAAGTGAGTACCAACGGTTCAAGCTTTTTTGAATCGTTGATTGTCTCTGGCACCAGCGGCAAAATTGTAATTAAAAATAATGCCGTGCTCGACCCGCAAAGTGCCGAGCCAGCAACTCCAAGCAATGGCCAACTGTGGTATAACTCCACAACGGGCAAATTTCGAGGCCAACAAAACGGCACAAGTATTGATCTGGCGGGAAGTGGCGGCGGCGGAATTTCGGACGGCGACAAGGGCGATATAACTGTTGCAGCCTCTGGCACAAATTGGACTGTTGATGCCAATACAGTTTCTAACGGCAAGCTGGCCACCATGGCGGCAGGCACACTGAAAGGCAATAACACAGGTGGCACCGCAAATGCCGCTGATCTCACTGCGGCACAAGTGGCAACGCTGCTGGGAATAGCCGGTGCGCCCGCCAATATCGCCTATACCAACGTCGGAAACACCTTTACATCGCCCCAGACCGCACCCTCATTTGCAATTGATGCAAATGCTAACTTTGCGATGTCGGGACCAACACCGTTTATTGCATGGGACAACGCCGATTATGAGTATTTTGATCGCACCAACAATATCAAGGTCACGGTGATTGGAAGCAATGTTCGCCAAACTGTGACGCCCACCGTCCCGTTAAATCTTGGAGGCTCCACGAGCGGTTCGACGGGAATTGTGCCAGCCGCAATTGCCAGTGGTCTTTGGAATCTGCCAGCGCGCAACGACACGTTTGTAGGCTTGGCGGACCTTTTTGTTGGATCAGGTGCATCGCACAAAGTTGGTTTGGTGCCAGATGCTGGTGCAACCGCGGGGACCACACGATTTTTACGTGAAGATGGGACATGGATAACTCCGCCTGGAGGCGGCGGGGGCGCTGTGATTGTCCAAGACGAGGGCGTGACCTTAACGACCGCTGTCACGCAATTCAATTTTACAGGGCCAAATATAATTGCGTCAAACGTTGGTTCTGTTGTCACGGTTGATTTCAACCCGTGGGCTCTGATCGCAGCTCGCTCACTTATTGCTTTTTAGGAGAAACTAAATGCCCGCAAACACGCAACCAATTTTTTCACGCGTTTCCGATGTTCAATGGAACACGGCGGCGCTTACAACGGCCAATACTGCCAAAGACGGCACTGGGACGGTCGGATCTATCTTTACAGCAGATGCGACCAATGGTGGCTTTGTGCAAAAAATTGTCGCCCGCCCTTTGGGCACAAATGTTGCAACAGTGCTGCGCGTTTTTGTAAACAACGGAGCCGCAAACAGCACAGCTTCAAACAACGCACTGATCGCAGAGTTGACTCTGCCCGCCACAACACTCTCAGAAATTGCTGCACAGCCGGATTATGTTTTGCCAATTAATATCGCTTTGCCTCCTGGCTACAAAGTCAATTGCACAATCGGCACTGCCGTTGCTGCGGGCTACATGATTTCGGCTGTTGGTGGAAAATACTGATGTTAGATTTCTCACATCTGGCAAGCACGGCCAATGGTGCCGAAACCTTCATTTTTAATGCGCTCGGTGCAAATGATTGGCAATCATGGGTGAAGCCTCGCGGTAAATCTATGGTGAGCATTCTCGCAATCTCTGCAGGTGGCGGCGGTGGCGGTGGCTTTGGCGCGGCTGCTGCAACAGCAAGGGGCGGCGGCGGCGGTGGTGGCTCTGGTGCAATTGCACGGCTCACAATGGCCCTCGCTTTCTTGCCGGACGTCTTGTTTGTGAACGTCGCGACGGGAGGCGCAGGGGGTGCCGCAGCTGCAGCAGGAAGCGCTGCGAGTGGCATCACGCAAGTGGCCATCAGGCCCGACGCAACGACACAAAACCGATTGCTCATCGCTGCAAACGCTGCAGCTGGAGCTGGCGGGGCAGGAACCGCCGCCTCAGTTGGCGCAGCGGGTGCCGCAGCTTCGATTGCCACCTTGCCTACTCTGGCAAACACAGGTGTTTTTGCAGCCACTGCTGGTCAAGCAGGGAGTGCCGGAGGGGCAGTTGCGGGTGCGGCGGGTACTTCAGTTACATGGGGCAACGCAACTGTTCCACTTTCCGGTGGGTGTGGCGGCGGCGGAACGACATCTGCAGATTTTGCAGGCGGCAGCACAATTGGGGGCGGCTGGTTTCCCACATTTGGTGGCGGAGCTGCAGGCACCAATCGTGGCAATGACGGATTTTTTAGCTCGGTACCGTTTGGGGCCAGCGGCGGCACTGGTGGAGGCTCTTCAAACACCGCTTCTGCCGGTGCGGGCGGTGATGGTGCAATTGGGTGCGGCGGCGGCGGCGGCGGTGCTGGCTTTACCGCTGGCAAAGGCGGCAATGGTGGCAACGGCCTTGTCATCATAACCTGTTGGTGAGTTTTAGCATGACCTCAATCGAACGTGAAATTGGCAATCTTGAAGCGCGGATGCAAACCGTCGAGTCTGAGCTTCAAGCCATTCGCTCTGACGTTCGCGTTATTCGCGATGCTTTGGTGGGTGTTCAAGGTGGCTGGCGCACTCTGACAATTGTGATTGGGCTTTCCACAACATTCGGCGCGGTGCTGGGGCGCTATCTCCCACTGTTCATGGGCCTTCGCCCTTAATTTCAAGAGGAATTTAGAATGACCCAATGGCCACTTCAAAGGGAGGCAGAATTTTTCTATGGAAATCCCCGCGGGCGGGGTGGCGCCAGTGTTGATTTGGGTTGGTACCGCGAAAATATCGCACAGGTGACGCCACCGTTTTTCACCCGCATGATGAAACCAGTCAGGCATTTTCCCATTCATAAACGCTGCGCCGCCGCAACACTCTCTTGGCTCAACACGGTTTGGGACAATGCAGGCCGCGACCAAAACGTCATTGATGACTGGGGCATGAATGTTTTTTCAGGCTCCTATAGTTTTCGCACAATGCGCGGCATGCAGCACTTGTCCATGCATGCTTATGGTTGCGCCATTGATTTTGATGCGCCTCATAATGGCTTGCATGATCGCACCCCCAAATTTGCGGGCCTTCGCAGAGAAGTAGTGGAGCCGTTCTTAAAACTGGGCGGCGTGTGGGGCGGCGATTGGAACGGCAATGGCGACACCACCGACGAGCCGCGCTGCGACGGAATGCATTTTCAATTTGCGCGACTGAGACAAATTTAAATCAACAACCAAAGGAGACTTTTTATGAACCTCAATATGTTTGGTGGCATCGTCAGAGCCATCGTTCCGCCTGTTTTATCATTTCTAATTGGCAAAGGTGTAATTCCTGCGGGCGATTACAGCGCAGTGCTGACGGCCGCACTTTCGCTGGGCACAGCCATTTGGTCGGTCCATACGAATCGAAAGAGCGTTACTTAGAAACGTTAGTTTGCATTCTATAACTTTTATTTTTGGATCGATAAGCTGGCAAATGCGTTAGAAGTTTACAGAGAGCAAACTTCTGTTTAACTCAGAAGCAGAGTAGTGGTTTTGATTGGGGATTGTAATGGCATTGAGTTTGGTGACTAAAGCAGGATTTGAGGGTATTCGCTCAGAATGGGATGCTCAATGTAAGGGGTTTGACGAAAGTATTGATGAATACGTACCGAGCTTCATGGAACATGCGCGCCGTGTAGTCGTTGATGGTTCAGGAAGTCAGGACTATTCAATTTTTTCGGCTAGTCTGAACGGTGAGTGCGCATGTATCTTGCATGTTAATCGTGCGCGATTGCCTGGGACTTCTGGCTTAACGCAGAAAGTGATGTGGGTGCTGCTGGCTCCCAAATATGATTTTATGGACGTATCTGCAGAGGTAGTTGCCGAGGTTGCGTCGGAGGTAATCAGTGGTGCTATTGAGCTTTGCATAAGTGAAGGAAAGTCTGAACATATCAAAATTCACATAGGGAATTTGGCTGATAGACAGTTTTTTGCGGGTGTTGCTTATGGCTTGCAAACACTGAAAAACTTGAAAGATGTTAGTATACGAGGAAACTGGTTGCATATGAGTATTGCATAAGTAGTTGTGTAATTGCTCGGTTCGGTGCATATATACACATAGTTGTTAGTACATTTTAAGTACAGTTTGTGTTACGTCGCATAGTTAAATGGAGTTGTAAATCAGGGTTTTAACTCTGGTTTCGGAGAAAAGATCATGGAAAAGCAGTTACTTAAGAAAGCGATTTATGACGCTTGCCTGAAGAGTGCGAGTGCCATGGGAGATCGAATTAAGGATTTGTCATGGTTTGGAAAAAGCTATGAAAAGTCGCTGAACTTGGAATGCGACAAACTTGCCGCTTGAGGTTAAGTTAAACAAATAGTTAACAGAATAATCGAAAACTTCACTCTAGCTTCTAATTGGGCAGGGAAGTTTTTTGTTGACCTTAAATGCGAAGAGCCAACAAACTAAATTACTTCAGCCCGTTCATCTTCCATTCAGCTTGGAAATCCTATAGCTCCACCTCGGATTATCAGAAGGAATACGGTTGTGTTGAAAGGTTTTGTCGCGTCTTGCATGGCTTCGTTGCTTTTTGGGGTGTCTCAACCCCTGAGTACGCCTGCTTTTGCTGGAGAAAACCTGATTCCACTGGCCGAAAACGGATCGCAATATCCAATCCGACCTTCCGAAGCGGCCAATATTGCCCTCGATGCTAACCCTGATTCTAAGGTGCTGAACGTGAAGCTCTTGCCGAATGGTGTTTATGCTGTCACTTTGAAGACGGGTGGCAGTGTTTCGCGCGTGATGGTTGACGCAACCAGTGGCACAATCAGCTAACGCGCGGGCTCCTGCCTCCAGCTTAAACGGGAGACGGACGCTATGCGCATTCTTGTGGTCGAAGACGATGTGGACCTTAACCGCCAATTGGTGACGGCTTTGGGCGACGCTGGCTATGTGGCCGATAAAGCCCATGACGGTGAAGAAGGGCATTTTCTAGGTGACACTGAACCCTATGACGCAATCATCCTCGATCTTGGTCTCCCAGTCCTAGATGGTGTGAGTGTGCTCGAAAAATGGCGCAGGGCAGGCAAAAAAACCCCTGTGCTGATTTTAACTGCGCGTGATCGCTGGAGCGACAAGGTGGCTGGCTTTGATGCGGGTGCCGATGATTATGTAACCAAGCCATTTCACATGGAAGAGGTTTTAGCCAGAGTGCGCGCCTTGCTGCGCAGAGCAGCCGGTCACGCCACAAGCGAGCTGACATGTGGCCCGGTCGTTCTGGATACGGCCAACACCAAAGTTACAGTGAATGGCACGGCTATTAAACTCACCTCGCTCGAATTTCGCTTGCTGGCCTATTTGATGCACCATTCAGGCAAAGTGGTGTCGCGCACCGAACTTGTTGAGCATCTTTATGATCAGGATTTTGACCGCGATTCAAACACTGTGGAAGTGTTTGTGGGGCGCTTGCGCAAAAAACTTGGCGTTGATGTTTTGCAAACTATTCGTGGCATGGGCTACAGCATGTCTGAGCAAGGCACCGTGGGTTAACAATGCAAACGAATTCGCTTTCGTTTCGGTTGATCGCGTCGTCAGCTTTAGTGGCGCTGGTGCTATTGGCTAGCGCTGGCTTTTTATTAAATGGATTGTTTCAACAAGCTTTAGAACGGAATTTCGATTCACGTCTGCGGGCGACTCTCGATGGCATCTTGGCCAATGTTGAATTAGGACCAGATGGAAAACCAAAGTTACAAGGATCGATTTCTGACAATCGGTTTAATCTGCCGCTCTCAGGTTGGTATTGGCAAATCGGCGAGAGTGGCGGCAAAGATGCGGATTTGGCATCGGGGTCATTGCTTGAACAACGTTTAGAAATTCCGACAGTGGACTTAAAGATCAGAGACAAAGACGGCATTGCCAGTTTTTCTGCCCGTGATGGCCAAGGCCAACACTTGCGGGTGATTGAACAGGAGTTAAAACTCTTCGGCAGTGCGCAAGACTACTCATTTTTAGTCGCTGGAAATTTTGATGAGCTGAGCGCGGAAGTTGATGCCTTTCGAAGGGCATTGCTGACGGTGCTCGGGCTGTTGGGTGCAGGGCTTCTGGCAGCCATTTTAGCGCAGGTAAAATTTGGTCTAAAGCCGCTTGTCGATATGCAACACAGCCTCAATGATATTCGCAGTGGCAAAACTGAATTATTGCACGATGACTTTCCTCAAGAGATTCAACCCGTAGCAGATGAGTTAAATTTGCTGGTGCAATCCAATTTTGAAATTATTGACCGCGCAAGGATGCAAGTTGGAAATTTGGCCCATGCGTTGAAAACACCGATCAGTGTTTTGACCAACGAAGCGCGCGATTCTAAAAGTCCGCTTGCGGAAAAAGTAAAAGAACAAATTGATGTGATGCGCAATCAGGTCAATCTTTATTTAGATCGGGCGCGCCGTGCGGCACGGGCACAAACTATTGGGTCAGCCACAGAAGTGGAGCCGGTGTTGCAGTCTTTGGCGCGCACCTTGCAAAGGATCAATCAAGATCGTGGCCTGAAAATTGAAGTTCAGGCTCCGCCAAATCTGCAATTTCGCGGTGAACGCCAAGATTTGGAAGAGATGGTTGGTAATGTGATGGACAATGCTTGCAAATGGGCCAAATCTAAAATCATCGTGCACGCTGCATTGGCCCCCGCTGCACAAGACGCAGGCCGGGCATGGCTGACCATTCGCGTCGATGACGACGGGCCGGGTATTGCAGCCGAGAGCAGATCGGAAGCCTTGAAGCGTGGCCAGAGATTGGATGAAAGTAAACCAGGTTCCGGCCTTGGCATGTCAATTATTACTGAAACCGCAAGCATGTATAACGGCAAAGTGGAACTGGCTGATGCTGACTTGGGCGGTTTGAGATTTAGCCTGCTCTTGCCTGCTGTTGGCTAGTAGTGCGCTGAGAAACGCAATCAAGAGTAGAGTTACTAAAGTTTTGCTATTTTCCGTCAATAAATCATAAAATTCTGAGTGTTTCTCAGCTAAATCCATTAAACTTCTTTTCAAAATAAGTGGTCAAATCACTAAGTTGTGATTGACCTAACACCATTCAATGTGCTTTTCTTAGGAAACCCACACAAACGCAACTCTGAATTGCAGTAGAGCTACGCTGCGTCCTTTCTGTTAACTGCCCCCAGTCGCAGAAACACGCAGCGGAGGGGAGCGAACCAACAGGTTCGCTCCCCGATTTAACCACCATGTTTTAAGCGATTTCAACATTGGGAACACCGCGTTCGCGGTAGGGTGTGCGGCCATAAAATGACCGATAACATTTGGAAAAATGCGAAGGTGATGAAAACCCACAGGCCAAAGCCACATTGATCACCGACAAATCTGTTTGGAGTAAAAGTGAGCGCGCTTTCTTCAACCGCAATTCCAAATAATAACGCTTAGGCGATCGATCAAGATAACGCCGGAACAAGCGTTCCAGCTGACGTGTCGACAAGTCAGCTTGTTTTGCAAGCAAGCTCGGCGATAAGGGATCTTCAAGATTAGCCTCCATCTTTTCAATGATGGAAACCAATTTTGGATGTCGCGCCCCAATGCGGGCAGGAAGCGACATGCGCTGGTTTTCGCTGTGATGACGGATGGGTGAATGTAAAATTCCTTCGGCAACAGCCGACGCTAAATCTGGTCCGTGCTGGCTTGCAATCATCGTCAACATCATATCAATGGCTGTCGTGCCGCCCGCACTGGTGAAACGATCTTCATCAATTTCAAACAATCCGCCTGTGGCATTGATATCCGGGAAAGCTTCAGCAAAGCCCGGCAGATTTTCCCAGTGCAATGTGCAGCGGTAACCATCTAACAATCCGGCTTCGGCAAGCACATGAGCGCCAGTGCAAACGGCACCAATGACGGCCCCACGCCGCGCAGTTTTTCGCAACCAGCTGACCAGCCGCTTATCAGTGTGTTGTTGGACATTCAGCCCTCCACACACGACAATGGTGGCATCGAGCGAAATGGTTTCGAGATCGCCATTCGCCATCGTCAGAATATGACTGGATGCAGCAACAGGTTGCCCATCAACAGAGTGCAGCGTCCAACGGTAAAGCGTTTTTTCCGAGAGTCGGTTCGCAATTCGCAATGGCTCAATTACAGATGTGACCGGCATCATTGTAAATTCAGGAATCAAAATTAGGGCCACTGTTTGAGGTAGGTCTTTAGGTTTAGCGCCGAACATCTTCGCAAGCTCCGTTTGCAGCATGTTGCGCCAAGTTTTCAGGATTGTCTACTAGCGCCATCGAAGGTGCTGAAAACGACTAATCACATGCTTAATCGTCGTATTCAAACTCGTTTTGTCGCTTATGTATAAGCTCTTAGCACTCTTCATTGGCAGGTTAAGCAAGCCTTGGAGATATCAATATGAACGCACCACATCACCACACAGCCGCAGTCTCTGCGTCGATGGAAAATCCGGTGGGGGCATTTTTGCGCAAAGCTTCGGTCGAAATTACGCCGAAGCAAATAGAAAAATTGCCTGTGCTGGTCAGCAAATTGGCCCAAGGCACCAACATATTTATCGCCTTGATTGACCCGACAGATGTTGAAAATCAGATCAATGCGGCGGCCGCCCTCAAGAGCGCAGGATTAAATCCCATCCCCCATATTCCAGCGCGATTTGTGCGCGATGAAGATGATCTGAAAACCCGCATGGCAGCATTTGCGAAAGCTGGAGTCACAGATATATTAGTCTTGGGCGGCGGTGCGCCTGAACCCATTGGTAAATTTGATGCCGCTATTCAATTGATGGATACGGGAACATTTGAAGCCAATGGCATTGCCCGCATCGGTATTGCCGGACATCCAGAAGGCAATCCAGACATCACCAGACATCACGGCGAAGCGGCGTTACTTAGAGCGCTTCTTGAAAAGCAATCATGGCTCAAAGAAAAAAACATCACAGGCTTTATCGCAACTCAATTTTTGTTTGATGCGGGGCCGCTGGCACTCTGGGCATCGAATTTGCGCGATGCAGGAATTGATTTGCCACTTTCGGTCGGCGTGCCGGGGCCTGCTTCGATTAAGACTTTGGTGCGTTATGCAGCTATGTGTGGTGTGGGCAATTCCGCCCGCTTCATCCGCAAGCAAGCTTTGAACATCACGAAATTACTGACGGTTTCAACACCAGACGAATTTGTTGATCAACTTGCAACGCTGCATTTTGACAAGCCAAGTCTCAACATTGCCGCCCCACACATGTATCCGTTCGGTGGGTTTGATAAGCTGTTCGATTGGATGACCCCGAAAGTTACCCCCTGAAAAGCTTAACTTCGCTGCCCTTGCGCGCGGCCTTGGTTAAAAACGCCCACGTATATTCCGCGTAAGAACGGAACACATAAATATCAATGACATTTTCTTCGACGATATGAAGAAGCGCTGCAATCTCGGCAAAGCGCATCCGGCGCACTGTGCCAGCTTTATAATCTGGGCCAATTAAATCGAGCGAGCTACCCTTCATCAGCGTTTCGCAAACACCATCGCCTTCGATCCGTATGATGGCTCGCATGTCGGACACATCCACAGCGAGGGAGTGAATTTTTCCAAGCGCAGTATTAAGTTCGGCGAGCAGAGCGTTAGTCTTGCTCCGTGTACAGAGGATTAACCACTGATCAGTCGAAAGCCAAAGAGCTTTCATGTCTCCCCAGCTGGCGGATGTGCGCGGCACTTTGGGCAAATCAAAACCCATCACCGATTTCACCGCACTCATGAATTTTTTATCAGAACTAAGCCCGCGCAAATCAATCATGCCACGTTCAGAAATCTCGCGCATAGAAATGCTGAGATTATCAGGAGATTGGCGATGCGCCAATGCAGATTCAAATTGTGGTTCAAGCATGGAGGCGGCCCCCTTCCTTATCGTAAAATACAGTATCGGTGATCGTCGCTTTTATCACCTTGCCACCTTCCAGCGGGAACGAAATAACTTCGCCCATACGCGCGCGGCCATTTTGGATGAGCGCCATGGCAATGGAGCGGCCTAAGGTTGGTGACATGTATGACGATGTAACCTGACCAATCAACTCCATCGGGGGCTTATCTTTAACTTGGGCTACCGCATAGGCCCCATCTGGCAACACTTCAGTTGGGTCTTCAGTGAGAAGGCCTACAAGTTGCTTACGATTTGGACCTTTCAGGAATGATTGCTCCAACGACCGCTTACCAATGAAATCTGCTTTCTTTTTAGAAACCATGCCTTCAAGGCCCACGTCTATCGGCGTTACGGTGCCATCGCTTTCATCGCCCACCACGATATAACCCTTCTCGGCCCGCAGCACATGTAAGGCTTCGGTGCCGTAAGCTGAGAGGCCAAATTCGTCACCAGCTTCCATCAACGCATTCCATAAGCCCTGACCAAAATTAGCTGGTGTTGCCACTTCGTATGAAAGTTCACCAGAGAACGAAATTCGGAACACCCGCACTGGATAACCGCCAAGATGACCTTGCTTGAAACTCATGTGTGGGAAAGCTTCATTTGAAATATCAAAATCCGGCGAGAGTTTTGCAAGCACAACCCGCGCGTGCGGGCCAGCCACAGCAAACTGCCCCCATTGCTCGGTGACCGGAGTGACGAATACTTTATACTGCGTCCATTCGGTTTGCAGCCATTCTTCAAGCCAAGCCGCAATGCGGTCGGCACCACCTGATGTTGTGTGCATCAAATAATGATCATCAGCAAGCCGCACTGTCACACCATCGTCGGTAAGAAAGCCTAACTCGTTCATCATCAAACCATAACGGCACTTGCCCACTTTTAAGGTGGAGTATGTATTTGTGTAGATGCGATCTAAAAATTCTGCTGCGTCTGGTCCCTTAATTTCGATCTTGCCCAATGTCGAAGCATCAAGCAGTCCCACTTTCGTCCGTACACAGAGGATTTCGCGGTTGATCGCTTCGTGCTTGCTCTCCGATGCTTGCGGGTAAGTATATGATCTCCGCCATTGGCCAACAGGTTCAAACACCGCGCCATGTTCAGAGTGCCACTGAAAAATTGGCGTGCGGCGAACCGGCAGGAACAAATCGTTGGTAAGCGATCCGGCAATCGAACCAAAAGAATAGGGCGTGTAAGGCGGGCGGAATGTGGTGACACCAATCTCAGGAATCGTTTTACCTGTTGCTTCAGATAACACGCCCAACCCATTGAGATTAGACGTTTTCCCTTGGTCGGTGGCCATGCCGAATGTGGTGTAGCGTTTGGTGTGTTCAACGCTCTCATAGCCTTCGCGCTGTGCCAATTCTAAATCAGCCGCTGTCACATCATTTTGAAAATCAATGAAGTGCTTGTTGCCTTCATTATATTTTCCCGTGGCAGGTGCAAACCAAAGTGACTCCAATGCGCCACGGTCCGGCTCTTGCACTTTCAGTGCTTTTGCTTTTTTCCCGAGGGCCAGTGCTTCATGCAATGTAGCTTCAACACTCATCGTGCCATTGGCAGCGCCTATGGCGATGATATTATCGGTATGAGACTTGGGGCGGAAACTTTGTAAGCCATCGTCAAATTGAATCTTGCCGCCATTGTGACACCAGATGTGCAGTGCAGGATTCCACCCGCCAGACATGGCGATGAAATCACACTCCACTTTTTTCTCGGTAATCACCCGGCCTTGGCCTTTGCGGTAAGCTGCGATCTTGACCGAAGTTACACCATGTGAACCATCAACTGCGCTGATCACGGAGCCTACCGACACGTCAATGCCGTCCGCAATGGCGCGTTTCACCAATGCGCCGTCTGGACGCGACCGTGAATCCACCACTTGCACGTTTACGCCTGCTTTTTGTAAAGCAAAGGCAGTGAGGTAAGCGTCATCATTATTGGTGAACACCACGCCAGCGCTGCCCGGGCTTACGCCATAGCGGCCGACCATGGCGCGAACCGCGGAAGCCAGCATGATATTTGGCCGATCATTATTTGCAAATGCAATGGGGCGTTCAAGAGCACCTGTGGCCACCACAACTTTATCTGCACGAATTTTCCACAACCGATGCTTGGGCGCACCTGACGCCAGAATTGCCGGATCGTGATCACCCACGCGTTCAAACGCCATGAGATAATTATGATGAAAATGACCAACCACTGTGGTGCGAGTGAGAATATGCACATTCGGCAATGTCGCCAAACGGGCGGCAACCGCGTTGGCATAATCAACTACGCAGTCGCCCTCAATTGTTCCCGCAGTTAAATCGGCAATACCACCCAGCACAGGGTTTTCATCGCAGAGCAGAACTTTGACGCCAGTGGAGGCCGCAGCTTCCGCCGCAGCCAACCCCGCAAGGCCACCACCAATGATAGTCACGTCGGCATGAATATGCATGTGTTCATAAGTATTGGGGTCACGGCCTTCAGGGGCTTTGCCCAAACCCGCAGCGCGGCGGATGATGGGTTCATAAACATGCTTCCAAAAACTCTTCGGCCACATGAAAGTTTTATAATAGAAACCAGCAGGCAAAAAGCGCGAGAATTTGGCGTTGATCGCGCCAATATCATATTTGAGTGAAGGCCAGCGGTTTTGGCTTGTCGCGTTAAGGCCATCAAAAATTTCAATTTGCGTGGCGCGCAAATTTGGCTCGTGGCTATTGCCTGAGCCCACACCAATGAGCGCATTCATTTCTTCAGAGCCAAGGCCCACCAGTCCGCGGGCACGGTGATATTTAAAACTGCGCCCAAAGATTTTTTGCCCAGATGCGAGCACAGCGGAGGCAAGCGTGTCGCCAGCAAAACCTGAAACATCTTTACCATCGAAAGTAAACGTAACTTTGCGGGCGCGATCAATGCGCGTGCCGCCAGTTGCCAGCCTGTAGGGAGTTTTGCTCATGCTTTTTCTTTCAGACGGTTTTTGAAGAATTCAGCCCACGGGCCTTTTGCTTCTTTCATAAGTTCAACAGGTGGCAACTCGGTGATGCCGTAAGTTGCTTTGAAATCCATGGTCACAGTGTCCCGCGCCGCATGAAACCACTTTCCGCAGCCGCGATCACAGCGCCAACGTTCAAAATGTAAACCCTTTGGATTGTGCCGAATGAACAAATAATCGCGTTGTTCTTCGTTGGTAATATTCACGGGATCAGAGGTGGCAGGTCGCCTCACATGGGCTTGGCCGCCATAGTGGAAATCAGTTTCATCGCCGGAAGCTTTGCAGACAGGGCAGGTTACGATTAGCATTTTTTAAAGTTCCCTTAATGCGCCACGGCCGCGGCAACGCTCTCGTCGATGAGGCGGCCTTCAGCAAATCTGTTCAAGCCAAAAGGCTCCGCAATTTTATGTGGGCGGTCATTGGCCATTGTATCGGCAAATACAAAACCTGAACCCGGAATAGCTTTGAAACCACCTGTGCCCCAACCACAATTCACATAGAGCCCTTCTATCTCAGTTTTCGATAAGATCGGCGACCGATCGCCAGTCATATCCACAATGCCGCCCCATTGGCGAAGCATCCGCAGGCGAGAAATGATGGGGAAGGTTTCGACCAACGCTGTCACTGTATGTTCAAGTGCGGTGAATGAACCCCTTTGTGAATAATTGTTGTAAGGATCCGTGCCGCCGCCAATCACCAATTCGCCCTTGTCAGATTGGCTCATATAGCCGTGCACTGTATTGGCCATCACCACGCAATCTAACACAGGCTTTATTGGCTCAGAGACCAGCGCCTGCAAGCATAAGCTTTCAATGGGCATTCTGATGCCTGCCATATCCATAATGGTGGACACATTGCCCGCCGTGACCACGCCAATTTTTTTGGTCTTGATTTCACCGCGCGTTGTGGAAATTCCAGTCACGCGACCGCCTTCGCGTAAAATTCCGGTAACTTCGCAATTCTGCAAAATATCAACGCCCAAAGCATCAGCGCCACGGGCATAGCCCCAGGCCACAGCATCGTGTCGCCCTGTGCCGCCACGTGGCTGATAATAAGCGCCAAGAATAGGGTAGCGGCAATTCGGATCTGTATTGATGATCGGAACAATTTCTTTGACTTCAGCAGGGGTCACCATCCGGCAATCAAGGCCCGCCAAGCGATTGGCATGGGCGGTGCGCTGGAAGGCGCGAAGTTCGTGTTGCGTCTGGCACAGCATCAGAACGCCGCGTGGGCTGAACATCATGTTATAATTTAAATCTTGGCTCAGGCCTTCGTAAAGCGAGCGCGCCAATTCGTAAATGGCAATCGAAGAATCCTGCAAATAGTTCGAACGAATGATCGTCGTGTTGCGGCCAGTATTGCCGCCGCCAATCCAGCCTTTTTCAACAACAGCGATGTTGGTTAGGCCATGGTTTTTGGCGAGATAATAGGCAGTGGCCAAACCATGCCCACCACCACCAATGATCACCGCATCGTATTCAGATTTTGGTTCCGGCGATCGCCAAGCCCGTTCCCAATCTTTGTGATAATTGCCAGCGTTGCGTGCCAGCGAAAATATGGAATACTTCGATTTCATGTTCTAAATTCCGTTAGAAAGCCTGTCTAACAGAGGCGCACCCTGCACTCCAACTTTTTCCGACATCGCAAGGCGGCCATGCGACAATCTCGCTTGGCTTTCGTGCAGGTGTTGGGCTATGGAAATAAACATGACTCGGAAACAAACGCGATTAGCTTTGATCCTCGGCTCTTTGGCGGCATTGGGCGTTGTTGCGGCCATGGTGCTCTATGCAGCCAGCGATGCAATTGTGTTTTTTTACACGCCAAGCGACATCGCAGAAAAAGCAGTCAAACCCGGCACGCGCATTCGGGTTGGCGGAATGGTTGTAGCGGGCAGCTGGAAAAAACAACCTGCAGCGAAAAATCAGTTTGAAGTGACGGACACTTTAAAAACAATTTCAGTGTCTTACACTGGACTTGTGCCCGATTTATTTCGCGAAGGTCAGGGTGTTGTAACCGAGGGTATATTGCAGTCAGACGGGAGTTTTATAGCTGAAACTGTTTTGGCAAAGCATGATGAAAAATACATGCCAAAAGAAATTGCCGACAGCCTAAAAGCCCGCGGTATAAAATTGGGCAAGAGCGCTGAGTAAGTGCTCAATTTTTGGTGATAAGTGAACCATCATAAAGCCGCCACATAGCGAGTTCCAAAACTCAACACAGCCATTTTTAATGCATCTAATCTTACTTCTGCCACTAACATTACCAAAACTTCATGTTACCGTAATGTGCGCGTAATTCGGTAACTTTGATAATCCTCCCATCAACGAGAGGATGTTTCAAAATGTTCGTTATTTCCAAAAAAACTGTCTTAGGACTGTTCACAGCAACTCTATTGGGTGCGACAGTGCTCACCTCCACATTGGTGGCCATTCCAACCCAAACAGTACATGCCGCCCAAATTGCAAACTTAAATCCTAGCCAAAGCTTAGCTCCGCTAGTCGATAAAGTTATGCCATCAGTCGTCAGCGTCGAAGTGAAATTCGCCAACACGGCAGCGGCCGATCCAGAAGCTTCAGATATTCCCCCACAGCTCAAAGATTTCTTCGATAAATTTCCGCAATTCAAAGATCAAGCCCCGCAAGCCCCCCGTGGCGGCGGCGGTGCCTTGGGCTCTGGCTTTGTGCTGACATCTGATGGCTATGTGGTAACCAACAATCATGTTGTGCAAGACGCGAATGAAGTGTCGGTGACTTTCCAAGGTGGCGATAAATATGATGCCACTGTCATTGGTACAGATCCAAAAACCGATCTGGCACTGTTGAAAATCAAATCCGATAAGTCCTTCCCCCATGTAGAGTTTGCCACAACCGAGGCCAAAGTTGGAGATTGGGTGATGGCTGTTGGAAATCCCTTTGGCTTAGGCGGCACCGTGACCTCTGGCATTATTTCAGCCCGCGGCCGCGACATTGGCTCTGGCCCTTATGACGACTTTTTGCAGATTGATGCCTCCATCAACAAAGGCAATTCTGGCGGTCCGACTTTCAATCTTGAAGGCGACGTGATTGGCATCAATACCGCAATCTTTTCGCCATCGGGCGGATCGGTGGGGATAGGCTTTGCAATCCCTGCTTCCACCGCCGCAAATGTGATCGAAAGCCTCAAAACCAATCACACCGTAACGCGCGGCTGGCTCGGCGTGCAAATTCAACCTGTGACCGCAGATATTGCTGAGAGCATGGGTCTTGAAAAAGCAAAAGGTGCACTTATCTCTGATCTAACAGCGGGTTCACCAGCGCTTGAAGCTGGGTTGAAGTCCGGTGATACGATCCTAAAGGTCGATGGCGTCGAAATTTCTGATGCCCGCGATCTGGCCAAGGTCATTGCCAAAGTGGCGCCTGGCAAAAAAGTGGAACTTGCCATTATTCGAGGTGGCAAAGCCCAGACCGTAGCGGTGACATTGGCGGCCATGCCAACCGATCCAAAAATGGCCTCTGCCGCTGGTGCGGTGGAACCAAAAGACGGTCTAGCAGATTATGGACTAACTGTGGCTCCTGCCGATGATGGAGCTGGCGTAAAAGTAACGAACGTTGATCCAAATTCAGCAGCTGCTGAAAAAGGCCTGAAGCCAGGTGATGTGATCCTCGAAGTTGCTGGAACTGAAGTGAACGACACGAGTGGAGTGGCCTCAGCCCTTAAAGGGGCAAATGGCAAAAAAGTGCTCATGCTAGTGCGTTCAAGTGATGGCCAACACTTTATTACGCTGCCCCACGCGAAATCGTGATTGGTCAGTGAACCATGAAGCTGGTCATTAAGTATAGAATGGGTGCCTGCCGCTCCCCGCTTATGGCTGGCACTTTTGCGCGGAGACTGGTCGCCAATCCCCCCGGCGTTCCCCACGATGAACCAGTCTCCGCGCTTCTTTTTCACTCTGAAAGCGATAAATCTGATGCCACTTGATTTGACAAGCACTGCGCCACGGCGCACAGATTCGCGCATGCGTATATTGGTAATTGAAGATGATCGCGATGCTGCCTCTTGGTTAGTCAAGGGCCTGAAGGAAAGTGGTCATGTTGTAGATCTTGCAACAGATGGCGAGCAGGGCCTGAATTTGGCGCTGGAAGCCGTCCACGATGTTATGATCGTAGACCGCATGTTGCCTAAACTGGACGGGTTGAGTGTTATTCAACAGGTGCGCGCAGCAGACCTCAAAACGCCGGTGCTCATTCTCAGTGCGTTGAGCGATGTCGATGAACGCGTAAAGGGCTTGCGCGCAGGCGGCGATGATTATCTTGCAAAGCCCTATGCGTTTGCAGAATTGCTGGCCCGCGTCGAAGGGCTCGGAAGTCGCGTGCTGCTGGACGCCAAAGATTCTAAACTCAAAGCCATGGACCTTGAACTTGATGTTCTGAGCCGCAATGTGACCCGGGCTGGAAGGGCAATTTTGCTGCAACCGCGCGAATTCAAATTGCTCGAATATCTGGTGCGCAATGCCGGCCACATAGTCACCCGCACCATGCTTTTGGAAAATGTGTGGGATTATCATTTTGATCCCCAAACCAACGTTATCGACGTCCACGTCTCCAGACTGAGGGGCAAAATTGATAAAGGTTTTGCTGAACCTTTGCTGCAAACTGTGCGCGGAGCCGGTTATATGATCCGTGCCCGTTAGCGCCAGAATATTCCGAACGTCGACGTTCCGATTGGCAGCAATTTATTTGCTGCTTTTTGCGTTATCAACTGCCACAATTCTTGGCTACGTTTATTACAGCACAGTAAGTCTGCTCGAACGGCAAACTGAAGACACCATCAAAGCCGAAGTTGAAGGCTTAGCTGATCAATTCCGCATCCGGGGCATGACAGGGATTTTAGATGTTGTGCAACGTCGCAGCCGAGACTCGGCTGGCGGCTTATATGCTTTGAATGGCCCTGACGGTTTGCGCATTGCTGGCAATCTTGTAGCCTACCCGAAAAGCGATATTGAAGACGGCGGCTGGGTGGATTTCCCTATTAAAGTTGGCGAAGGTGACGCCACCATCGAACACTCAGTTCGGGCCTTTCATGTTGAACTCCTAGGTGAATATGAATTGTTGGTCGGGCGCGACATTCAAAATTTGAGAAAATTTGGCGAAGTTATCCGCAACACTTTATATTGGGCATTGGGCCTTTCATTGTTGTTAGGGTTGGGTGGCGGGTTTCTGCTCAGCCGCAATTTTTTGCGGCGCGTTGAGGGCATCACCACGACAAGCCACACAATAATGGCAGGCGACCTTTCGCAGCGTATGCCGATTTCTGGTTCAGGAGATGAACTTGATCGCCTCTCTATTTCGCTCAACGACATGCTTTCACAAATTGAACGCCTTATGTTGGGCATGAAAGAGGTGACCAGCAATGTGGCCCATGACTTAAAAACCCCGCTCACCCGCATGAAAGCTCGCGTGGAAGCAGCCCTGCGCCAAGATAGTAAAGCAGAATATCGCGGAGCCTTGGCGCAAACATTGGAGGAGAGCGACGGCTTGCTGCGCACTTTCAACGCTTTACTATCTATTGCCCAAGCCGAAGCCGGCCAAGCCCGCCAACACATGCAAGACCTCGACCTCCATGATATTCTGGTTGATGTGGCAGAACTTTATCAACCCATGGCCGAAGATTTGGGTGGCAATCTTACGATAAATACGCAGGCTGGTTTATGGGTTCATGGTGATCGACAGCTATTGGCCCAAGCCATCAGCAACCTGCTTGATAATGCCCTCAAATATGGCGATGATAACAACAAGCCTGCAATCACAGTTGCCGGGCAAGTGGAAAACAAAGATGTGACAATTAGTGTGTCAGACCGAGGCCAAGGTATTCCGGAAAAGGATCGCTCCCGGGTGCTTGATCGTTTTGTGAGGCTTGATGAAAGCCGCAGCAAACCTGGCAACGGCTTGGGCCTAAGTTTGGTCGCCAGCGTGATGACTTTACATGGCGGCAAGTTGGTGCTGGAAGATAATCAGCCTGGCCTTCGCGCCATTTTACATTTTCCGAAACTTGCATGACAGTGCTCGACGAAAAAGAAGTTCGCGCAAAAATAAAATCTGGCTCGCCCTTTCTCACGCATCTCATGGAACACAATGCTGAATTTTCCAGCCGCGCATTTTCGGAAAATCCATCACAACTTCTAGATCAAATCTGTGGCTCATTGGCTGCAACAGATAACCTAGCAGTTCACCTGCGCCAAAGAAAATCTGAAGCTGCTTTACTGATCGCTATCGCCGATATTTCTGGCCGTTGGTCGGTTGTTGACGTAACTGCTGCGCTCACAAAATTTGCTGATGCCTGTCTGAATGCGGCGATAAATTATTTGTTGCGAGAAGCGCAAGGCCGCAACAAACTGACACTTTTGGATCACGATAATCCCTCATTGGGTTGTGGCTACGTGGTGCTCGCCATGGGCAAACATGGTGCTGGCGAATTGAATTATTCCAGCGATATTGATTTGATCATTCTCTATGATCCTGATGTTGCAAGGCTCGCCGATGGTGTTGAACCTTCTATATTTTTTGTACGCTTTACCCGTGACTTAGTGGCACTTCTGCAAGATGTGGATGAACATGGATATGTCTTCCGTGTTGATCTCCGTCTGCGGCCAGACCCGCGTGCCACACAAGTAGCAATTTCATTGGAGGCAGCAGCAATCTATTACGAAAACCAAGGTCAAAATTGGGAACGTGCGGCCATGATCAAGGCAAGGCCTGCGGCAGGCGACCTTGCACTTGGTGCAGAATTTTTGAAGCGGCTCACGTCCTATATCTGGCGCAAATATCTCGACTATGCGGCAATCGCTGATGTGCAATCGCTCAAGCGCCAAATCCATGCCGTAAAGGGCCACGGTGAAATTGCCGTGCGCGGACACAACCTGAAACTGGGTCGCGGCGGCATTCGAGAGATCGAATTTTTTGTGCAAACCCAGCAGTTGATCGCAGGTGGCCGCAATCCAAAACTGCGGGGGTTACGCACTTTAGAAATGCTCGATGCTTTGGCCCAAGAAAAATGGATTGCACCCAAAACTGCTGATGACTTAAAATCGGCCTATTGTTTTTTGCGAATGCTAGAACACCGCGCGCAAATGGTGGACGACCAGCAAACCCACTTGGTGCCAGAAAAAATTGAAGCCTTTGAAAACTACGCGCGCTTTTGTGGCTTCGAAAATGGCGACGCGCTGACAACAAAACTCACCGCCACTTTGCAAACAGTGCAGCGCCATTACGCAGCATTATTTGAGGATGCAGGCGAGCTGTCAGGTGACTTAGGGAGTTTGGTTTTCACAGGTGGCGAGGACGATCCAGCCACTTTAGAAACGCTCCAAAATATGGGTTACAGCCAAGCCTCTGAAATTTCGGCCACCATTCGAGGATGGCACTTTGGCCGTTATGCTGCCACACGAACCGCGCGCGCACGCGAACTTCTAACTGAGCTTATGCCGAAACTTTTAAAAACTCTCGCACAAACTGGCGAAGCAGATGCAGCCTTTCTGGCCTTCGATCTTTTTCTGAAAGCACTTCCAGCGGGCATACAGTTTTTCTCGATGGTGAAAGCCAAACCAGATTTGCTCGATCTTATTGCTCTCAGCTTAAGCGCAGCGCCCAGACTTGCCCAGCAGTTAAGCCAGCAGCCGCGCACATTCGAAGCTGTGGTTGCGCCAGACTTCTTTACAGCTCGCGTCACTGCTGAAAACTTAACCCACGAAATAAATGCAATTATTCCTTCAGACACCCCGCGCGACGAGGCCATGGACCGCGCCCGTGTGCTAGCCCGTGAGCTGATGTTTAAAGTGGGTGTACGCATTCTCTCAGAGACACTGACCGCTGAAGAAGCAGGCCAAGACTATTCGCTGATTGCCGATGCCATCATCAGAAAGCTGTTAAACATCGTGTTAGCTGAACTCGAAGCTAGCCACGGCGCAGTGCCGGGCGGACAGTGTGCCGTGATTGCCATGGGCAAATTAGGCAGTTGTGAAATGACGGCAAGCTCTGACCTCGACCTCATTTTGGTTTATGATCATAGCGCTTCTGCCGAAATGTCAGAGGGTGCAAAGCCGATCAGCATCAATCAGTTTTATGCAAGGCTAACGCAACGCTTTGTAACAGCTCTCACCGCGCCAACCGCCGAAGGCTCGCTCTATGAGGTTGATCTGCGGCTGCGCCCGTCTGGCAGCAAGGGCCCAGTGGCTGTCAGCTTGTCCAGTTTTATTGACTACCAAGAGACTTCGGCTTGGACCTGGGAAAAACTTGCGTTAACCCGCGCGCGTGTTGTTGCGGGCGATCCAGCCTTAGTCACAAAGTTGAATGCCGCCGTCGCCACCAGTCTCTGTGCCAAGCGCGAGACTGACCAAACTCGCAAAGACGTGTCCGACATGCGCGCGCTAATGCTGCGCGAGCAGAAAAATTTAAGTCTGTGGGACATCAAAAAAGTTGAAGGCGGCTTAGTTGATGTTGAGTTCATCGCCCAATATCTGCAATTGGTTCACGCCAATGCTGAACCCGGAATACTTCAAACCAATACCCATGCCAGCTTGCTGCAGGCGGCAAGCTTAAAATTTTTGGACGCTGAAGATGCCGAGCAACTGCTGGAAGCCATCGCACTTTACCAGCGGCTAACCCAACTTCTAAGGCTGTGCCTCACTGAAACGTATGACCCGATGCGGGCCACAAAAAACATGAACCAAGCTGTGTGTCGTGCTGCAAAAATGCCAGACATCAACGCAACCGAGGCACTTTTGAGTGAAACTCAAAAAGCTGTGTCGAAGATTTTTGAAAAAATTATCGGCCGCAGCTAAAATGTGCGACGGATTGCCTGCCAAACTGCGTCTACAGTGAACAATAGGACTAAAACCTAAATTGAACAGTAACTTGCAGGCAGGGGCAAAACTAGTCGATTGGCACTTATGCTCAGACGCAGATGTGCTTTCGGCTGTGACCCAGCAAAATCAAGCGGCTTTTTCGACTTTGGTGTCACGGCACTATCAGGCAGTTTACCGCGTGGCATGGCGGGCCTGCCGCAACGCCGCTGACAGCGAAGATGTTACACAGGAAGCTTTCTTAAAGTTGTGGAATAATCCGGCCCAACTTCGCGATGGCAATGCGCTGAAAGGCTGGCTGATGCGGGTGGCTTCGAATGCTGTGATGGACCGGTTTAGGCAAAAGCCGATGCAAGATTTGGACTCGGCGGCCCACGTGGCAGACGCGTCAGTGCCAGCCGATGTAAGTTTAGATCGCACTCATGTTTCGCAACGTGTCGACCAAGCGATAGCGGAGTTACCCGAACGGCAAAGATTGGCTCTAGCAATGGTGCATTTTGAACAGATGACAAATATCGCCGCAGCCAACGCCATGGAAATTAGCGTCGATGCGTTAGAGTCGCTTTTGGCCAGAGCGCGCCGTGCTTTAAAAAATATACTCGCACAGGATGGCAAACAATTACTGGCGGCCTGTGTTGGAGAAGGAGACTAAAATGGAAGACGAAATTATGCGCGATGACGAACTGGATAAGCTCTTAAGCAATGCGACAGTGCCTGCACCTGCGAGCGGCTTTGAACAGCGATTATTGGTGCGCATTGCGCCGCAGACTTTGGGCAACGTCATCGCTTTTCCTGCGCGTAAGAAGACCAATTCTTGGTTGATCGGTTTGCCGCTTGCTGCTTCTTTGGCTATAGGCCTTTGGCTTGGATCATCTGGTTTGGACAGCAGCTATTTACCGAGCAGCACTTTGTTATCAGATAACAGTGAAGATCCGTCCAGCACCAGTTTTGATGACGTTGCTGCTTTTCTAGAGGACAGCCTAACATGACCGACACTCAACCAAATAAATTCATAGATGCAATCCCCAGCCTGCGCTCAAAATGGTGGACAGGACTTTTGGTTTTGTCACTCATGGGCAACCTCCTTGTGCTTGGTTCAGCAGGCGGCCACATGATGGGCGACCGGCAATTTGGCGGTCCCGGCAAGCAAAACATGGTCCAAATAATTCCCCGAAAATTCTTTGATGAATTATCAAAATCACGCCGCCGCGAATTGATGGACATTTTACGCGGCAGCCGCGATGATTTCAAATCAATGCGTGAGCAGACTGCCACTGCTGCCTTGGAATTGGCGACCGCATTGGAAATGCCAACATATGATGGGGCCGCGGTAAAAATCGTAATTGATAAAATTTCGACTGGGCGTGAAAGCTTAAGCGGCAAGGCCAGTGCGGTGGTACTCACGATTATTGAAAAGCTAACTCCCGAAGAACGGGCGAATTTGGCTTCAGCCATTAGAGATCGAGCCAGCCACGAACGGCAATAATTACAATTTCTTCAAGGGGATAGCGACCGTCACAGTTGTGCCAACGCCTTCTTTGCTGGCAATATTCAAGGTGCCATCATGCAGATTGACCAATGATTTTGAGATAGCCAAACCTAGACCCGAACCGCCTTTGCTTTTGGTGAATTGATTTTCGACCTGCTCGAATGGGCGTCCTAGTTTTTCGATATCGCGCTGTGGGATACCAATACCCGTATCGATGATTTGAACTATAATTTCTGTGGCCGTGACGCTAGATTTAAGGGTGACTGATCCGCCATCCGGCGTGAATTTTACAGCGTTAGAAACCAAGTTGATAAACACTTGCTTGAGCGCGCGACGGTCAGCGATAAAGAGCTCTGATTTTTTAGTATTGGCTTTAAGAGTAATGCCGCCTTCAGCAGCGCGTGGCCCTATTAACCGAAACACCTCGTCCAGCATTGAACTTATTTCCACTTGAGACAGCTCGAGCTCCACACGTCCCGCTTCTATCTTTGACATGTCTAAAATGTCATTGATCACATCAAGTAAAAATTGCCCGCTCTTGCGAATGTCAGAAGCGTATTCAACATATTTCGGCGTGCCGATGGGGCCAAACATTTCTTGCGACATGATTTCGCTAAAGCCAATTACGGCATTCAGTGGCGTGCGCAATTCATGGCTCATGTTTGCCAGAAATTCTGATTTCGAGCGATTGGCAGATTCAGCTCTGGTTTTTTCGCTGGCATATTTATCAGCAAGTTCAGCTAAGCGTTGCGATTGTTCTTCGGCCAGTTGGCGTTCTTTTTGCAAGTCACGCACTGTTGTCATTAAATTACGTTCGGAATCGAGCAAATGTTCTTCTTGGCGTTTAAGCGCTGTAATGTCGGTTCCCACCGAAACGAAGCCACCGTCCTTGGTGCGCCGCTCGTTAATTTGCAACCAGCGACCATCTGAAATTTGAACTTCCATAGATCGCGAGCCCGACCCCTCATTGGCTTGGCCGGGCAAGAACTGCCGCACCACAGGTTCTTTGGCTGCAGCAGTTACAACACTATAGGGCGTGCCCGGAAGGCACACGACAGATGGCAGAGAATGAAATTGTTGATACTTAGAATTGCACAACACCAACTTGCTTTCGATGTCCCATAACACAAATGCTTCTGAGATATTTTCGACGGCATCTTTCAAGCGCACTTCGGCTTCGCTGTTCAATTTGTCGAGTTGCTTCTGGCGGGTAACATCAAAAACAATTCCCACCAGATGTGGTTCACTTTCATCTTGCCCCGGAGCCAAAGCAGCGCGTGCCCGAAGCCAAACCCACTTGCCATTCTCATGGCGCATCCGAAATTCTTGATCAAATACTTTGCGTTGCCCGGTCAACAAATCCTCAATCAAATTATCAAGTTTTGCATCTTCAGGATGAATACGTTCGGCCACTTCACCATAACTTAAAAATTCACCTTTTGGCGGCATCCCTAAAATTTCAAACATAGAATGCGACCAGAAAATATGACCTTCGGAAAGGTTCCAATCCCACAAGCCACAAGCACCACCATCCAGTGCTTTGTCCAATCGCGTGGTGGCCACGGCCAACACAGCATCAGCATCTGAGGCTTTAGCGGCCTGCCAATGAAACGCGCCAGACAACATCATCAGAACTAGAAATGTGACCACAAACAAAAGTGTTAGCTGCATCACGCCATTGCGCCATTTCACCAAGACACTTGCCGACTTTTGATAGGTCAAAATGCTTCCAGGAAAGGCACCAAAATCTTGCGAAGCAATGAAGGCAGGCTCACCGGAAGCTAATGTTGAAGGCAGCATATCTTGCGCATTGACTGCGGCATCAACGGCAAAACTAGCACCCATCACGCTAGTAACTGGATTTCCATGCAAATGCCTCTGTTCAGGCACAGTGGCCACGATTATGCCGTCACCATCAATCAACATAAAGTTGCGATCGCCGGATTCGGCATCAGGCGGCACTGCTTCACGCAGCAATGATTGCGAAAGTGCGGCCGTGGTTTTACCTGCCGCAGCATTCACCATGAATTTCAAACGAATGGTTTGTGCGGCGCGTTGAGTTTCTAAAAACGTAACGTGGCTTTGATCAATCAAATGTTGGGCACGGCTCAACATCAATTGCGAAACCAAAGCGGCTGCAAGAGTGAGCAGAAACAATCCGGTGAGAACTGTGATGAGAATACGCATGGCACGTTCGGTAACTTCAAAGCCCGCATGGCCCGGCCACGGCATTGGCAGATGCAAAGTGCGGTCCCTAAAGAACAGTTCTTTTAATTGTGCTTTAGCCACTTGCGATTGATCTACCAATTTCTGAAAATTAGTCCAGTTCCGCAGACTTAACTACCGCTCACAAACGAATCAGTCCCAGATTCTGAGTATGAGGAATAACGCGGCTGAATCTGATTTGCCAAGCGAATAGAATGCTACGCTGCCGATGTTCTTGATATGATCTCAAAGACATCATTGGAAAGATTAGGTGTCGCTAAAATCCGCTGCATTTCTGCTGCTGCGTGGGCTTGTCTTGTCGCATTGTAAAGTTTCCAACTGCGAAAGCTTGTGGCCATGCGCGATGCAACTTGCGGGTTGATGGCATTCAAAGCGATGATCGCATCAGCCATTAGGCGATAGCCCGCACCATCGGCAGCGTGGAACCCAGAAGGATTGCCGCCGCTGAACCCACCCATCAATGCATAAACCCGGTTGGGTGTTGTCATCTTGAAGTCAGGATGCTTCATCAAACGGGAAATGCGCTTGTGTGCATCAGCTCCTGGGATGGAAGCGTTCATCATAAACCACTTGTCGGTAATCAAATGATCGTGGGCATGGCGCGTATAAAATTCATTGAGCAGCGCTTCGCGTTCAGGCCTCGCCAAGCCCAGCAAAGACGTGATGGCACCCATCTCAGCAGTCATGCAATTGGCAGACTTAAGATCCTGCCGCGCCAATGCAATGGCCGCATTCGCATCGGCACCAGCGATCAATCCTAACACAGCATAACGCAAGGCGCGCCTCGCAGTGCTGATCGTATCTGGCTCATAAGCGCCGGAAAATGTTGTGGCGTCGAAAGCGGTCTGAAGTTTTGGCAACAATCGATTGGCAATGCTCGTGCGAACCTGTTCGCGGGCGGCATAAACAAAATCACTATCAACGTCCTTGCCAATAACGGCCGCAATTTCGAGCTCGCTTGGTAAAACCAGCATCAGCGCTTTGAAGGCATCGTCGAGTCTGGCGTCTTCCAAAGTGCTGCCAAGTGCGACGGCGAAACCTTTGGAACTCGGCAGGTTTTTCTTCAAGTGCAGCGCATTATAGGTCTTTAAAATCAACGACTTTGCTAATGTTTGCGCAGCCTCCCAGCGATTGAAACTGTCAAAGTCATGGCCCATCAAAAACAATAAATCAGCTGCGGTTTGATTGGTTTTTAAAATCACAGGCGCTGTGAATCCACGGTTGAATGACAGCACCGGCTTTTCCGCCACATCCTTAAACTTAAAAACATGTTTGGCCTTGTTAAGTTCTACGACTGAAGAGTTCAGTGTTCCGCTACCCAGCAAATGCAAAGGCATATCGTGGCCATCAGCGGCAACCAAGCCAATTGATATTGGCATGTGCAGTGGTAGCTTTTTCTTCTGGCCCTTAAGGCGAGGCGTTGTTTGGCTGATAGCTAAATCATAGGTCTTCGACTTGGCATCATATGTTCCGCGCACGCTAAGACGCGGCGTGCCTGCTTGTTCATACCAGGTGAAGAACTGCTTTAAATCGCGGCCTGAAGCATCTGCCATGCAGCGTACAAAATCTTCCACAGTGGCGGCCTCGCCGTCATGGCGTTCAAAATATAAATCCATGGCTTTGCGGAAAGCTTGCGAGCCAATCAGTGTCTTGATCATGCGACAAATTTCAGCGCCTTTTTCATAGACTGTCGGCGTATAGAAATTGTTGATTTCGATATATGAATTTGGACGTGCCGGGTGTTGCAATGGACCTTGATCTTCGGGGAATTGTCTGGAGCGCAGTGTCTTAACATCCTGAATGCGCTTGACTGCTCGAGAGCGCATATCTGATGTGAATTCTTGATCGCGAAAAACTGTCAGCCCTTCTTTCAGGCACAGCTGAAACCAATCACGGCAGGTGATGCGGTTGCCGGTCCAATTGTGAAAATACTCATGGGCAATAATCGCTTCTATTAAAACATAATCAGTGTCTGTTGCCGTTTCAGGCAAAGCTAAAATATATTTATCATTGAAAATGTTCAGACCCTTGTTTTCCATGGCCCCCATGTTGAAATCGGAAACTGCCACGATATTAAAAACATCCAAATCATATTCGCGGCCAAACGCTGTTTCGTCCCACCGCATTGAAGCCTTTAACGCTTCCATGGCCCAAGCACAGCGGTCCTGCTTGCCTTTTTCCACATAGATGCCAAGGCCAATGCGACGACCAGTCATGGTTATAAATTCATCATGTACGCCAGCCAAATCGCCAGCCACTAATGCAAATAAGTAGGACGGTTTGGGATGCGGATCATCCCACATCGCAAAGTGACGCTCAACTTCAACACCTATTTCGCCAGCGTTGCCGTTCGATAATAATATCGGCATGGATTTTGGGGCATCGATGCGCACATTGAAAATGGCCATCACATCTGGGCGGTCATAAAAGTAAGTGATGCGGCGAAAACCTTGCGCTTCGCATTGCGTGCAATACATGCCGTTAGACATATAAAGCCCAGAGAGTTCGGTGTTTTTAATTGGTGCACAGTCCGAGACAATAGAAAGCACAAAAGGCTTTTGTGGCACTTTAGCGATTGTTAATGTTTTGTCAGTGACAATTGCCTCTACTGCCACCCCATCGATCGTGGCGGATACGAACGTAATTTTCTCGCCATCAAAAACGATGGCGGCGTTTTTTTCAGCACTTGCCGGATTGGGCCGCATGGAAATTTTGGAGATTACGCGCGTAGAATTTGGCTCTAAATTAAACGCCAATGAAACTTTGTCGATCGCATATGGCACCGGCTTATAATCTTTGAGCAAAATCGGTTGGGGCGTATCGGTGCGCATATCTTTGGTGTCCTCTGTACAAAAACCAACATTAGCAAGATTCGCGAGTTTAGCGATATGCCGCAGCCAAACTCTCTATAATTCTTGAATTGAAACCTGTATTGAGGTCCCGAAATTAAAAAATGAGAATTTAAATTTATATGGATAAACGCGTGACCGAAACCCGGCAAACTGAATCTTCTGACCATTTTGTGCAAGCTATGGCCGCTGCTGCCTTTGGCGTGTCCATCGTCACAACAGATGGAGTAGCAGGTCGGTATGGGTTGACCGTCAGTGCTGTGGTCTCGGTTTCTGCCGAACCTCCCTTGCTGCTGGTCTGCATCAACCGCAAAAATCTTGTGGAACAAGCAATCACCACACACAAAAAATTTGTGGTGAATTTGCTTTCCGAACAACACGCCAGTTTAGCAAAAATTTTCGCAGGTCGGCCAGAGCAGGGTGCAGCTTATGATTTTGGTGCTGCTGCTTGGACGGTCGAAAATGATATGCCGGTTTTGAAAGGTGCTGCCGCAAATTTTGTGTGTGACATCGAAAACTATTCAGACGCCGGAAGCCACCGCATGTTTTTAGGTCGCGTCACCCATGCCATTCATTCCGGTGCATTGCCATTGGTCTACAGCCACCGCACCTTCGGCAAATTTACAAAATTCTAAGATAGATTGTCCACCAGCCGCTTTAACATTTCATCACAAAGCCGCATCTGATCTGCAGATACATATTCATCAGGCTTATGCGCCACCGCGATGTTACCTGGCCCGCAAACCACAGCCGGAATGCCAAGTTCCTTTTGAAACAAACCACCCTCTGTGCCAAAGGTAATTTTACCGGTCGAATTTCCACCCGTCAGTGTACGGACGAAATTAACGACCTCGCTATCAACTGGCGTGTCCAACGCAGGGTAACTTTGCAAATCGGAAAATGTAAAATTCGCTTCTGGATAAACTTTGCGAAAACCATCCGCAATTATTTCCGCTGCCGCTTTAATACGCGTCGCAATTGCCACGCCGTCATCTTCGGGCAGATAGCGGATTTCGAAATCAAAACTGGCAAGGTTAGGCACAATGTTCATGGCCACACCGCCAACAATTTTACCAACATGAAGCGTCGTATAAGCCACTTCATAATCACCATCGCGTGCACCATGCGCGGCAATATCAGATTGAATACGCCTGATTTCAGCGATCAAATCGCACGCCATATAAATCGCATTGACCCCGATAGGTGCCAGCGATGAATGCGCTTCCAGCCCATGCGCAGTCACGCGGTAACCCAGCTTGCCCTTATGGGCGGTCACCACCTGAAGCATTGTGGGTTCTCCCACAATGCAAAAGCGCGGGCGGATCGGCAACGTTTTGAGCATGTCCAGCAAACGCCGAACGCCAATGCAGCCAATCTCCTCATCATAAGAAAACGCAAAATGTATGGGGGCTGTCAGTGTGCGAGTCACGGCCAGCTCGGCCATCGTCAAACAGCAGGCAATAAAGCCTTTCATATCGGCAGTGCCGCGCCCATAAAAATTGCCGTCGCGGTTCACACATGTGAAAGGATCACTGCTCCAATTCTGGCCTTCAACGGGAACCACATCGGTGTGCGCCGACAAAGCAACACCTGCCAAATCTGCGGGGCCAATTGTCGCCCACAAGTTAGCTTTGGTGCCTTCTTCATTGTGCACCAGTGTTGATGCAATCCCAAGATTTTGCAGAACGCCTTGAACATAGGCAATAAGTTCAAGGTTGCTGTCTCGACTTACAGTGGGAAACGCGATTAGTTTTTCGAGGTATGAAACGGATTTTGACATGATGCCTTATTGTCAAATTTCAGCAATCAAGTACAGTGCCATAATGTTGAATTTCCATACCGACGCCTCGTCTTCCTCTCAAATCACCCTGATGCGCGCCATGTTTGCAGCGGCGGTTGAGGCTGCATTGCCGCACAACACATTGCCGAAATTTATTCCTCATCCACCGAAAGGCCGAACGATAGTTGTGGGTGCTGGCAAAGGCTCGGCTGCAATGGCCAGAGCATTTGAACTCAATTACGACGCACCGATCGAGGGTTTGGTTGTGACCAGATATGGCCACGGCGTTAAATGCGAACGCATCGAAATCGTTGAAGCCGCCCATCCCGTGCCTGATGAAGCCGGGAGTACAGCTGCTGCGCGTATCTTGAAAATGGTACAAGGCCTAACCGAACATGATCTTGTGGTCGCGCTGATTTCAGGGGGCGGCTCGGCATTGCTGAGCTTAGCTGTCGAAGGTGTTAGCGCCGAAGAAAAACGCAGCGTCAATCGCGCGCTTCTAAAATCGGGTGCACCCATTGATGAAATGAATTGCGTGCGCAAGCACTTGTCAAAAATCAAAGGCGGCAGATTGGCCGCTGCTGCTTATCCGGCAAAAGTCGTAACACTGGTTATTTCTGATGTGCCGGGGGACGATATGGCCGCCGTTGCCTCTGGGCCCACTGTGGCTGATCCAACGACATTTGCTCAAAGTCTGGCAATTCTGAAAAAATATAACATTGAAGTACCACCGTCTGTCTTGCGCCATTTGACCGAAGCAAAAAATGAAACTCCAAAGCAACTTTCTCACACTGAATGCCATTGCATTGCCTCGCCGCAAAAATCATTGGAAGCAGCCGCCGCAGTTGCTCTGGCCGCAGGTTATCAACCTATCATTCTCAGTGACGCTCTTGAAGGCGAAGCCCGCGAAGTGGGCACCATGATGGCGGGCATTGCCTTTCAAGCGCGGCGTTTTGGCCAACCAGTTAAGCCACCCTGCGCGATAATTTCTGGTGGCGAAACCACTGTTACTGTCAAAGGCACAGGTTCTGGCGGGCGCAATGTGGAATATCTATTGTCTCTGGCACTCAAACTGAACGGCGCAGAAAACATTCACGCGCTAGCTGGCGATACTGACGGAATTGATGGCGCAAGGGAAGTGGCGGGCGCAGTCATTTCACCCTCGACGCTCAATCGAGCAAGAAGTTTAGGGCTTGACCCGTGGGCCATGCTCGCCAACAATGACGGACACAGCTTTTTTGAAAATTTGGGTGATCAAGTAATCACTGGACCAACACTGACCAACGTCAACGACTTCCGGGTCATTCTCGTTGATGCCAATTGATTTGTTAATTTAAGAGGAACCACATGACAAACATTGCACTCTTCGGCGCGGGCGGAAAAATGGGACAGCGGCTGTCACAAAATCTGCATGGCTCATCTTACTCAGTGCGACATGTTGAAGTGAGCGAAGCAGGCCAGCAGCGCATCAAAGCAAACTTTGGTGTTGAGTGCTGGACAGCGGAAGCGGCTTTGAAGGGTGCCGATGTCGTAATCCTCGCGGTACCAGATCAATTCATCGGCAAAGTGGCAAACTCAATTGTGGATCAATTGGCCAGTGGCACCATGGTGGTTATTCTTGATGCAGCGGCTCCCTATGCAGGGCATTTGCCTAAGCGCGAAGACATCACCTATTTTGTAACCCACCCCTGTCACCCACCCATTTACAATGATGAAACAGACCCCAAAGCCAAGCGTGATTTTTTTGGGGGCGTCGCCGCCAAACAACACATTGTGTGTTCGTTGATGCAAGGGCCGGAAGAAGATTATGCCAAGGGCGAAGCCGTGGCCAAAACCATCTGGGCCCCGGTCATGCGCTCGCATAGATTGACCGTCGATCAGATTGCATTGTTGGAGCCTGGCCTTGCTGAAACATTGTGTGGTTCGTTGCTGGACGTGATGCGCGAAGCCATGGAAGAAGTGATCGCGCGCGGCGTGCCACGCGAGGCTGCCAGAGATTTTTTATTGGGCCACATGAATGTGATGGGGGCTGTGCTGTTCAAAGAAATTGATGGCGTGTTTTCTGATGCCTGCAATAAAGCCATCGAGTTTGGCAAGCCCGCTTTAATGCGCGATGATTGGAAACGCATTTTTGAAAGCGATGAAATTGCCGCCAGCATAAAGCGCATTACCTAACATGGGCGAATTGCGCGGCGCGTTGATTGGCTGCGGATTTTTCGCCCTCAATCATTTGCATGGTTGGCAGGATGCCAAAGGCGCCAGCATCGTAGCGATTTGCGATCAAAGTGCTGAGCGTTTACAAGTTGTTGGTGATCAATTTGGAATCGCCAAGCGCTATACCAATGCCCGCGAAATGCTGGAAATCGAGAAACCAGATTTTGTTGACATTGCCACGACAGTTTCCAGCCATTTGGACTTGGTTTTAGTGGCAGCCGAACTTAAAATTCCGGTGATCTGCCAAAAGCCTTTTGCAAAAAATTTGGAAGATGCCAGAGCCATGGTGCTGGCTTGCGAAAGCGCTCATGTGCCGCTGATGATCCACGAAAATTTCCGTTGGCAATCAGCCATTATGAAAGTGAAGGATGTTCTGCAGTCAGGTCAAATCGGTAATGCCTTCTGGGGCCGGATTTCTTTTCGCTCGGCTTATGACGTATTTTCGGGCCAGCCTTATTTGACTGAAGGTGAACGCTTCATTGTCGAAGATCTTGGCATTCATGCCTTAGATGTGGCGCGGTTTTTATTGGGAGACGCAATGGGTGTTTCAGCCCGCACCACCCGCGTGAACCAAAATATAAAAGGCGAAGACGTAGCCACCATACTTCTGAAACATGGCGCAGGTTGTACTTCAATTGTTGATTGTTCCTACGCCAGCAAGCGTGAGACCGAGACTTTTCCTGAAACACTGATTGAGATTGATGGCAGCTTAGGCTCGTTGCAACTATCACAAGGCTACAAATTATCTGTAACCACAGCAAAAGGCACCACGCACCACGATGTCTCACCGCCACTGCTGCCATGGGCCTCGAAGCCTTGGCACAACATTCAAGAGAGTGTTGCGTTAATCCAACAACATTGGGTGGATTGCTTAATGACTGGAACTGAACCCGCCACATCAGGTCGCGATAATTTACATACCTTTACTTTGGTTGAAGCCGTTTATGAGAGTGCAAAAACTGGAAAGACCGTTGACTTGCTGGGTTTCAAATAAGCGGCAAATCTCCAAATGCCTTCGCCACACAATTCCATGAGGAACGTATTGCGCTGCCTACTTCTTCAAGATCAGGAAGTTCAGTTGAACGCTCGGGGTCTTGATGAAAGCGCCGCATCAGCCGC
>JANOXS010000026.1:0-32400 GCA_031418535.1 Hyphomicrobiales bacterium | reverse complement strand
ATGTCGATTTTGCTACACCATGAAAAAGCAACCTGAGCCTTCCAACACCTTTGTGCGCGACCGCTTGGTGGCAAATATGTTCACATTTATTCTGCGTGATATTTATAAGGTTCTCTATGATCGTGACGCAGCAATAGGCGTTGCCCGCCTGCGTCAGGCCCGAAAACAAGCGGGGATAGCCACGGGCATCGACGGCGGCATGGAATCAGATGTTTTCAACCCCGAAGACATGCAACAGGTTGAAGACGCCCGCAAAATGATCGATAGTGTTTTAGCCCGTGTGCTCCACCCCGACCGAGACAAGCTCAGCAGCCACGGCTAGTCCACGGGCCCTGATTTCCAATAACCGTTTGGTAACGGCAGGGAATGAGAGGCTCAAGCAACGGTCAAAGGCCTCAAACAAAAATAAATTGAAGGCCCATACATCGGTCAAATCCACTGTCTTGGCCCAAGCTTCGATCATGGCAAAGTCGGTTTCTTTTTGGGCGGTCTCAAATTCCAAATCACGTTCATCGTCACGCATGGCAGCACCTCTTTTGCCAACCCTAACACACCACTGTTTCACATGAAACGGAAAATTATCCTTAACCCCCTTGACGCGGATAGTTCTCCGTATTAGCTTGACCTCCATCACCGGAGGTTCTCATGCTGCAATCCTGTTTTTCGTCCATCTCATCGCCCGCCTTACAAATTCTGCTGGGCTTGGTGCTGCTGATTGATTTTTTTGTCATGCTGTTTTTAATTTGGGCGGTGTGGCAAAATGCCAAAGCCGTGCGCTCGGCCCGCCGCCGCCTTGATCTTGATCAAGATGAGAAACACGATCTGGGCATTGGCGCATGAGCATTGCCCGCACCCGCTCCGGCCTCAATTTTAATCTGGCGGCACCCCATGCCGAAACTTTACGGCTGTCTGATGTGGCGCATCATTTGAGCCTGATCAACCGTTTTGCCGGGGCCTCGGAATTTCCCATTTCAGTGGCGCTGCACTCGGTGAACGTGGCGCGGGTGCTTGCCAGCTGGAAGGCGTCCGCTGAAATTCGGCTGATTGGCCTTTTGCATGACGCCCACGAAGCCTTTATTGGCGATGTGACCAGCCCGATGAAGCAAGAACTTTCCAGCTGGGCCGGTGCCGATCATGTGGAGCGCAGCGCCGACCGCATTGACAGCATTCTGTTTCATAAACTGGGCCTTGCCCAGCATGTGAACCCGGCCACGCGGCGGCTCATTGCCAAGGCCGATGCCGTGATGCTGGCCACCGAATGGCGCTTTGCCATGCGCGGGCCCTGCCCCAGTTTAGAAACGCCTGCCGCCTTTGAAGTGCGCGAGTTGCACTGGACCAAGGCCAAAGAAGGCTTTCAGAAAATGCTCGACCAGCTGCTGCAGGAATGCGGGCTGCCCCACAGGGAGGCTTTGTGATGGATATAGGCACCATGCGCGGGATCATCAAATTCCGCCCCGCTCCCCTGTTTAAACTGGAAGATGCGCCGTTCAAACGTGCCACGCTGGCAGGCTATCAAGTGGGCGATCTCATCTGGGTGCATGTGCTGGGCCAGCCCGGCATTCGCCGCAAAGCCCGCATCATCAATATTCTGCCCACGTTTCACCTGTTGGTGATCCGCACCGAGAATTTTGACGGCATCACCGAAATCAACCCGCTCACCCATCCCGCATTGTTGAGCAAACGCCACCAACCCACAGGAGACCAAAAATGAAGGCAGCAGATTTAGAAAAGGCGCTGGAGTTCAAAAAAGAAACCGAGCGGCTTGAGGTAGAGCTTGCTGGCATTGAACACATTGAGCTTGCACTTTTGTGCAAACAGGGTGCAGGCGAATATGCGCCGATATCAAGCTCCTTTTCCCTGAGCGAAGACCAGTTGCAGTTTGCCATGCGCAATTTGCTGCGCGAAAAAATGCGGCAAAAAATCAAAAACAACATCGAAGGCATGCGCAAGCTGGGCGTGAATGATTGGTCGGTAGCGCCGGGTGCCACCACCGCACCCGCCCACGTGCTCGCCAATGTGATGCAACCCGCCAGTGACGACGAGGCCGAAGCGGAAACGCCAGCCGCAGAACAAGCCGCCGCTTAACCCATTCACTTCAAAAATAGGACTTATCATGCAAAGCACCATGCCCCTCTCCACCCTCTGGATTAACCCTGCCATCAATGCCCGCACGGTGAACCCCGAAGATGTGGGTGATATCAAAGCCGCCATCAAAGCCAAAGGCCTTAAAGGCACAATGTGGGCGCGGCCCGCAGGCGATTTAATTGACGGCCAGCGCCGCAAATTGGCCTTAGACCAATTGCTGGCCGAAGGGTGGTTTCAAACCCCGCCCGATATTCCTGTGACGATCATGGATGTGAGCGATGCCGAGGCCCTTGAGCTTTCCTTGCTATCAGTTGAAGTGCGCCGCGATTTAACCCCAGCCGATCAGGCCACCACATTTTACCGCCTGAAACTTTCGGGCATGGCGGAAGCTGATATCGCCGCACACTTTGCAGTTTCTGAAAAGCTGGTGGCCCAACGTTTGGCCATTGGCAGTCTCAGCCCCGCCGTGATTGCCGCCTTGCGCGCCGGTGATATTGACCTGCGCTGCGCCACGGCCTTCACTTTGGGCAAAAGCCATGCGCATCAAGAGCAGGTGCTGAATGATCTGGTGGCCAGTGACAATCTGTATGAAAATGCGGTGCGCAAGGCCTTCACCGCAAACAGCCTGCAGGCGCGTGATCCGCGCTGCCAATTTGTGGGCGAGGCCGCATATGAAGCCGCCGGTGGCACCATCACCCGCGATTTGTTTTCCGAGCAGGCTTCATTTGAAGATGCTGGGCTGGTGCAAAAACTGTTTGACGAAAAGATTGCAATAACCGCCACGGGCCTGAAAGCCGAAGGCTGGGCCTTTGTTGATGTGCTGCAGGGCCGTGAGGCCGAGAAAATTCACAACTGGACTCAGCTGCCCGCCAAAGGTGCCCGCGAATTGAGCGAGGCCGACTTGGCCGCTTTGGCTGCCGCCCAAAAATGCATGGATGAGTTGATTGCCATTGAAGAGCAAGAGGGCGGCTTGGATGAAGACCAGCAGGAAGAGGCCGAGGCCGTGCAAGAATCAATCGCACTGTTTGAAGCCAAACCCTACACGCCAAAGCAGATCAAGAAATCTGGCTGCGTGATTTTGGTGACCGACTATAATCTAGTCGAAATTCGCCGTGGCATGCTGAAGCCGCAAGTGGGCGAGAAGGCGGGCCGTGCCGCGCCTGCGCCGGATTTGGAAGGGGAAGCCACGCCGGCCCAAGTGGTGGACGCGGTGGACTACACGGAGACGGTCAATAAAATCCTGTGCGAAACCGCCCAGAACGCCGTGAAGCTGGCCATGGTTACACTAAAACCAGTGCTGGCTTACCGCATGGGGCTGGCGGCCAGACTGTTGGCAGCCGCAGGCCGCAGCCATGAGGCACCCTTTCAATTGGCGCACCAGAAAACCCAAAGCGGCGGCACCTATGCTGAGGCGCGCATGGCCAAATTTGAAGGCAAAGAGCATCCGAGCTTTGCTGACATGTTGGCCCATCTTGAGTTGCTCGATGCTGAGCAGGTGATACAGCTTGAGGCGTGGCTGGCGGCGGATGTTTTGAATTTCGCCAGCCTCAAAAGTGCCGATGTGCAGGCCGTGCTGGCACTGCTCGACCCTGACATGAAAGCCGAAGGATGGGCACCTGATGCTGAATTTTTAAAGCTGCTCAGCCGCAAGCAGATTGATCTGATCTTGGCCGAGATTGACCCCACGGTCCGCCCCTTCAAAGGCAAAAAGCCCGAGCTTTTAGACTATGCTGCAGCCCAAGTTGCCGCCAGCAACTGGTTGCCCGCCCCTTTACGCGGAGCCAACTATCAAGGCCCGGGCAGCGCCCACTGGCAGGAAGCGATTGCTGCCGCAACCTCGCCAGAGGAGCAAGCCGCATGATCAACGCGCTCTGCCAAGTGATGATCGTGGCCACAGTTTCAGGCCACACCACCACTTTGGAGCAACGCTTGGTGAATTGCGTTGCAACCAAGCCGCAAGTGCATCTTGTCAGCTTCTTTGCCGAAAAGCGCCGCCGCGTTTTGGAAGCCGACCGCATCCGCATCCACAACATGAAAATAAAGGGCAATGGCTGATGAATTATGTAAAGCGATATTTTTTGAACCCAGACACTGAAATGCTGGCTGCCATGCTGGTGTTTTATCACAGCTATAAATTCCCCCAGCAAAACCTCAATACGGTTGGTATCGCATTGGGCACGTTTGCCCTTATCACCCTCGCCATGCTCATGGCCTACCACGCCATGGCACGGGTGCGCGACCGCGCAGTAATTTTAACCGTCCATCAATTGCACAATGAGGGCCTGTTGAGGTTACGCAATGTCTGATAAATCCGGAATTGAATGGACTGATGCCACGTGGAACCCGGTTGTGGGCTGCAGCGTGGTATCACCGGGCTGCACCAATTGCTATGCCATGAAATTTGCTGGCCGCGTTTTAGATAAGGAAGCGAGCCCTGCGCTGCATTATCACGGCACCACCAAAACAGTGAACAGTCATATCGTGTGGACAGGCAAAGTTGCCATGGCACCCGACCACATTTTGCTGCAACCCCTCAAATGGAAACGCCCGCGCAAGATTTTTGTGAACAGCATGGGTGATTTGTTTCACGAGTCCGTGCCCGATGATTGGATTGATAAGGTGTTTGCCGTCATGGCGCTGTGCCCGCAGCACACGTTTCAGGTGTTGACCAAACGCTCAAAGCGGATGCGGGAATATTGTTCAAGCGCGTTGGGGAGCCGAGTAAGTCAACAAGCGAGTAATATACTTCTTGATATGGATTATGATTCAAAAAATTTGAGGTGGGCCAGAGCTTTTGATTTGCGAGAAATCTCAAAGTGGCCACTATTCAACGTCTGGCTAGGCGTTTCCGCCGAAGATCAAACCCGCGCCAATGAGCGCATTCCCGATTTGCTGGCCACCCCCGCCGCCGTGCGTTTCGTCAGCGCCGAGCCATTGCTGGGGCCAATTGATTTTGCGTCAATTAAAAACAACATCGACAAAAGAATTCACAACCCATACGCATCAAGTGATTTTATTGATATCACCGTTTGCAGGCATATCAACGCGATCAAAGGCCTTCAAAATGAGGGGGCGCTTGCCACCCAATATACAGCAAAACTCGACTGGATCATCGTAGGCGGCGAAAGCGGCCAAGGTGCGCGGCCCATTCACCCCGATTGGGCAAGGTCAATCCGTGATCAATGCGAGGCCGCTGGCACCGCATTTTTCTTCAAGCAATGGGGCGAGTGGGCACCGTGCAGCTACGACCACTATCAAGCCCGAAGTAGAAGCCAATCCAAGATAAAAGACAGCCTCTACATCGATATCAATGGCAAACATATTGAGAGTGAAAAATGGAGAGAACCCGGATTTGCGGGATTCCACAGGTTTACAAAAAAATATTCCGGAAACCTGCTCGACAACAAAACCCACACGCAATTCCCCGAGGTGCAGTGATGAACAGAGGAAACCTCATATTCAGTTTTTGTGTCGTCGGATATTTGGTGGGCGTGTGGTTTACCATTGCCCAAACCCATGCCGATTATCACGCCTGCCTCGACCAACATCCCGGCGATTTTTGGGAGGTCCAATACAAAGCCTGCGGCGATGGCTCGGAGCGGTTGGTGGCAATGGTTTGGCCCGTCTATTGGTTCATCCGCACCGCCACTGATTTTGGAGGGTTTGTGTGATGGCTGAAAAACCAATCCTCTTTTCCGGCCCTATGGTGCGGGCACTACTGGAAGGCCGCAAGACCATGACGCGGAGAGTGTTGAAAGTGCCACCAGATTGGAAGCTTGACCCAGCCCGAGAGGCTGCTGCCAGAGAGGGAAATTATTGGTTTACGCCAGACCCAGAAGAACGACCTGGCTTTTTGCGCATCGTGCCACGTCTTGTTGTCGGTGACTTGCTTTGGGTGCGCGAGGCCATGAAGTTTGACACTGATGACTTCTGTTGCTGGGCTGCCGACATGCAGCGCATTCCAGAGGTTCCTGCGGGTTACAAATTTACCAGATCATCAATGCCCAGCATGTTCATGCCGCGCTGGGCCAGTCGCATCACACTCGAAGTCACCGCCGTGAAGGTGGAACGGCTGCAGGATATAAATCGCGGTGATGCAATGGAAGAGGGTTGCCCTTTTCCGAACATGGCCAAGGGAGACGATCCCCGCCAGTGGTTCTCCACACTCTGGGAATCGATCAACGGCGAGGAGTCATGGCAAGCCAATCCATGGGTGGCTGCATTTAGTTTCAAAGTTCATGTGGGTGCAACGCCATGAGCAACAACCCCGACGATCACAAACATGAAGACTACTATGACGAAGATGAAGCAGATGAAGTCTGCGATCGCTACCAACTATCGGCAGAAGATTGCACCCGTGATGATTGCGGGTTGCGGGCTGATGGAACTTGTTTGTTGGCTGGCTCTGAATGGTGTGATTGGCAATGCAAATCGAGATGACACCCAACCCCTTCCCCAAGCCGCCGCGCGAGGCTTTGCTGGCATTTGTGGCAGCCCTTGCCAAAGCCGCCGCACGGGAAGATGATGCACGCGAACGAGGTGACCAGCAAAAATGACCGCCGCCATCTATGCCCGCTATTCATCCGACCTGCAGAATGATCGCTCAATTGAGGATCAGCTGAATTTATGCAAAGCCTTTGCGGCCACACAAGGCTGGCCCATCACCCAAAACTATGATGACCGTGCCCAGAGCGGCACGCAGTTTTCGGCACGGCTTGGCCTGCAGCGCTTGCTGCGCGATGCCAAGCTGGGGCTGTTTAAAATCGTCATTGTGGAAAACAACACGCGCCTGTCGCGCCAGCCTTCTGACATTCATATGATCCGCGACACGCTGAAATTCCACGGCGTGATGATCATGCAGGTGCATGGCGGCGAGCTCACAGCCATGGGCGCCTCGATTTCGGCCCTCGTATCATCCATGCAAATGGAGCAGCTGGCCCAGCAGGTGCGGCGCGGGCAGGCAGGCAACATCAAGCAGGGCAAACATTCGGGAGGCAAGTCTTATGGCTATGCCGGGGTGAAGGGCGAAACCGGCCTGCGCGTGATTGTGGAGGCCGAGGCCCACATCATCCGTGCGATTTTTACATCTTACATAAAAGGCAAATCGCCCCGCGTGATCGCGGCTGATTTAAATGCGCGCGCCGTGCCCAGCCCCCGTGGTGGCACGTGGAATGCCAGCACCATCAGCGGCTCATCGGCGCGCGGCCACGGCATTCTGAATAACCCGCTTTATGCAGGCCAGCTGGTGTGGAACCGCGTGTCTTATGTGAAAAATCCTGAAACCCGTGCGCGTGTGCCGCGGCTGAATGATGTGGCCTTGCGGCAAAGCCATGCCATGCCGCAGCTGGCCATTGTGGCGCCTGAACTCTTTGCCTCCGTGCAGTCCTTGCGTGGCAAAAACAACGGCCGCAAAATTTCACGCCAACCCAAATCGCTTTTATCAGGCTTGCTCAAATGCCCCACATGTGGCGGATCCTTGGTGCTGAAAGAGCGCAAGCCCGTGGCCCGGGTAGAATGTTCCACCCACCGTGAATCCAAATCCTGCGCCAACAATAAAACCTATGTGTTGGCGCGCATTGAAAAAGCCGTGCTCGAGGGCCTGCGCGGCTGGTTGAATGACCCTGAATTGATGGCCCATTATGTGAAGGTGTATAATGATGAAAGACGAAAACTCTCCGCTGACAAATCAAAGGCCAGAAATGATTTACAAAACAAATACACCAAAGCAACAGCCGAGTTGGACCGAATCGTTATTCTCCTCTCCCAAGGAACCCTTCGTGTGGACAGCGTGGCATCTCGTATTAAGCAGCTCGAATCGACCCAAGATCAATGCCGAGAAGAATTGGGAAGGGCGGCGCTTCCTGACATTATCACACTCCACCCCACGGCCATCACACGTTACCGCGAGCAGCTGGCCAATCTCAGTGCCGCCACAACCGATCAAGAGGTGATGATGAGTTTTCGAGACCTGGTGCACCACATCAAAGTCTGGCCCGATTACACAATCGATGTGGCCGGCAAACTCCAAGCCCTAACCGGCACCCCACAATTCGGGGGTTCTGTTGGTGGCGAGAGAGGGAGTTGAACCCCCGACCCCAGGATTATGATTCCCGTGCTCTAACCAACTGAGCTACCTCGCCACTTTTTCTTGGATAACACCAATGGCGCGGATATAGGGAATAGTGCGCCCTAAAGTCAAGCGGCAGGAATGTCGGAATCTGGTTCATCGCCTTCGTCGCCCAAAACAAAGGTGCGCCACAGCGAAATTCCAGCGAAATAGAGCGACGACAGGCCAAAAATCGCCAATTGCAGCTTATAAAGCCAATCATCATAGCCAGGGTTTCGGCCACTTATCACTAAACTCAAAGTCATGGCCGCCCACACAACAGTCATGGGAATGGTAAAGCTGCGCCAATGGGTAACGCGCAAGGGGTGCACAAATTTAATTGGGACAAATGTGAGGACACTTAAAATAAGCACAGTGCACAGGTTCACCAGCCAGCCCGTGTTGAACAGATAAAAGTAAAGCACCACCACATTCCAGATGGCTGGGAAACCGACAAAATAATAATCAGATGATTTCATGCCCACGTTGGCAAACGTGTAACACGACACGGCCATAATCAAAGCGCCCGCCACCAAGCTCCACGTGCTCGGGTCAAACCAAAATGGCACTGGCACCATGTTAAACCAATAAACCATCAGTGCCGGCACGGCCACATAAGTAAAAAAGTCGATCACCAGATCAAGCGAAGCGCCGTCAAAATTTGGCGTATATTCCGTCACCCGCGCTTTGCGCGCCAATGTGCCGTCGATGCCATCAACAAACAAGGCCAGTCCTAACCACATAAACGCCGCAACCGGATCATTTTTCAGAACAGCAACCAAAGCCAAAAAGCCAAGCACAATGCCACTGGTGGTGAACGCATGAACCGACCACGCAATGCCTTTTTTAATTTCGCGGTCTAGATTCGGCTTGATTTGTAGTTTTGCCAACTGAATGTTCTCCCACTGACTGGCCTTATAACCTCCGGAGCATATCGAGGCAACCACACTTAAGTCTTCACATATCGCCAAACAAAGGCAGGCGGCACATTGCGCAGTGCCATTGCTGTGCGCCGACCAATCAGACCACCAAGATGGGCCGCAACCTTTGCCAGCGGTGGCCGCCAAATATAAGTGAATTGAACAATCACGCCGCCCACATCAAGACTGGCGGCTATGGCAGCCGTAATGGCACCGCACTGCTCTGCCTTAAGATTTCGCATCGGAATGCCGGAGATAATCCGCTTCACTTTGCTGATGCCCAATGTCTTCAATAAAAGCGGAAGCTCTGCCGCATCGCCTTCAACCACACGAAGAGTTGGAAACTCGCTCTGTAAAAATTTGGCAAACTCGCTATTAAATTCAATCAATATTAAATTTTCGGGACGAACGCCTTTTGCCAAAAGCTCGCGTGTAAAAACTCCAGTGCCCGGCCCCAGTTCCAGCACGATATCATCAGCATGAAAATCAAGGCTGGCAACCATTGCCTTTGCCAAAGCTTGACTGCTAGGGATAATTGATCCAACGCCGCGCGGTGTGGTAAAAAAATGCTTCATAAAAAACATCTTCGAGGGTGTTTTACATTGGCGCATGTTCATTGCGGTGCCGCCGCAATAAATCCACCACCCAGCACGCGCGCACCAGCTCCTTCGCCATCATAAAAAACCGATGCTTGGCCCGGCGAGACTCCAAACTCGCCGCCATGCACAGTCACTACAGTGCGTTCACCATCACTGCGTACACTGGCTTCAACAGCTGGCCGCGTCGACCGAATTTTAACAAATAGCGGCTGCGGCAATTCTGAAATTGGCTCGGTCCCTAACCAGTTTACCGACTGCAGTGGAATATCGCGCTGCATCAAGGCTTCGCGCGGACCCACAATCACTTGCTTCAAAGCAGCATTTAACTTGACGACAAACAAAGCTTCCCCGCCGCCAATGCCAAGACCTTTGCGCTGTCCAATCGTATAATGAATGATGCCGTCATGGCGGCCAAGCACACGCCCATCCAAATGCACAATGTCACCAGGCTCTGCTGCATCGGGCCGCAGCTTTAAAATCAAGTTGGTGTATTTCCCGTCGGGCACAAAACAAATGTCTTGGCTGTCTGGCTTATCAGCCACCAACAATCCAAGCTCCTGCGCCATGGCGCGTGTTTCCGATTTCGGCAGCAAGCCCAAAGGAAAACGCAAGAAATCAATTTGCGCTTGCGTGGTCGCAAACAGAAAATAACTTTGGTCGCGCGCCATGTCTGCCGGCGTAAATAAATCGCGGTGACCTGTGCCTTCGCGCATCCTGCTTTCAATATAGTGTCCAGTTGCTAAGGCCGAAGCATCAAGGTCTTTGGCCCTTGCCAAAAGATCAGCAAATTTAACGGTCTGGTTACACTTCACACATGGGATAGGTGTAGCCCCTTGCAAATAGCTGTTCACAAAATCATCAATCACCGCTTCCTTAAAGCGCGATTCAAAATCCAGCACATAATGTGGTATGTTAAGGGAGGCGGAAACACGGCGCGCATCGTGAATGTCTTGCCCCGCACAACACGCGCCCTTGCGCTTCAGGGCTTCACCATGATCATAGAGTTGCAACGTAATTCCAACCACATCATAGCCTGCGATTTTAAGAAGCCCCGCCACCACAGACGAGTCGACGCCGCCCGACATTGCGGCCACCACCCGGTGCGACGCTGGGCTTCCAGGCAAATTCATGGCTTGGTGAACGCGGTCAATGATCTGTGACGGAATTTTCATGCTGCCTCATAGACCGAACTGCAATTACACGCAAATCTGTGCCGAATTGAGCCATTTAAAAACTAAAATTTTCAATTTGTTCATTTCCGCTTAGCTCATTTTTAAGTGACTGTGAGTAATGTCGATATGTGCGGCTCTTAGAGTTCAAGTGTCCCGCAAGTAAGTTTGTGTGAGTTTGCGTATATGAATGGTCAGTTGCGTCCCCGCGTCAATTATGTCATCGGCCCCGATGGCACACCTTTGACGATCGCCGATCTCCCACCTCCCGGTCAACACCGTTGGGTGATCCGTCGCAAGGCGGAAGTAGTGGCGGCAGTTAGAGGCGGGCTTTTGAGTTTAGAAGATGCCTGCCAGCGTTATACCCTCACAGTAGAGGAATATTTAGGTTGGCAGCGTTCAATCGAACGCCACGGCCTTGCTGGTTTGCGCACCACGCGCATCCAGCAATACCGTCAGTAAAGCGTTTTGGTTTTTCGTAGAAAAACCAAAATCGCCGGAGCCATAGAGGCAGATTAAATTTAGAAAGGCCAGAACGAAAGTTCTGGCCTTTTTTCTATTGCCGAGGGCGCGTAATGATAAACCGTCGGCGATACCGACTAGCTTTTCACGAGAGCAGAAAATGTCGCTACACCGTGTCCGTCACATAACTTGTTCCGGGAGCCTGATATGACTGATGTCACCATGATTGGTTTAGGGGCGATGGGATCGGCTCTCGCGCGAGCATTCATCAGAGCAGGTCATTCTGTGACCATCTGGAACCGAACGGCAGCCCGAATGAAGCCATTGGTATTGCTCGGGGCCACGGCAGCCAGCTCGCCTGCGGGTGCTGCAATAGCAAGCCAAGTTTGTGTTGTCTGCATAGACAACTATAGCACCACGCGCAGATTGATCGAAGAGGCGGGTATGCTTGAACCTCTTTTAGGACGAACGCTGGTTCAACTTAGCACCGGCACGCCAGTTGAAGCGCGGGATTTATCAAGTTGGCTTACAACGCATGGCGTGAATGTGTTGGACGGTGCAATCTTACCGTATCCGGACGGCATTGGTGCCGAGGATGCTCAGATCCTGTTTGCTGGATCTGCTGACCTTTATAGATCATGCAAGTCGACCCTTGATTGCCTTGGTGGCGATCTTCGACACGTGAGCGAAGAAGTCGGCGCAGCGGCCGTGCTCGATATGGCCTTGCTGACGCATCAGCTCTCAAACTATCTCGGCGTCTGGCATGGAGCTCGGGCTTGCGAAGCTGAAGGGCTTGGCGTTGACATATTTGCGTCGGTGTTGCCGCCTGATGATCCAGCTGCTCATTTGGCGTGGCGCATCTATAAGGCGGAATATGACAATCCCGGCGCAACGCTTGAGGTTTGGAATGCGGCGCTCGACAGAATCGTCGAGCACGCGCGGTCCGCCAAAATCAATCGGGAAATCCCGGAACTGATTTCAAGCCTATTTCGCCGTGCCATCTCCTTGGGCCATGGCAAACGCGACGTTGCTTCGATCATCGAGGTCTTGCGGGCGGGTTAACCAAACCATCGATGTTCAAAGTACAGAAATGCGAGCAGTCGTATTTATCAAATTGCCAATATACAATTTAGCATTCTCGCCGCTACATTCAATCGACGATTTGCCCTCAATTGTGACCGTGTCACCCGCGGCAAGAGCGTAGCCTGCGACGGTGCAATTACCTTCTAGAGCATAAATAAGTGTGATCTGATCTGGAAAATTAAATTGCAGTTTTCCATCAATAACGACAACCTCGCTCCCTGCCCGCCATTTGCCCCTTGCCACGAACAAGTTTAAATCTAACGACGGCCCATCCAGAAGTTTGCAAACCAAAGGCACATCGCACGAAAATTCATGAGGTACGAATTTTTCATGGACCTGCAAAACCTCGCCGCCCTCAAACTCAAGGTCTATGCCGCCGCCTTCAATCATCATGAAAATTCGGTCCATGCCCGGGTAGATTGAAAATGGCACATCATTATCAATTCGCGCTTTGGCAAAGCGCCATGAAAAATCAGCAGCCCCGTCTTGTTTATATGACGCGATTTCCCAAGACACGCCTTGTCCATTGCGCCAGCGACCTTCAACGAGGCTTGATTTTGGAATAATTCGGATCATGGAACTGGCCCTTTATTTTTAAGATACGCCGCGCCAATATAGCAAAATGCAAAACACATCCCAATCCATTCACGACATATCTTCCGATCCGCGCAACGCAAATATTTTAATCTCGATCAACGGCGATCTATTCCCGCGTGAGCAAGCCAAAGTATCCGTTTTCGATTCCGGTTACATCTTAGGTGACGGTGTGTGGGAGGGCCTGCGCCTTGTGAACAATGGCATTCCTTTTCTGTTTCAACATATCGAGCGCATTTATGAGGGGGCCAAAGCCATATTCATGGAAATAGACGTCACTCCAGAAAATTTAGTAAAGCAGATTTTCGACTGCCTCGATGCCAACAGAATGACTGATGGTGCCCACATTCGATTGATGATTACGCGCGGCATAAAATCTACACCCTATCAAGATCCGCGCGTGACAATTTCACCGCCCACCATAGTCATCATCCCAGAATACAAACAGCCAATGCCAGATGTGATGAACAAAGGATTATCACTTCACACCGTAAACGTGCGGCGCGGTGCACCTGATGTGCAAGACCAAAAACTAAACTCACATTCAAAACTGAATTGTATCACCGCGTGTATTCAAGCCGCAAATGCCGGCGCAGACGAAGCCCTGATGCTTGATCCCTTGGGCTTTGTCGCCACCTGTAATTCCACCCATTTCTTCATTGTGCGCCGTGGCGAAGTGTGGACCTCAACCGGACAATACTGCATCCCCGGCATCACCCGCGCCACCATCATCAGGCTCTGCCGAGACTTGAGCATTCCTGTCCATGAAAAAACTTTTTCGCTCTACGATGTTTATGGTGCCGATGAAGCTTTTGTCACCGGAACTTTTGCAGGCACAACGCCCGTCCGCATCATCGACGGAAGACCTGTGCGAAATCCACTGTCTTCGGCTGAATGGAGCGGTGCAGGTCCGATCACACGAAAACTCTCAACTGCCTACAAGGATTTGGCCAAACGCGAAGCCACGCGGTCTCTCACTTGATGTGGGCGTTTATCGTCACATCAATAGTGATTGAACTCACCCCCGGGCCTAATATGACATGGCTTGCCGTATTGGGAGCAACGCGGGGACGGGCAGCGGCACTTTCTGCAGTGGCAGGAATTTGTATCGGTCTGGCATTTGCTGGGCTGGTGGCGGGGACAGGACTATCCGCAATTCTTGCCGCATTTCCGGCGCTGCTCAGTGCGCTGCGCTGGGCTGGAACACTTTATCTTTTTTACTTGGCTTATGATGCGTGGCAAGATTCTGGCGAACAGCACTTAGACGCTGATCAACCCGCTTCAGTTTATTTTGTTCAAGGGCTCGTTAGCAATGCGCTGAACCCCAAGGCATATTTGTTTTACGCAGCAATACTTCCACAATTTTTAAATCCGGCAGGCGATCCCATGGGGCAAGTCATTTATCTCACGATGATCTATGTGGGCGTTGCGACCGCCATTCATGGCATCATTGCCTTGCTCTCTGGCGGTTTGGCCGATTGGCTTTCAAGATCACCAAGTGCAAAAACAGTGCGACGGATTCTTGCAATTGCCATTGCCATAGCGGCAATTTGGTTTTTCATTTCAACAGGAAATTTATTATGACAACCATCGCCATGTGGTCTGGCCCCCGCAACATTTCCACCGCAATGATGTATTCATTCGGCAACCGCGAAGATTGTGTGGCGTGGGATGAGCCATTTTACGGCTTCAGCTTAAAGCATCGCGGCCATGATCACCCCATGCGAGACGAAATTATCGCTGCCAATGAGTGCGATTGGGATAAATTGGTGCAGGCTTGCACATCACCAGCCGCAAAGCCGATCTTCTACCAAAAGCACATGACATTTCACATGGAGCCAGGTTTTGATCGCAGCTTTGCCTTAAAACTCACCAACGCATTTCTCATTCGCCCACCAGAAGAAGTGTTAGCGAGCTATACGCAAAAATGGGCAGATGCTTCGCTGCGCGGAATTGGCTTTGTGCAACAGGCCGAAATTTTTGACATGGTGGCCAATCATTTAGGCCATGCCCCGCCCGTGATAGAAGCCGCTCAAGTTTTGGCAAACCCGCGCGCCACGCTCAGCAAACTTTGCACTGAATTAAAAATTCCCTTTGATGAAGCGATGTTAAAATGGCCCAAAGGCCCCAAAAGCTTTGACGGCGTTTGGGCACCGCATTGGTATAATGCGGCTTGGGAGTCAGAAGGGTTTTCCGCTCCGAACAAAAAAGAAATTTCATTGCCGCCAGAATTGCAACGCATCGCCGATGAGGCACGGCCCTACTACGAAAAATTAAAGGCCCACACTCTGTAAGAGCGCAGGCCTGAAATTTATATCACACTAAAATTATCGAACCATCGCATGAATTGGAAGTGAGCTCACGGCAGCAGTCGGATTCTTGATCATGGGTGTTTCTTTTTCCACCAGCATTTCGACCTTGCGCAAATCGCCCTCGGCTTCCTTCAGCTTTTCGACCACCGTTTCGTGCTGGTCACGCAGCTCGCCAACGGTCTTCAGAATATTATCTCTACGGCCGCGCACAGATTTTGCAGCCATCGAGTAATTCACATTGTTGGGATCAGTCACACCAGTGCGTTGCTCTTCGAATTTCACATGAGCATCAAGGTCATCATGCTTACGCATTAAATCTTGGATCATCAAATCCATATCAGCCACTTGGCGGCGACAATCTTCCACCCGAAATCGATTAAGCCGCAACAGGCTTTCACGTGAACGCATCATATCCTCACTTTACTTACTCAACTTACTAAGCGAAAAAGCCTCGCCCTTGGCTCATCAAATTTCAATCAGACTCTATTCACGATTCTCCGAATCAACTAGCTAAGGAGAATGTCTCATCTGCACTTATGATGAACCGTTAGGTTTAAGACCGGGTAAATTGCGCAAAAAAGATTTGTGATTGTGTAAAAAATCGTCGGTCGGCACTCTTCCCCCTACATTTAGTGGGTATTTTGCAAGCACCACAATATGTTGTGTTTAAAAGAGTTAAATTTTGAGACGCCAAATTAGGTTTTGTTAACCTTTATAAGGCTATCTTAAAAACCAGAGTTAATGTTTCGTAAGCAGACGGTCTTTGCGGCCTGACGCAATTTTAATTGGCCCATCAATTCGGTGGGTCGGCATCCAAAGGGGATTCGCAATGCGGGTATTGTTGATCGAGGACGATTCAGCCACAGCACAATCAATTGAGCTAATGCTGAAGTCTGAGGGCTTTAATGTTTATACGACAGATTTGGGCGAAGAAGGCGTGGATCTTGGAAAGCTCTATGATTACGACATCATCCTGCTCGATCTCAACTTGCCAGACATGTCTGGCTATGAAGTTTTGAAATCGCTTCGTGTCTCCAAAGTGGGAACACCTATCCTGATACTCTCCGGCCTTGCTGGCATTGAAGATAAGGTCAAAGGTCTGGGCTTCGGTGCAGATGATTATATGACCAAGCCATTCCATAAAGACGAACTCGTGGCCCGCATCCACGCCGTTGTCCGTCGTTCTAAGGGCCATGCCCAATCGGTAATTCTCACGGGCGAACTTCTCGTCAATCTCGATACAAAAACAGTTGAAGTGGGCGGCCAACGCGTTCACTTGACCGGCAAAGAATATCAAATGCTGGAACTTCTTTCGCTCCGCAAGGGCACCACGCTCACCAAAGAAATGTTCCTCAACCACCTCTACGGCGGTATGGATGAGCCAGAACTCAAAATCATCGACGTGTTTATTTGTAAGCTGCGCAAAAAGCTGGCCAATGCCGCTGAGGGCAAAAACTTCATCGAAACTGTTTGGGGCCGTGGTTATGTGTTGCGCGAAGGCGCACCACCAATGCCGGGCCACGAGCAGGACCATGAAGAAATGCTCCGCATCGCTTAAGGCATGCAAAATTGAAATAAAAAAACCCGGCCATCACAGCCGGGTTTTTATTGATCTATTTTATGATTTAAGAAAACAAGAAATCATCAGCGTTCAATTGCGCAAGTGTAACGCCTGTGAACGTAATGTGATCTACGCCAGCATCAACGCTCAGCACCACACCGTCTGCCGAATTTACGGCATGACTAAGAATATCAGCAAAACTATGTAAATCTGTGTTCACCAATTGCACGCGGTCTGTGCGACCCACGCCGAACCAGAAATCGGTGATTGTGTCGTTGCCAAATGCTCTGGTAAACACAAACACATCGGCCCCTGTGCCCCCTGTCAAAAGATCGTTGCCAAGATTGCCGTAAAGGTAATCAATACCGCCTGCACCGTCGATCGTATCGTTACCAGCACCACCGTCAAATCTGTTATCGCCAGCATTTCCAGTAATCACATCATTGAAGGCTGAACCCACAATTTGTTCGATGCTCACGAAGCTATCACCTGCCGCATCGCCGCCCGTGCCACCTGTCGCCATGTTTAACGTCACAGCATCTAAGGCCGCAGCATAATTTGCAGTGTCTTGACCGTCACCACCATTCAATGTGTCACCGCCCTTGCCACCGATCAACGTGTCATCACCAGCGCCGCCATTCAATGCGTCAGCGCCAGCTCCACCTGTCAATCTATTAACGCCTGCATCGCCAGTCAGCGTATCGTCAAATTTAGAACCAACTAAATTTTCGATGCCGGTAATCGTGTCGCGTGAAGCTTCGCCATATGCGCCTACGCCAGTGGCAAGACTGGCAACAACACTTGCCCATGAATTAACGTAGCTCAACGTATCAGTGCCCGCACCGCCATTTATGATGTCGTAGCCGCCGCCTGAATAAATCATGTCATTGCCGCCGCCGCCAGAAATGATGTCTGTGCCTGCACCTGCATAAATTACGTTGGCAGTGTCATTACCAATCAATGTATCGCCAAATTTCGATCCGCGAATATCTTCAATGTTGATGTAAGTGTCGCCCTGCGCAAAACCACCTGAACCCACGCCTGTCGCTAAATTTACAGTGACTGCTGCTGTGGAATTGCGGTAGTCAATCCAATCAAGTCCTGCACCACCATCAAACGTGTCCCCGCCGCCTGTGCCGTAAAGATGATCATTGCCAGTGCCGCCGGAAATTGTGTTCTTGCCTGCATCACCAAACAGGATGTCAGCAAAATTTGAGCCAATCAGATTTTCAAATCCACTCAAGGCGTCGCCTTCAGCGTCGCCACCTAAGCCAGTACCCAAGCCCAGATTAACGGTCACGCCAGCAGTTGAGGCTACATAAGTAACGGTGTCGATATCTGCACCGCCATTCAAACTATCAGCACCGGCACCGCCAACCACCAAGTCAACGCCTGCGCCGCCACTGATGACATTCGCACCTGCATCACCCGTCAGAACGTCATTGAATTTTGAACCAACCAAATTTTCAATGCTTATAAGTGTGTCACCAGCAGCAAAGCCACCAATTCCAAGTCCAGTGACCAAGCTGACTGTTACTCCAGCTATTGAAGCAGAATAATCTGCCGTATCAACGTCAGTGCCGCCATCCATAATATCGCCGCCGCCACTGCCGACCAGAACGTCGTTGCCTGCTCCAGCGCGAAGGATGTTTGCACCAGTATTGCCAGTTAAAACGTCGGCGAAATTTGAACCGACTAAGTTTTCAATACTGATCAATGTATCGCCAGCAGCGAAGCCACCAGCACCAAGACCAGTTACAAGATTGACTTGAACGCCAGCTGTTGAAGCCGAGTAATCAACTGTGTCAACATCAGCACCACCGTCCATAATATCGCCGCCGCCACTGCCAACCAGCAAATCGTTGCCTGCTCCAGCGCGAAGGATGTTCGCGCCCGAATTGCCCGTTAAAACGTCAGCGAAATTTGAACCAGTCAAATTTTCGATATTAATGAGAGTGTCGCCTTGGGCGTCGCCACCCAAACCTGTGCCACGCTCTAAGTTTACATCGACGGCTGCTGATGAGGTTGAATAGTCAGCGGTATCAATTCCGTCGCCGCCGTTTAAATAATCAGCTCCAGCTCCACCGGCCAACTTGTCATTGCCAGTTCCGCCGTCGAGGCTGTCATCACCTGCATCGCCATTAAGAATGTCGTCGCCGCCCCAACCGCGAATGGTGTCATTGCCATTGCCGCCGCTCAATGCGTCATTGCCATCAACTACAGTTTCAAGCGCTGTGGCATAAGTGAAAGCCTGGTTACCCGATGATTTCACCTCCATTTGAGCGCCGTTAAAATAAAGCTTGTGGGTATTGGGATTGGGGCTCGTCACCAGCAAATCTGAATGAGCAGGAATCACATAAGTTACTGGGCCAAATGATCCATTACCTTTAGATGTCGACTCAAACACTACGGTTTCGGCAACATTAGACGTATTACGTAAACGCCACACCGTCTGACCGTTCGCAGCCACGCCCATTGATGCAAGTGCTGGAAGCAGTGAAGTTGTGCTGATCAAAGATAAATTTGAAAACACGGCGGTGCCAGTTGCATTAACCGCATCAGCGACTGTGTAAACACCATCGCCCTCAATCACATCATTGCCGTCGCCGCCATTAATAACGTCATTGCCGCCATTGCCCCACAGCACATCAGCATTTGCACTACCAGTTATTAAATCAGCTGCATTTGTTCCTCGTACAGTACCGCCAGCAACTGGAGCATTCAAATTTGACACAACTCTATCCCTATCTATTTCAACTGGGTGTAGAGGTGGGTGTGCCTAAAATGTCTTAGTGAGTTCAGTTAAACTTTATTTATTTGGTCGCTCGTCAAACTCATAGTTAACGACCGACAAACTGAAAAAGTTAAATTGTTGGTGGCAAAGCTACGGCCAAAACAGCCACTGTATCTTCAGTTTCCATCATCATTTTTATATCGAGGCCCGCAGCTTCTGCCAAAACTCTCGCATAATAAGGCTGCACCAATCGCGCGTCCAAAGTTGTAAGATCGGCAGTTCCGTTAAGGGCCGCAGCTAAGCCCTCGTTAATTTTAGCTCGCTCGCCAGTAGCTTTCACCGCAAGGTTTTGCCCGTCAGCCGTAACCGTCACCACTCCACCGCGCGGAATTCCAGTTAGCGCCAGCAGCAGCATGTTGAGCAAAAGCTTAACTTCTTGCTTTGGTCTGTTTTCGCGCGGCGCTTGCCAATCGAGCTTTACTTTCTCTTCGCCTACAAATGCCCGCGCCACTTCGCCTGCCTCTGTTAAATCAATCAGAGCTCCGGCAGAGCCCGCAGCTCCAAAAGCAATTCGGCAAAATTTAAGCTTTGCAGTTGCAGTTTTTGCCGATGACCGCACCATGTCCAATGCGGTGGCCTTTAACTCGGCATCTGTTTCTGGATCATCCATCAGTTCCAAACCATTGGCGATTGCACCAACTGGCGAGATCACGTCATGGCACACGCGTGAACACAACAAAGCAGCAAGATCGAGATCAGTAAGTCGAGAAATTGTGGTCATGGCCCCATCCAAAAGTGATTCGCAACACTAGCTATAACAAATACTGGGAAGTATTTCCGCATTGACGATTGAGTGCTCTGCGATAAGAGAGTGAGCCATGACCAAATTTGCACCCTCCCCCATGCTTGCAACTCTCAACGCCCTCGCGATTGAGGCAGGTCATCTTATCATGAAAATTTACGAGACTGATTTTAGCACCCGCACTAAAACAGATGCATCTCCCGTAACCGAGGCAGATGAAAAAGCAGAAGCCCTGATTTTAAAAGGATTAGTCAAACATTTTCCAACAATTCCTGTAGTCGCAGAAGAAGCGGCTGCAGCGGGCAGGCTTCCAGCAATAGCGGATAAATTCTTTTTGGTAGATCCCCTAGACGGCACCAAAGAGTTTATTTCGCGCAACGGCGAGTTCACAGTAAATATCGCAGTGATCGAAAATGGCACACCTCGTATGGGGGTCGTCTATGCTCCAGCTCTCAACACACTGTACTGTGGCGAATTAAATAATGGCGCTGGCAAGTGCCAGCCCTCCGCCACGCAGCTGATGTGGCACAGCATTTCAGTGCGCAAAACGCCTCAAGGTGGTGCAACAGTCCTCGCCAGCCGTTCGCACCGAGACGCAGCAACAGATCAATATCTGGCAACCATCAAAGTCACGGAACTGGTTGGCGCTGGCTCATCCTTAAAGTTTTGCACCATTGCCGAAGGCAAAGCCGATCTTTACCCCCGTTTTGGCCGCACTATGGAATGGGACACAGCCGCAGGCCATGCCGTTCTGACGGCAGCTGGCGGCAAAGTAGTAGGCGCAGATGGTTCACCTTTCACGTATGGCAAGCATGAACGCGGATTTGATAATCCCGCCTTCATCGCGTCGTCCTGAGTCAAATTCTTATTTCATTAACCAAGCCGAAAGCTGATTGTGGATATGGTCACAGCTTGAACGGAGTTTTGCCCTGTTCACGCCGTTTTGTCGGCGCAAGCACAGGGCACATTTGAAATGAAGGTTGAGCCCATGAAAACCAAATTACGCGTATTGGCATTAAGTCTTGCCGTTGGCTTTGCAGCATTGAGCAGCGCTGCTCCTGCTCAAACCACATCAAGCGTTTCAAAATATAAAAAGAACGACACCTATTCCAGCGAAGAAATTATGTCGCAAGGCCATCAGTTCTTTGGCAAAACCACCCGTGGCTTAGCTGAAGCCATTGAATATGTGTTCCAAAGCCAAGGGCAACCATCGGCTTATATCGTTGGTGAAGAAGGCTCAGGCGCATTTGTTGGTGGCTTGCGTTTTGGCGAAGGCACAATTTATTACAAGAACGGCGCTAAAAAGCGCATTTATTGGCAAGGCCCTTCAATCGGCTTTGATTTCGGCGGCAATGGCTCGCGGACCTTAACACTGGTCTACAATTCACAATCGCCAGAAGATCTTTACAGCCGCTTTGCGGGCGTTGAAGGTTCAGCATACCTTGTGGGCGGTCTAGGCGTAAATCTTCAACGTAAAGATGATATTGTCATGGCCCCAATTCGCACAGGCGTAGGCGCAAGGCTGGGTGCCAATATTGGTTACCTAAAATACTCAAAGCGCCCCACTTGGAATCCGTTCTGACCCTTCAAGTAAACGTGAAAAAATAATCACGTTAAACTTCTCTTAACCATCGCACCAAAACAAATAACCCGCTATGAGCAGCTAACAGCGTGTTGGTATGACCTTTGCTTGGAAATGGGCATTGGTTAATAGTTTGTTAAGGCGGGGGTTCACATGTCTCTATCTGAGACTCTAATGTTAGTAGCACTGGGCGGCGCGTTAGCTTTTGTCGTCATGTTGCTTGTGGGGCGAGCTCTGTGGAGCATGGCCATGCGTCTTGGGGCCAAACGCCAGGCCAAAAACGTTCCAATCCAAATGCTCGAACTCCAAGCTGACCGTGATCGCTTACGCGCAGAACATGCCATGATGTCCCGCAAACTGGAATTGCGTTTGGAAGATATTAAAACCCGCATGACTGAACAAATGGCTGAAGTTTCAAGGCACCGTAACCGTGTCCAATCCATGATGTCAGACATCGAAACCCGAGACGAAACCATAAAACATCGCGACCGAGAAGTTGCGGCCCTCAACGCGCAACTTGAAGTGCATAAGGCAGATCTGGCAGCTTGCACCGAAACAATCGAAAGACTTACAGCCGAAGCTATTCAAAAAAATAGCGAGCTCACCCGTCAGGCAAATATCATCGGGCAGATTTCGGCAAACTTGCGTGACAAGAACAGCATGGTATCTAATCTTGGCTCTGAGCTTCAAACCGCGCTGCGCCTGAGTGAAGCTTCAACACGTGAAAATCCAGCAGGCAACGCCAGCGACAGCCGACTCATGCAACGCGTAGCCGAGCTCACATCAATCTCAAGTCAAATGATGCACCAGCGTGAGGGCAACCCGATGCTGGACCTACCGCCGACTGGATATAATGAAATATCCGCAAGCAGCAAAGGTGTTGAAACACCCAGCCGCCAATCAAGCCTAGATCAACAACTGGCCGATACGGAACGTGAAGCGGCAGCCATGGCCGAACAACTTAAGGCTCTTGACGCCATGATGAACCCGCCGCCACCGCCAGTGGAATCGCCTAAAAAAGGCGGTGCTATGGCCAACGTTATAAGCTTGGCGCAACGCATCAGGGCTTTGCAAAAAGGCGTGAATGACTGAGCGCGTTTAAGTGAAATAGTTCAAATTTTCTGATTTAAAATTTGGGAAAACTTTTGTCATTTCAGCAAATCTCATGTGCTTTTGCATCATCTCGCTCAGCACGGTGCGATAATCCGTGGTGATGGCTAAATCAGCGCCTTCATCCAGGGCATCGTTGCGAAGGCCCGGCCACTTGCCATACATGTGTCCACCCTTAATGTTTGCCCCCAGCATCATCATTGCATTGCCGTGCCCATGATCAGTGCCGCCTGAATCATTCGACTTTAGTCTCCGGCCAAACTCGCTCAACACCACGACAGATACGTGTTCACGGTAATTGCCCAGGTCGCGCCAAAATGCCATCAAAGCTGACGACAGCATATAAACTTGTTCATTGAATTGTCCTGCTTGGTTGATGTGCGTGTCCCAATTACCAAAATCGACCGTAGAGACGCGAAGTCCCAACCCCAGTTTAATTGCTTGGGCCACAGTTTGCAGCGATTGTGACAGAGGATTGTCTCTCGGGTATTCGATGCTTGGTTGGTAAGGTTTTAAATTGCCGTTTTCGTCAACCTTGATGCGCTCTTCGATGGCCTCACTTAAGGTTAGCAGTCTTTTTATTGAGGGGCCTAAAATAGTATCGCCACCAAGTTCGCGGGCCAAGCTGGCACGTATAGCTGTAGAATAACCATGACCGCCTGCAACACGCATGGCATCAATTGCTTCTGCCACAACGACACCCGTGGCTCCACGCAGACTATCTGGAGCAGCTGCCCCCACCGCAAGGCCAGGAAGTATGCCGCCAGGCTGAGCAGCACTCAACCACCGTCCGAGCCACCCTCCACCTGATGCGCTAGCGCCGGGCGCCGCGCGTTCCATGCGGTCTTCAGCGTCAAAATGGCTCCGCGTTCCATCAGTCAAACCCGCTGCATGAACCACCGCTAATTCTCCGGCATCAAACAATTCTGAAAGACCTTTGGCACGGGGGTGAAACCGAAAATCGACATCAGCTGCCGCATTCTTCAACGCAAATCCTGCGGTCTCACCTTTGCGGGCAACCCGCAAATCAGACGGCCTTGCGGCCACATAATCTTTGTCGCCTGTTGGTGAAATTAAAGAAAGCCCATCTGCCCCACCCCGCAAGAAGACAACTACTAAAATCGGATCTTCCATTTTAACCCTCAGCGATACAAAAATTGCGGGGAAAGTGCGGCAGCTGCAACAACACCGCGCAAAAATTGTTCGCGTTCCCGTCCTGCGGGTGGCAGTTCAGCATCAGCTGCAATCTCTAAATTATCCAAAAGTGCCACTGCCACTTGGTCTGAAACATCAGCATTATAAATCCTCGAAATCCAAAACAGTGTCGCCTCTTTCATACCTGTTGTGCCCGGTGGCAAAGCGGCCTGCAAATCAGCTTTGCCAGCCTCAAACCAATCCTCCAAAGCATTTAAAGCCATCGTGACAAACCCCGAAATTAAATTGGTGTTGGCCCAATATTCTGCTGTGTCGGCATGGCCAGTAGGCGGCCTACATTCATGTTGGTTCCAACCCGCTTTTGAAAGCTGCCAAATAAAACCTAAACTGGGGGCGGCTACTTCCGAATTTGTAGCGCGGTAAAACGACGCCAAAAATTCAAAGGGTCGTTTAATCTTCCGAGGTGGTGTTTCTGCAAATTCGGTCGACAACACAATGACCCGAACAACTCTCGCAATCTGGTCGGCTGCCTCAACATTGGCAAGCCAACTTTCGATTGCTTTATTAACGAGCGCCTGTGGCGGTTCATCCGAAAGCAATCGCCGACATATTTTTGTGCATAAATAATTCGCTGTGCCATGATGATGCGCAAGCATGTCAAAAAGTTTTTCACCGTCTTCCATCGGCCCAGAATTTGCCGGAAATTCGGTCGCTAAAATTCGCTTCTGGTAAGGGTCATGCCAGCGATCAATATAGTAAAACTCGCCGCTCAATGGCGCATTGTCGCCCTCAGCAATGTAACGCCCATCACCAAAAGACCAGCCCGTCAAGGCACGAGCAGCTTCGTATACATCCTGATCAATGTAACCTTCTGCCAAACCAGCCTTCGCGCCGGGCACATCGCTCCATATTGTTGTGCGATCATTAAAATAATTTTTCGCACCAAGTGTATGTAACTCAAATAATTCTCGGGCGAAATTCTCGTTAGCCGGGCTTGCTTTTGACGCTTCATTATTGAGATAAAATAACATGGCTGGAGAGCGCGTAACTTGCCCCAACATTTTTCTGAAATTTCCAAATGCATTATCGCGCAACATCGCATCATAGATGGCAAAATATGCGCCCGTGTGCTCATCGCGAAGTGAGTTTACGTTAAAATGATCATGCCAAAATTGTGTCATCACTTCGCGCAATTGTGCATCAGCATGAACGGCTCGAATGAGTGAGGCCGCTTGCACTTCACGCGCCGGGCGAATGCGCTCATCATAGTTCATTGGATGCTTATCAAAATCGAGAAGCGGTAAAAGTTTCTCGCCTTTTGTTTCTAAGTATTGAAAGCGCGCGTTATCTTTGCGCGCCGCCCATGTTACACCGTGATCTCCGGTGCCCGCCTCGTATTCAATCATAAGCCTAGCTGCGGCAAGCCGCGCCTGCAAATTTTCATCACTTGCAGGTTTGGCTAACTCGCTTTCCAACCAATCCTCCAAACCCATCTTCCGAAATCTGTCCACGGCCTGTGGCTTGGCACCATATGTCAGGCGGTTAAGCGCCGTTAATTTAAAATCAACTGCAGCCAAACTAGGACCAGGCAACCCGCTTGCAACCAGCACTGCCAGACTTGAAACACTGAAAACCCGTCTATTCAGAATCATTCACAACACCTCGCCTCAGTTTAATACGACAAGTTTAAAGCGGCAGGAATGCGGCGTGTTAAAGCCTTACGGGGCAATTTTTTTGTGTGTATGGTAAAAGTCTAAAACAAATATGCTTCAAAAGAGTCCCACATGAATTTTGGTCTAAGTCTCGCTCCCCAACATCGCATATTCGCGGCCTTTGCACTTCATGCGATGGGCATGGGAAGTATTTTCCCTCGAATGCCGGATATTAAAGCTGCAATGGGTGTGGGTGAAACGACCTTGGGTTTAAGCCTGATTGGTCTTCCAATAGGCACTCTGGCCGCACTCACATTTGCTGCACCTATTCTTGAGCGCATTGGCTTTCGGAAGTCGCTGCTAACTGTTCTCCCCCTCGTGACTCTCGCCTATGCTATTGCTGTTCATGCAGTAACTCCGCTCAGCTTTTTTATGTTGCTGATGCCCGTGGGCGTGTTGATTGGCTGCACGGAAATCATCATAAATGTCGAAGCCGACCGAATTGAAGCTGCCGTCGCAAAAAGAATCATGAACCGCGCCCATGCGTTCTGGAGTTTTGGTTTTTTCGCTGCTGGACTCTACGGAGCAGGCCTGGCTCACTTGGGAATTTCACCGCAACTTCAGCTCGCGGTGATGGTCCTCTTTTCCATTGTCTCAGTCACTCTCTTGCTCGGAAAATTTCAGCCTTCCCCCACAAGGGTCAGCGAAACTGATGTCCATAAGCCACGTTTTTCGTGGCCAACTCTTTCAATTCTTGTCTTAGTCGGAGCAACTCTGTCAGCTGTTTTGATGGAGGGAGCTGGCATTGATTGGTCGGCAATTTATATGCGCAATATATTTTCGGCCGGCCCATTTTTAGCAGGTTCAGCCGTGGCCATTGTGGCCCTCTCGCAAGCGCTTGCCCGCTATTTCGCAGATCATTATGTCGACAAACATTCACCCGCCAGCGTCGCCAGATTTATGTTGTGCATTTTAGCAGTGGGCGTTGCCTTGGTGTTTTTCGCAATATCACCATTCGTATCACTGATCGGCTTTGGTCTCATTGGAATTGGCACCAGCGTCATTTTCCCGTTGGCCGTTTCCGCGGCTGCCCAGCGCACCGACCGCGCATCAGCCATCAACGTAGCGTCATTTGTGCAAATCGCTTTCACGGCCTTTCTGCTCGGTCCACCACTCTTGGGCTATGTGGCTGAACATTTTGGCGTGCAATGGACCTATGGAATTGCGATGCCACTGGTCCTGCTCAGCATAGCAACGGCTGGTTCCCTTGGTGAAAAGCCACGTCCATGACAAAATATTTTCGCTCATCACTTCTTGGGCCCCACGCGCGCGGGTTCGAATTTGGCAAGGCCCACGCTGCGCAAATTCACGCTAATATCGCCATCTATCTGGCAATGTTTAAATACCACGCAGGTGCAAGTTTTGATGGCTTAAATGCGGGCAATGCAGCACTGGCAGCCACCAAGTCTTTCGCCCCAGAATTGCATGACGAAATGTTGGGGTTGGCAGAGGGTTCTGACGTAAGTCCCGCCATGATCGGAATGTTAAACGCCCGCACCGAAATTTTGGCAATGCTCAAAGCAAGCACGCGCGGCGAATGTTCCACAGTCATTCACGTGCCCACCGACGAAAAGCCACCCACTGCGGTCCAAACATGGGACTGGTATCTCGCTCTAAAAGACTCTTGGCTAGTTTGGGAAATTCCATTGTCTGATGGCAGCAACACGAAGACCATGACCGAATATGGCATCGTCGGAAAATCAGGCATGAACACACGAGGCTTGGGCCTTTTGTTTACAATTCTTCATCACAAGAATGATGGCCGAAACATTGGTGTGCCTGTTCATGTTGTAGCGCGCTGGCTGCTCGACACAGCCCACTCAATTTCAAGTGCCGCTCAACTCGCAGCGACCGCCAATGTATCAGCATCAAGCTCACTTAATTTGGTTTCCTATGAACATGGTGTAGCTGCGGCAATTTCTGTGGAACTTCACCCAGCGGGTCCAAGTTTTGTGTTGCCACAAGCCAATGGCGTTTTAATTCACACCAATCATTTCCTAGCCCCGGGTCTTGCCCAATACGACACCGAGCCAGGATCCTATCCCGATACGCTGTTGCGCCATGATTTGCTGACGCGGCGCATGGCCGTTTTAGCGAACATCAACTCAGCATCAGTTCTCAAAGTCATGGCCAGTCACGCAGGCGGCAGCGAAGCCGTTTGTTGTCACCACAACAGCAATGCGCCAACACCTCAGCAATATGAAACGCTATCGACGGTTGTAATTGATTTTTCGACAGGCACACTCAACGTCCACACTGGCGGCCCCTGCTCACACCCGCTCATCAGCTGATACCGCACTTAAAAGTTACGCCATCCAAATATGCATAAGCAGCCCCTTGCACCACCGAACCTCCATTCAGCATCCGCAGTTGGGTGATCCGGTAATCCAAATCCTACCTCGCCGTGGTTACCATGCCATCGTCACCCTCGCAAAGGCGGGGGCATGGGTGAGCGAATTTAACAGATCTGACATCGGCGCATAAGCGATGCCACTGACCACAGCCTGCGCAGCTGCGGTGGCGTTCTGCTTGGTGGTGATCTCATGATAGCAACAGCCATTTAATATGTGCACTGTCACCGTAATTTTGTCACCGTAATTTCTGTCACCGTAATTTGTCACCGTATTTTTGTCACATTCGACTACGAAGAGTCAAAAATCCGCCATTATTACAGTCGTCCATTTTGCACAATTAGTTTTGAAGTCGGGCAGCCATATCTGTCTTCACTGCCTTTTCCTCGTTATCGTGAATCAAAAAAAGATCGGCGAACTCTTCAGAGTTTGAAGAGCCCGCCGACTGAGTTCGCAAGTGCTCCGGGAGGACGGGAGATGAGCATCTGCGGGAAGAAAATGTTAATTTCTAAATCATTAAGTCTGTCCATTTTTCTGTTCTGTAAACGGAGATTTTCGACATTTAAATTATCACAACTTGTCCAAGGCACTTAGGCAGATAAATAGAAAGGCCTATGCGAACTGAAGCGCAGCTCAAAATGGCGTTGGCCGTATCGCTACTTCAAGCTGTGGATAGAACTCTCTAAATCGCGCACTATTTGACCATTGATTTCGCCATGTCGAAAAGAGTGGTCGCAGTCGGCACTAAGCCTTTTTGCAGTTCCGCACTGGCTGGCATGCGCACATCAGGAGTGGTTACTCGCTGGATGTCAAGCGCTGTGCCTGACGCCATGAGTTCGCGTATTTGCATCGCGATTTCTCCTGCAAAGCCCCCAGTTTTAACCGCCTCATGAGCAATGATGACCTTGCCACCCGCGACATTCACTGCTGCTATTAGCGCATCTGTGTCCAATGGATTGAGCCACCTCAAATCCAGAACCGTTGCCTCGATTCCACTCTGTGCGAGTTCTTCTGCAGCGTCGAGCGCCTTGGGCACCATATTTCCCCATGTCACAAAAGCAATGTCTTTGCCCACACGGCGTAAACGCGCTTTGCCAATAGGCTCTGCAATGTCGGTTAGTAACACTTCAGATTTTTCCGTATACAGCCCACGCGCTTCGATCACTACGCACGGATCTGGATCACTGGCGGCCGCCCGCAACAATGCATATGCATCGGTGGCCGATGCCGCCAATGCAACCTTGAGACCCGGAACATGTGCAAGGATTGCTTCGATTGATTGCGAGTGTTGGGCGCAAGATCCTGGAGTGACACCCTGCTGCATGCGCACCACCATCGGACAAGTGACTTTTCCGCGCGTTAGATACCGGATATTAGCGGCCTGATTGATCAGTTGATCAAGAGCAACAAATACAAAGTCAGCCCACATGATCTCAACGATTGGTTTTAGACCAGAAATTGCTGCACCAACTGCCGAACCCAAAATAGCGTTTTCAGCGATAGGAGTGTCAAAAACACGCTTCTCACCGAAATCGCGTTGCAGGTAGCGGCTCCCCCCAAAAATCCCGCCTGCATGACCGACGTCTTCTCCATACACAATGGTGGCTTCATCATTCTCCAGTTCAGTCCGCAACGCTAAGTTGACGGCTTCTATGTAAGTCATCGACTTGGTCTCGGTTACTATCGGCTTAGCATTGGACGGCGGAGCAATCACATGCTCAAGGCGCGTGGCAAGGTCAGGTCCAGCACCAGCCATGACAGACTCCGTCAACTCACCCGCGCGTTTGCTTTCGGCCGCAATGACTGCCTTAACTTCTGCGTCGCTCATAAATCCAGACGCGACAAGACGCTTGCCCAAGAGTGTCAGAGGATCAGCTTCTTGCGCGGCCAGTTTGTCCGCTTTGGGTCGGTAATGTTCAACATCGCGGCTGTAGTGCCCCCAAAGACGCGGCACGCGGAACTCTAATAGTACAGGACCCTTCCCTGCACGGCACTGTTCGGCCGCCTTAGCGAAGGTGTCTCGCACTGCTATAGGATCGTGACCGCCAACGGTCGCAGACGCGATGCCATAACTGGTTGCTCGCTGTGCAATCCGCTCCACTTTAATGGTGTGAGAGGTTGGTGTCAGCTCAGCCCAGCCGTTATTCTCGACAACAAAAATTACTGGTAGCTGGCGCGCAGCTGCAAAAACCAAAGCCTCATGCACCGAGCCCTGATTTGTTGCACCATCGCCAATCGAGACTGTTACCACATTGCCATTGCCTGCCGCGAGATTTGCCATGGCTACACCACAAGCGATCGTCGTGCCTGCACCAACAATGGAGTTTTCGCCAATAAAGCGCGTCTCGGGGGCCATCATATACGCCGATCCACCGCGTCCGCCGTTAATACCTTCTGCTTTTTGGCAAATTTCAGCCATAACGGCGCGTTCGTCGAGCCCGGAAGCAAGCGCCCAACCATGTCCGCGATAGGTCGCCAACATCTGATCGGTATCGCGCAACGCCGCTGCCGCTCCAAGCGGTATCGCCTCCTGCCCCGCACAAAAATGCATTGATCCAGGAACGCGAAGTGGTATCGCCTGTGTGAGCCCCAACGCACATTCCTCGAAGGCGCGAATAAAGGCGATCCTCGACAACATTTCGCGAGCAAAACCTTCATCCTGTCCTCTGATAGTTGCGGCCATTTTATAGCCAGTCATTATATCCGTTTCCATTTTGCTTAGCTCAGCAATGCCATTAAACAGCGGTCGTCATTTGAGTAGCGAGCTTCGTTCAATTTCTTTGCGTTTCGAGAGTCAGTTTCTTGCAGGTTATTTTGCGCTTCAATTTTTGGAGGCTTGCTTCTTGGCAAGGTCTTCAACCCATCTGGCGCGGGCAGCATTGGTTTGATCAGACTCTCCACTATTGTTGTTTTCTTTTTCAAGCATTTGGGCGAATGCCGAAACGTGTTTCCGCATTTCCTCACCCGCTAACTGTGCATCGCCGCTACTTAACGCCTCAATTAGGGGGCGGTGCATCTCTACGACAGCCATCAACGCTGTGTTCGCTAGTATCACTTTCACGGCTGTTACATAGGTCCGAGACTCGATCATCAGCGAATCCCACGTTTCGGCCAAAATCCTATTTTGTGACGCCTCTACAATTGTCCGGTGAAATTTCGCGTCCATTTTGACTACGGATTGCATGTCACTACGTTCCGCAGCTTCAACCATGTTGCGATAGATAACTTCTAATTCTCCGACATTTCCTTTTAGAAAAGGCGCAGCCAATTGACCTGCTAGCTCCTCAAGCGCAGCACGCACAGGATATGCCTCTGTGATTTCATACGACTCAATTCGTCGAACCCGAGCTCCTTTGAAAGCCTCCAACTCAACAAAACGCATCGCCGAAAGATCACGCAATGCTTCTCGTACAGGCGATTGGCTGACCCCAAACTCTCTTGCTAACTGTGATTCAATGAGGCGATCACCTTGCTGATAATCTCCCCGCAAAATACGTTCGAGCAAAGTATCCCGAATTTGGTCACTCAAAACTGTACGGCTAATCATGCTGACACCTTCCAGTTTTTTTAAGAACGTCAAATCCAGAAGCACTCTTAAGAAAAACGGTTGTGGCCTTAGATAAGGCAGACAATTGCAAATCGTTCAAAATCTTGCGTTTCCGAGCCATTCTTATCCAATTAGTCGCGTTGATACCAAATGTCAATATAATCGATTATTGACTATCGATAATATCTTATCTAAAACACATCCACGCTACGCTCCTCCTTCGAGGTGCCGTCGGAACAATTATTGCCCAGGTGAGGATGATAATGATCTTTGGAATCGATGGAATGGCTAAGCCGTGCGCTCGACAGAGTCGGTGTGATAGGCGTTTGATTTCTCTTGCAGCACACATGTACAGCCAAGATCCTCTTAATTCCATGGTAAACAATGAGAATTAAACGCATCCATGCTGCAGAATGCAAACTGCCATTGCCCCAGCCGATCCGACTTGGGCCAGTAGAAATCACGACCAGAGATTTCGTCGTATTGCGGCTCGAAACTGAATGCGGACGTTTTGGT
>JANOXS010000025.1:0-65740 GCA_031418535.1 Hyphomicrobiales bacterium | reverse complement strand
GCGCGAACTGGTTTGCCCGACCAAGGATGGATCAATGCTTTCTCAGACATGAGCGACTGCCTTGCGAATGGCTGTCATGTTGCTTGCATAAGCTGAAGCATCGTTATTTTTGAACACGGCAGAGCCCGCCACCATGACATTTGCACCAGATTTGGCAATGGCAGCCGCAGTATCCGGCGTCACACCTCCATCGACTTCGATGTGAATTGGCCTGCCACTGGCCAACGCTTTAGCCTGCGAAATTTTGTGCAACATAGCAGGAATGAAAGCTTGGCCACCAAAGCCGGGATTAACCGTCATTATGAGAATAAGGTCAAGCCGGTCGATCACATGTTCGATTGCTGAAATTGGTGTTGCTGGATTGAGCGACACGCCCGACTTTTTGCCCAACGCACGAATGGCTTGCAAGGACCGATCCAAATGCGGGCCCGCTTCGGCGTGCACGGTGATTATGTCAGCTCCTGCATCGGCGAATGCTGCGAGATATGGTTCGGCGGGAGCAATCATCAAATGGCAGTCAAAAATCTTTTTGGAGTACGGCCGCATGGCTTTCACAATTGCCGGACCAAATGTAATGTTGGGAACAAAATGACCATCCATCACATCCAAATGAACCCAGTCAGCCCCAGCTTCATCAACAGCCCTTACCTCTTCACCCAGCTTTGCAAAATCAGCAGACAGCACGGACGGCGCAATTAAAATATCAGCCACTCACAACTCCATTTTGTTGAAAAACACGACTGGCGCGCACGTCTGGTTCTTCAATTGATGACAACATGTCAGGGGTCACAATTCCGTCACCCGTTTCCAGCAGTCGATTGGCGTGTCGCAATCTGGTTCTATCGAGCGCGTTGCGGATGGAGCGCGCATTGGCAAAATGCGGTTGGGTGCGGCGCAGTTTTATATAATCGCCCATGGCATCGCGGGCTTTTGGCGAAAACTTATAACTTTGCTGATCCAGCATCATCTCGGCGATGTGGAGCAGTTCGGCGTCTGAATAATCAGGAAAGTCGATATGGTGGGCAATGCGCGACCGAAAGCCCGGATTACTTTCATAAAATTTTGCCATGCGATCAGCGTAACCCGCTAAGATAACCACCAGATCGTCACGCTGATTTTCCATCACTTGCAACAAAATTTCGATGGCCTCTTGGCCATAATCGCGTTCATTGTCGGGCTTATAAAGATAGTAGGCTTCATCAATAAACAGCACGCCGCCCATGGCCTTCTTCAACAGCTCTTTAGTTTTTGGAGCTGTGTGTCCGATATATTGGCCCACAAGATCATCGCGCGTCACCGACACAAGTTGGCCTTTGCGAACATAACCCAAGCGGTGAAGTAAGCCCGCCATCCTATTGGCAACAGTGGTTTTTCCAGTTCCAGGGTTTCCGGTAAAGCTCATGTGCAATGTGGGAGTTTCGTGGGCCAGTCCTAAATCCCGCCGCACTTTTTCCACCATCAGCAACGCAGCCGTTTCACGGATGCGTTGCTTGACGGGGGCAAGACCAATCAGCTCACGGTCAAGCGTCTCAAGAATTTCAGCTACACCTGAAGTTTGAAATGCTTCCCGCAAATTGAAATTAGCCGCCATGGTTTAATACCTTGTGACGTGTTGATAGCCCATAGTGCGGCCTCGTATTTCACGCCTTGTCAAATCAATATCGGGCTCCACTTTTGGGCGCGTTGCGATGAAAGACATGCGCACTGTTTCCCAGCCGCGAGTCGAGTCAAACGCATTGATGCGGATGTAGTGTTCGGGATGGGCTTTGCGGCATTCCCGAATTTCCATCATCACGCCTGCCGCATCTTTGAGGTCGAACATGGGGTTGCCCCACATGTCCCAATAGGTGTTACGGGGGTGTGGATCGCGGGTGTATTCGACACCGACTGACCAATTTTGGCTGAGACAATATTCGATTTGAGCGGCGATTTGTTCGTCGCTCAAATCGGGTAAAAATGAAAAACATCCTTGGGTGACGCGCATGTTGCTCTCCTTTAGCCGGACACTGATTCAAGCGGAACGAAATCCGATGTATCGGTTGATTGATAGTTGAATGAAATGTTGCCCCATGTATCGAGCGCTGCTTCCACGGGTTTGCACCACTTGGCCGCTGCCCGCAGAATTTCTGGTCCTTCGTTAATGATGTCCCTGCCCTCGTTGCGAGCCAGCACCATGGCTTCTAGCGCCACACGATTCGCTTGTGCACCTGCTTGAATGCCCATTGGGTGGCCAATGGTGCCGCCACCAAATTGCAGCACCACGTCATCACCGAACAGATGAAGCAACTGGTGCATTTGACCAGCATGAATGCCGCCTGAGGCGACAGGCATCACCTTCAAAGTATCAGCCCAGTCTTGTTCAAAGAAAATGCCGCGGGCTAAGTCCACTTCGTTTTTGGTTTCACGGCACACATTGTAATAGCCTTGAACAGTGAGTGGATCGCCTTCAAGCTTTCCAACCGCGGTGCCTGTATGCAAATGATCGACACCTGCAAGGCGTAGCCATTTGGCAATCACACGGAAGGAAATGCCGTGGTTCTTCTGACGGGTGTAAGTGCCATGGCCTGCGCGGTGCATGTGCAGGATCATATCGTTTTGGCGACACCATTCGGAGATTGATTGGATTGCAGTCCAGCCGATGATCAGATCGACCATCACGATCACCGAACCCAATTCTTTCGCGAGTTCAGCGCGGCGATACATTTCTTCCATCGTGCCTGCTGTGATGTTGAGATAGTGGCCTTTCATTTCACCTGTTTCAGCAGCGGCCTTATTCACGGCCTCCATGCAATACAGAAAGCGATCCCGCCAATGCATGAAAGGTTGCGAGTTGATGTTTTCGTCGTCCTTCATAAAATCTAGGCCACCTTTAAGGCCTTCATAAACAACCCGACCGTAGTTTTTGCCGGAAAGACCGAGCTTGGGCTTCGTCGTAGCGCCCAACAAGGGACGTCCAAACTTGTCCAGGCGTTCGCGCTCAGCAACCAAGCCAGTTGGTGGACCCTTATATGTTTTAACATAGGCCACAGGCAAACGCATGTCTTCAAGACGTGCAGCTTTAAGGGGTTTGAATGAGAACACGTTACCGATGAGAGATGCGGTGAGATTTGCAATCGAGCCAGGTTCAAAGAGAATGAGATCATAAGCGACATAGCAGAAAAATTCGCCCGGACGGTTTGGCACTGGCTCAACGCGGTAGGCTTTGCCACGATATTGATCGGCGGCGGTCAGGCGGTCCGTCCATACGACAGTCCATGTGGCGGTTGAACTTTCGCCGGCAACGGCCGCTGCGGCTTCAACCGGGTCCACACCATCTTGCGGCGTGATGCGGAACAGCGCAATGATATCGGTGTCCTTTGGCACATAGTCGCCGACCCAATATCCCATTTGGGCATATTTCAGAACGCCTGCTTTATAGCGTTCCTTGCCGCGCATTTCTGTGTGCGATTTATCGTTCATGGTTCACTCCTTGGTTTATTTTGTTCACAACATTTTCCGCCGCGCGTCATAGAGACGTAAAATGAGCGGCGTGAGGATGAGCTGCATGGCAATGTCTAACTTGCCGCCCGGAATAACGATCGAATTTGCGCGCGACATGAAGCTGCCGTTGATCATCGAAATCAAATATGGAAAATCAATACCACGCGGATTGCGGAACCGAATGACCACCATCGATTCCTCTGCCGTGGGTATCCAGCGTGAAATGAAAGGATTAGATGTGTCCACCATTGGCACACGTTGGAAATTGATGTCTGTCTCCGTAAACTGCGGGCAAATATGCCGAACATAATCGGGCATGCGGCGCAAAATGGTGTCCATTACAGCTTCTGTTGAATAGCCCCTTTGGCTTTTGTCACGGTGGATTTTTTGGGTCCACTCCAGATTGATGACCGGCACCACGCCAATTGTAAGATCGGCATATTTGGGCAAATTTATATTTTCACCAACATAAGCACCGTGCAAACCTTCGTAGAGGAGGATGTCTGAACCTGCTGGGATATCTACCCATTGTGTGAAAGTGCCCGGTGCTGCACCATGCAACTCAGCTTCAGCTTGATCATGAATGTAATATCGACGCTTGCCGGTTCCGTTAGCGCCGTAAGTGATAAACAGATTTTGCAGTTCATCTAAAAGATTTTCATTCGGACCAAAATGGCTGAAATGATTGTTGCCATCGGCGGTTGCTTTTGCGAGCGCCTCTTTCATCGCAGCGCGGTCATAGCGATGGAATGAATCACCTTCGAAAAACACAGCGCTAATTTTTTCGCGTTGAAAAATCTGGTTAAAAACGTGCTTAACCGTGGTCGTTCCCGCACCGGATGAACCCGTTACAGAAATAATTGGGTGTTTGACTGACATATTATGCGTCCCTCCGGAAAAATCCACGCTTGGAAAACAGCGGAGAATATTGACGATCACTTGACGTTTTGGCTTGAGCAAACAATTCCATTTGAACAGCTGATCCAAAACACAATGGACAGCGACCGTGCAATGTTTCAGGAATGATATCTAAAATTGGTGTGGCGCCGTCATTGGCCACGCCACCAGCTTTTTCGACTAGATAGGCAATTGGTGCGCATTCATAAATATAGCGCAGGCGGCCGCGTTCGTAACCTTTGCGTTTATCTGCGGGATAAAAGAATATACCGCCGCGCGCGAAGATGCGGTGCGTCTCACCTGCCAATGCAGCCAGCCAGCGCATGTTGTAATCGACACCCAGTGGACCATCTTTACCGTCGAGGCATTGATCAACAAATTGCCGTTCGCGCTCGGACCAGAAACGATAGTTGGACATGTTGATCGCAAATTCAAAGGCTGATTTAGCAATTACACCATCGCGCACAAAGTGCCATTCGGAACGTTCGACATTGAGTGCAAAGACTTTCGGGGTTCCACCAAGAGAAATTACAAATTCGGTTCGTGCTCCATAAATGAAATATCCCGCTGCAATCAGCTCACGGCCAATGCGCAAAAAATTTGCCGACGCTTCCCCCGCGAGAGCAGGATAAATTCCGAAGATGGTTCCGATTGGAGAGTTTATACCAATATTTGAGGAACCATCCAGCGGGTCAATCGCCAACGCTAAAGTTCCTGTTGAAGATAAAGTCAGAGGCAAATTTTCTTCTTCAGAAACTACACATGCGACGGGGGCCTTTCGGGCCGCAGCCAGAAATGCGTTGTGAGCGAAGACATCGAGATATTTTTGAACTTCGCCCTGAATGTTGGTTTCGCCCTCCTCTGCGAACCTTGAATTGGTGGCACCGTCGGCAACTGCAGCAGCCACCGATGCTGCTGCCGCCGCAATGAGCGCCACTGTTTCGGCCACATCCGAAGCCTGTTTTGAAGCGTTGCGCGCGGCCCCCAGAAATTCAGCTAAAGTTTCAATCCCCATTGCGATAGTTCCATTATTTTTATTTTTGCAGACTTATCTTGTGTAACCTTCGAACAGGATGACAATTAAGTAAAATTAAATTAAGTGGAAGCATCATTGAGTTTTATTAAATGAAAAATTTGACCCTCAAACAACTTCGCGCGGTGGCTCGGGTTGCCGAACTTGGCACCGTGACTGCGGCTGCGGAGCGCCTTAATCTTTCGGCTTCGGCAATTTCTATTACGCTTAAGCAGCTTGAGGACGAGCTGGGAATTAAGCTCTTTGAGCGCACTGAAGCGGGATTTCGACCGACCGAGGCTGGGCGTGAAGTTATTCTGGCTGAGGCACAAATCGCGACGATTCTGGGCGAATTAACCGAGGTTACTGGCGCTTTGCGGGGCGGCCAAACTGGCCAAGTTACGTTTGGAGTTGTGAGTACTGCAAAATATTTTGCGCCTTTTTTGCTGCGCGCATTTCAAACTCTTCATCCAAAAATAGAAATAACATTGAAGGTGGGCAATCGTGAAGAAACTCTGGCGCGTCTTGCAGACTTTACCTTGGATATGGCTCTGATCGGCCGCCCACCACTGGACATTCAAGTGGAGCAACACGAAATTGGACCGCACCCTCATGTTGTTATTGCAGCACCTGATCATCCACTGGTTAAAAAACGCTCGGTGCCCGCAAGTAGTTTGTCTGATGAAGTCTTTCTGATTCGTGAATTGGGATCTGGCACAAGGCTTTTGGCGGAGCGCATTTTATCTGAGATTGGTGCCGTACCAAAACCCGGCATGGAAATCAGCTCAAACGAAACCATAAAGCAAGCGGTGATGGCGGGACTTGGCATTTCGTTTCTTTCATATCACACTGTGGCCCATGAAATTGAACAAGGGCGCCTCGCAATTTTGCGCGTGGAAGGCACGCCGGTGATTAGAAAGTGGCACATCGTTCGTAACAGAAAGAAATATTTGCTTCCCTCGGCTGTGTCCCTTTGGAAATTTATCTGTGAGAACGGAGAAAGTTTTCTTCCTGTAATGAAACCAAAAAAGAATTAAGCTACAGCTCGACTGAGTGCACAATGGCTCCACATTTCCGAAAGGGCATTGGCGAGTTTGGCAATATCATCATCCGTATGGAACGGCGATGGGGTTATGCGCAATCTTTCGGTTCCCTTTGGCACTGTTGGATAATTGATCGGCTGAATGTAAATGCCGTATAGATCCATCAACACATCGCTGATCATTTTGCATTTTGCAGCATTGCCCACCATCACGGGTATGATGTGACTATCATTTTCCATCATCGGGATGCCGATTGCTTTTAATGCGGCCCGCACTTTGCTGACGGCGCGGCGCTGCCGCATGCGCTCAATTTCGCTTTCTTTGAGATGGCGCACAGCCGTGCGTGCGCCTGCTGCAATGGCCGGCGGAAGAGCAGTTGTAAAAATGAAGCCTGATGAAAAGCTGCGCACATAATCACAAAGTGCTTTTGAGGCAGCGATGTAGCCCCCAACCACACCAAATGCTTTGCCCAACGTGGCTTCGATTACAGTAATCCGGTCCATCAGGCCTTCGCGTTCTGCAATGCCGCCTCCGCGCGGGCCGTACATGCCAACGGCGTGAACCTCATCCAGATAGGTCATCGCACCATATTTATCTGCCAAATCGCAAATGCCTTTGATGTTCCCAATGTCACCGTCCATCGAATACACTGATTCAAAAGCAATAAGTTTTGGGCGATTCAGAGGAATTTCTTTCAGGTGCTTCTCCAGATCTGCCAAGTCATTATGTTTAAAAATCCGGCGCTCAGCCCGGCTGTGGCGAATGCCTTCGATCATTGATGCGTGGTTGCCTGCATCCGACAAAACCACACAGTTTGGAATGCCCCCCGCGAGCGCACCTAGAGTGGCCCAATTAGAAACGTAACCTGATGTAAACAGAAGCGCAGCTTCCTTGCCGTGCAGGTCCGCCAGTTCCTCTTCAAGAAGAATATGTTCATGACTGTTGCCCGAGATATTGCGCGTGCCACCCGCACCCGTACCGTAAGCGCGCAAGGCATCGCATGTTGCTTCAATGACTTTCGGATGTTGTCCCATGCCAAGATAATCATTGGCGCACCAAATAGTCACATCGCTGGTAACGCCATCTTTGTACCGGCGGGCTTGAGGAAAATGTCCGGCTTTGCGCTCTAATTCGGCAAAAACCCGGTAACGGCCTTCTTCACGTAATTGATCCAATTCGCCTGCGAAAAAATCTTGGTGATTAAATGTGGAAGTCATAACGTGGCTCCGAGTGCAGTGTGATTAAGGTTATGCGTTTTAGGTGCTGACGTGGCATCTTTGGCGACAGCCGCTTTTTTTGAAAGTGTCCACGTCCACAGTTTTTCAGTGGGCAGAGGCAGCATGAGAAGAATATGTTCAAGCAAGCCGATTGCAGCAAGTGTTGTTGCCATTGTGACTTCAAAAGTTTGAGGCAGCATGGCCAGATAAACTGTCAGCACACCCAATGCAATGCAAGAGAACGGAAACAATGGGTTCATCTTGCGTTGGCGCAGAAAACTTTTGAGAACGTCCATGTGGTCAGGCACAAAATCAACGCTTACATTGCGGGCACCCAAAAATACATTGAGGCGCGCACTCAGGTGCATGAGCCACAACATAACGAAGCACCAAGTTGCGGTTTGATTTGCTGAAAGCCAAATGACTGAAGCAAAACTAATGACAGTAATTTCATGCCAAAGATTTGCTGCTACAGCATGGCCAAAGTGATGAATGCCTGAACAGCCTTCAGCACAGCGGCTTTTGCGAGGACCAGTTACATAACCCATATAAAGCGCCATCTCGGTCCAGCCCCAAGCTAACAAGCCAGCTGCAAAACTTGCCGCTATCGCGAGCGTTGAAGTTTCATTACGAAATTGCCAAATCGCAAAGCCGCACGCCGCCAAGACCAAAGTTGCGCCCGCCATGCTCCATGGGAATGTGCGGAGTGAGAGACTGTCTAGGTAAAAAATTATGCCTGTAGACACTCCCCACAACACAACCACAAAAACAATGGCGGCAAGCACAATCATTCTCAATAACTCGGAGACAGACGAATTTCTGCTGGCACAACATTCTGTTTGCTGCGCATTGTGTAGAGTTGAAGGAACACAAAGCCCGCCTTGAGTGTTGTTGTCAGCTTGCTGATTTTCGCTGTCAGTCCGCCTTTGGCTTGTTGCACGGCGGCCTTATCTGTGATGACCAGCAGCTTGTTGAGAAGTGTCAAGAACCTTGGATTATCAATATCAATTTCAAGGGGAAACACTTGGCGAGAAATTTCCGACGTGATGCGGAAAACTTTCATGCCATAATCCGTCGGGTCTACGCCCAACGCATCGTGGAAATATGGACGTTGATGGTCGCGCACATACATGGTGGCGAAGATCGCTAACAAAAAGAATTTCACCCAGTATTTGTTGAGGCCCGAAATCAAATGGGGGTTCGCGCGCATTAACAAGGCAAAGGCCTCACCGTGGCGAAACTCGTCATTGCACCACTTTTCAAACCATTTAAAAATGGGATGGAACCGCTTTTCCGGATGCTGCTGCAAATGCCGGAAGATTACGATGTAGCGTGCATAGCCAATTTTTTCAGACAAATATGTTGCGTAGAAAATAAACTTCGGTTTGAAATAGGTATATTTCTTGGCCTTGGTCAAAAAGCCCAAATCAACGCCAATATCAAAATCTTTCAGCGTATGATTTATAAAGCCAGCGTGGCGTGCTTCGTCGCGGCTCATATATTTGAATAGCTCGGTGATGTCGGGGTTGGTGCCGCGCTTGCGCATTTCAGCATAGAGTACGCAGCCTGAAAATTCTGCCGTGAGCGAGCTTACGAGAAAATCTACAAACTCCTTCCGCAAGCCGGGATCCAAATCTTCGAGAGAAACCTTGTCCCATTCTTCGGAGCGGCGGAAATGAGTTTTGTTGGGATCTTCGCGCATTTCTAGCAAAAGCTTATCCCACTCGGGACGGACCGATGAAATATCCATTTTGTCGAGTGCTGCATAATCGGTAGTATAAAAGCGTGGGCTGAGAGCCGTGGTTGTGGCTGCCATTTCAGTTGTGTTCTTGGCCTTCAGGCCGAAACGTTCAATGGTCATAATGCCTTCTCCTCGGAAAATGAGAATTCAAGCAGTTCCATATATTCCAAATTACCGGTGAGCTCGGTCCACTTGCGCTCAAGCCAGCCCGCCCGATTGATCGTGGCTTGGCGGCGCTCACTATAGGTCTCACCGTAGGGTACGCGAATTTCAGCACCTTGAACCAGCACTTCATCGCCGGGACGAATTTTAATGTCACCATCAAGCACCACATGGGCTTGTAGAGACTCAAATGTATTTACGACATTGACAGTGCACATGACGTGTTCGCTCACTTTGGTGGCGAAGGGATTCATCATAGACCCTCTCCTTCTTTCTGGTTGAAAATGAGTGCGGCAAATACCGCGGTATTGGACGGACCGAAGGCGTTCATTGAAAGTGTCTTTCCTGAGGTTTCGTCAATTAGGAACAGCTGATTGCCTGTGTGGTTTTCAAGTCGAAAATTTCCCTCGATTGTGAGTCCCTTATGTCTACGATCATTGACCAAAGTTCTCAGCGTTGCGCGAAAGAAACTGCCTTCGCCTCGTTTATACGTTGTGATATGCGCGCCAGTTTTTGCATCGCGGACAATGACAGCACCCTCTGCTGCATCTTCGACTGCGAGTTCGCGCATTTGCAATGCTGGTTCACTCGGTAATGTGGGCGGTGGTCTATAGCCTGCCAGACGCATCGAGCCAATCACAAGTACAACTGTGGCCAAGCCTACAATAATAAACTTGAAGGCCTTCGTTGTGAAAATTTGATTGGCACTCTCTGACATTCAAATTACTCCGCAGGAACCATGTTGCCGTGAGGCATTGCAGGGTGTGTTTCCAATATTGGCAATTGTCCACCCAGTGTGAAAGCAAAACGCGATGCCACAGCCTCAACATCTGGAATATCGCGGAACGAAGGTTGCGGCTTCATAAAGTGCCAAGGCTTTGTGTGGGGCCACAACAACATATAGGCCAAACGCACATCGCCACCCGTCTTGAAACAGATCGTGCCACAATCATTGCCAGTGGCGGCAAATGATACACCGTCAATTTGACGCAGTGGGAGATTGACAATCACTGGCAAAGCGATGCCCACTTTCATCAATACGCGCTTGCTGGTGAGAGTGTAGTGAGTTGTACGTGCGATAGCATAGGCGAAGGCCAACAAAATTGAACAAGCAACAATACCTAAACCTGCAACTTTAGGAACGGGCTGCAAAGCTTCAAACAGTGAAGCGCCATTTGCAAGTTTCCAAGCGCCCTGCCCCACAAGCAGCAAACCAAAATATATGACCACTTTGCGCACATGGAAAGCATCAATGGCCAGCCGCTTCCAATCGGGTCTCCCTTGCCAGATCAGGTTTTCACCGTCTGGCAAATGATCTGGAAGACCATCCGGAATGATATCCGATTTTTCACTCATAACAGCGGCTCCGCTCTTTGTGGTGTCGCATAGAGTGTGCCGGCACCATAGAAACCAAAGATTTTTTCTTCTTCAAGTCTGGTCACCATGTCAGGTTTTTTCTGCGTGGGCACTGAGGCAAACTGACGTCCCAAAATAGACTTGACTCGAACTTGGTTGGCCGCACCCACAACACGCGCCAGTGTGGCAGGCAGCAGTACATTGCGCTTCTTGCCTTTTTCGCCAGTCTCAACTTCGTAATACCGGATAAGATATTCAGCTTGGTCAACCCACACATCACACACCACGCCGCCCGTCTCACCATCTGCGCCCACCACTGTCATGCCCACTGGATTTGGATCCTTTGGATCGACATAGAAATCAGGGGCTGCACGAAGTGGCACAAGTTTTGGTGTGCCGTGAACGGTGGTATCAGGAATATCGCGACGCTCAGCATAAGCACCGGGTCCAACGCCTGCTGTCATCGGATCGCCATTTGGAACCAGAGGTGCACCGGGGAAATTGGCTGAAGGCGTTCCATTCACGGGGCGCATATCCCGTGGCTCGGCACGAGGAGCTTGCACTGTTGTGCCATCCGCCAAGAGATACGTTTTTGGCTTTGGAACTGAAGGAAAGCCTTGGACTACAATTGCGCCAGAACGATCACTTTCCAAAGGATAACCTTCCCGCTTATTTTCGCGGTGGAGGTAATAAACCAGATAGAGGAACAGGCCCAAAAACACATATAGAATAACCTGTGCTAAATCGATGTATGAAGTGAAATTTGTAGTCATGTGGTGTTCCCTCTCTAAGTCATCCCGGATGTTGAACTAGGCCGAACTTCGCGCCCGACATTGATTGTGTTGTCTGCCCTCGCACCCGAACCAGCGGGCCAAGGGCGATCAGTGTTACGAACAGCAATAAAATTTCAGTTACGTAGACGAAGCAATATCCCGTTGCGTTGGTTTGCAAGGTCGGGCCAAACTCGCCGCGCAGCGCAAAGTTGCTGATGAAGTCACGCACGATGCCACTGCACGCGACCGCCAACCCGGCAGCCGTTGCTTGAACGGCACCCCAAGCGCCGAGCGCCAAACCTGATGCGCTATTGTCGGCAAGCTCCATGGCGGCTGTCAACATACCAACTGCAAATAGTCCATTGCTCATGCCGATAAAGGCCGCTGACGTCGAGAAGAGATTGACCGAATTTATCGAAGGCGCAAAAACGATACCTGCAAATGCGAAAATGCCCAACACGACGCCCATTGATGCAACCCGGCAAGGATCGCTGCCAGATGTGAGCAAATGTGCTGAAATCGCAAAGCCGCAAACTGTGCCCATGGCCGTCAAAGCATTGAGCCACGTGGTTTGACCCACACTCATCGCAAATATCTGCCCACCAAAAGGCTCCAGCAGAATATCTTGCATCGCAAATGCCGCTGTTCCCAAACCGAGAGACACCAGCAAGCGAAATACTTTTCCGGTTTTCAACAATTCAGAAAACGCTTCTGAAAAACTTGCGCTCGGTCCGTCGCCAGATGTGAGCTGCGGATTGCGCGCCTCCTGCTTCCACATGGCAATGCAATTCAAAACCACAGCCGTGACAGCGACACCTTGGATGACTTGAATCAAATGAAGCTGGCTGAAATTTTGTAACAAACCGCCAAACACCACAGCACTGAACGCCATCCCCAAGAGCAAGGTCACATAGAGAAGTGCTACGACACGTGACCGAACATGGGCAGGTGCCAAATCATTGGCCAATGCCAATCCCGCAGTTTGGGTTGTGTGAATGCCAGCGCCCACCAATAAAAACGCGAGTGCCGCACCTGCGTGACCAATCCATGCCGGACCTTGGCTATCGCCTGAAAGCAAGATGAGCGCGAAGGGCATAATTGCAAAGCCACCAAACTGCATCATTGTGCCAAACCAAATATAGGGCACACGGCGCCAACCCAAAACTGACCGGTGCGTATCTGATTTATGTCCGATCAACGCTCTGAAGGGTGCGAACAAAAGCGGCAAAGATACCATGAGGCCTACGAGCCAAGCTGGCACACCTAGTTCAACAATCATAACACGATTGAGAGTGCCGGTAAGCAATACCATCGACATGCCAACGGAAAATTGAAACAATGAAAGGCGCAACAATCTCAGCAAAGGAAGTTCATCAGTGGCGGCATCTGCAAAAGGCAGAAAGCGCGGACCGATGGATTGCCAAAGTGTTGCTACGGGTTTCATGAGCGCACGAGCTCCTGTGCTTCTGAAATGTAAAACCCTGTGGCAACGCGGTGGTTGCGCCCCAGTTTAACGCCGTCCATTTTCGCAAGAGCTGCCCGCAATGCTTTTGGCGGTTGGGGCTCAATAGCTGGCGACTTGTCGCCACGGGGAAAGAGCTTTCCTATTCCCCACAGCGCGGCCAATGGAATTGTCCGTGGCGGAAACGAAAACACCATTCCCTTTGTTGCCATTTTAGAAAGGCCTGCGATGATGTTGATCATATCATGTGTGCGATAATGAATGATCGAGTCCATGGCGACCACGTAATCAAATTTTCCTAATTTTGGATCAAACATATCGCCTGACAGGTAAGTCACATCAAGGCCATTTGGCAAGCGTTGCCGCGCAACATCCACGAGCTGTGGTGACAGATCAATCGCCGTAACTTTGGCACCGCGCATTGCAGCCGCAACAGCAAGCGCACCCGTACCGCAACCCGCGTCAAGAATTGTAACACCTTTTAGATCGTCCGGAAGAAATGACAAAAGTGTGGCGCGCATTTCATCGCGTCCTGCCCGCACACGCGCACGAACGCCACTCACTGGAGCATCGGATGTTAATTTTTCCCAAGCGCCAACCGCAGTGCGGTCGAAGTAGGTTTCAATTTCTGAGCGGCGCTTTAGATATTGCGTGGACATCAATCGAACCCCAAGAAGTCAAATATATCGCGGTCCTTCATTGGCTTTGCATCTTGTGGCTCTACGCCTGCCCAAAGTTGGGCTGCAAGGCGCATATATTCGTTTTGTACAGCAAGAATTTCAGGCGTTTCTTCAACTTCAAACAGCGTGCGCTTCTTGAGGCGGCTCATGCGAATAGCATCGAGATCAGGGAAATGGGCCAAGAGCTTTAAGCCGATCGCTTCATTGAAGCGGTCAATCTGATCTGTATCTTTGCTGCGATTGGCGATGACACCACCCACCCGAACTTTATAATTTTTGGCCTTTGCCGTGATGGCTGCAACAATGCGGTTCATGGCAAAAATGGAGTCAAAGTCGTTTGCCGTCACTATTACAGATTGATGGGAATGCATCAGCGGTGATGCAAATCCACCGCACACCACATCGCCCAACACATCGAAGATCACCACATCTGTCTCGTCAAGCAAATGGTGCTCTTTGAGGAGTTTAACAGTTTGGCCGACTACATATCCGCCACAGCCCGTGCCAGCTGGTGGGCCGCCCGCTTCCACACACATCACACCATTATAGCCTTCAAAGACATAGTCCTCAGGGCGCAATTCTTCGGAGTGAAAATCAACTTCCTCCAAAATATCAATGACCGTTGGAATGAGGCGCTTGGTCAGCGTGAATGTGGAGTCGTGTTTTGGATCGCAGCCAATTTGAAGCACGCGTTTGCCCAATTTTGAAAAGGCAACCGAGAGATTTGAAGATGTGGTGCTTTTGCCAATCCCGCCCTTTCCATAGACAGAAAACACTTTAGCTGTGCCTATATCTAAATTCGGATCCATCTGTACTTGCACACTGCCAGCACCATCGAGGCGCTTATGGGTGGGTGTCCGATCAAGAACCAATGTCATGCTGCGACCTCCATGGTAACGCCTTCTAATTTATCTTCTAGTTCTTCGCCGGCTCGTTCCAATGCTTCCAAGGTGGCAGCATCTGGTTTCCAGTAATCTCTGCGGTGAGCTTCAAGTAAGCGGCTCACGACTTTTGCGGTTGCCGTTACATTCAAATCAGCAAGGCGATTGCGCATGGCCTCGTCGAGCACGAATGTTTCTGATATTTTCTGGTAAACCCAAGGTGAAACTTGGCCCGTGGTAGCCGACCAACCCATGGTGTTGGTTACATGAGTTTCAATCTGTCGCACGCCTTCATAACCATGCTTCAACATGCCTTCGAACCATTTTGGGTTTAAAGTGCGGGTGCGGGTTTCGAGGGCCACTTGTTCGTTGAGGGTACGCACGGCACCTTGGCCTGATGTTTGATCACCAATGTAAACAGGAGCAGTTTTGCCGCCCCGGGCGCGCTGCACGGCGCGGCTGATGCCACCGAGTGTGTCAAAATAATTATCCACAGTAGTGACACCTAGTTCGACCGAGTCGAGATTTTGATAGGCCAATTCTACTGTACCAAGAACCGCATTGAGCAGCCTCTTTTGTTGTGATGGTTTGCCGTTGCGGCCATAAGCGAAACTCTTTCTGTTGGTATAGGTTTCAGCAATCTGGTCTTCGTCATTCCAGTTGCTGCTTTCGATGAGATTGTTCACATTGGCACCATAAGCACCATCGGCATTGCAGAACACGCGGAGGGACGCCGTTTCCAAATCGCAATTGTTGGTGCGCTGATATTCGAGCGCATGTTTGCGAACAAAATTCATTTCAATTGGTTCATCGGCACTTGCTGCAAGAAAGCTGGCTTCAGCGATTAATTTAATTTGCAAAGGCAACAGGTCACGGAAGATGCCGGACAGCGTGGTTACAACATCGATGCGGGGGCGGTTCATTTCTGCGAGCGGAATAAGTGCGGCTCCTGTGAGCCGACCAAAACTGTCAAACCGAGGCTTGGCACCCAGAAGCGCTAATACCTGGCCGATGGGACCGCCTTCGTTCTTCAGATTATCAGTGCCCCACAGAACAATGGCCACTGTTTCCGGCAGGCTGTTGCCATCTTTGGTGTGGCGGGCCAGCAAGCGCTCGGCTTGGGCAGCACCATCTTTAACAGCATAGGCACTTGGAATACGGAAAGGATCAAAACCATGCAGATTACGACCTGTCGGCAGAATTTCTGGCGTGCGCAAAAGATCGCCGCCTTGAGCGGGATGAATGTAGCGCCCATCGAGAGCTGCAAGCAGGCCTGCAAGTTCGTGTTCTTCACCCAGCTTCACTGCGGTGGCAGAGAGTTCTTTGAAAATCGCCTGTATGTGTTCGCCCGCATCAAGACCACTCAGGCCAGACGCAACTGCAAGCGATTGGCCACTGACAACGGCTTCAATGGCAGAGCGTTCCAGGCGCACGCCATGGGAAGCCTCTGCAACAGCCATCAGCATATCGGCGCGTTCTTCATCAGTTGGTGTTGCACCCACCACATGAAGTCCATGCGGAATGAGGGTATATTCCAGTTCAAGAATGGCTGTGCCCAATGCGCCCACGCGCATGTCATGCTCGTCATAGGACCAAGCGGGGGTGGCATCGGCAAAGTCTAAAACTGACGCTTGCGCTTGGATCAATTCCACCAGCGATGCACTTTCGTGGGTGTCTTCTGGGGCCAGTTTGCGCCAACGATCAATTGAAGCTTTGAGATCAACAAGGCCGCGGTAAAGTCCGGCATGGGCAACGGGTGGTGTTAAATAGCTCACCAGAGTGGCCGCACTGCGGCGCTTGGCAATCATGCCTTCAGACGGATTGTTAGAGGCATAGAGATATAAGTTGGGTAGATCAGAAATCAAACGGTCGGGCCAGCAGCTACCAGACATGCCCGCTTGTTTGCCGGGCATAAATTCAAGGGCACCGTGGGTGCCAAAATGCAGCACGGCATGCGCACCAAAATCTTCGCGCAGCCAGCGATAGAATGCAGAGAAGGCATGTGTTGGTGCAAAACCACGCTCAAACAGCAAGCGCATAGGGTCGCCTTCATACCCAAAGGAAGGTTGAACACCCACAAACACGTTGCCGAACGATGCGCCTAAAACATGAATCGTCTGGCCGTCGGTTTGTTGTTTGCCGGGAGCCGGACCCCATTGCTTTTCGATGGCACCCAACCATTTTTCGCGGCGCACATGATCATCTGTTGGAATGCGGTGGGCCACATTGGCAAGGGCGCCATAGCGATCCTTGTTGCCAATGATGATTGCATCACGGAGCGCATCGACTGTTGCTGGAACTTCAACTGAATAGCCACCGTCACGCATGGCGCTCAGAGTGTTATGCAAAGATTCAAACACGGCCAAGTAAGCTGCTGTGCCAGTGTTGCCGGCGTTAGGAGGAAAATTGAAAATCACCATGCCAACTTTTCTGGCGGCGCGCTCACTGCGGCGCAACGCGATGAGCTTTGAAACGCGAGAGGCCAACATGTCTGCGCGGTCTCCGCACACAAAAATTTCACGGGTCTTGGAAACAGGAAACACGCAACCGCGTTCGCAACCTGTGCAGGCAAGTGACGAACCGTTGGAACGTCCGCCAAAAATGATAGGCCCTGTTGATCCTTCAAGTTCCGGAATGGCCACCATGATGGTGCTTTCCACGGGCTGCAAGCCACGATCCGATGCGCCCCATTCTTCCAGAGTTTGGAACTCTAGCGGGTGGGCTGCAACATAAGGCACATCGAGCTTTGCCAAGATAGCTTCAGCTGCTTTTGCATCATTGTAAGCGGGGCCACCCACCAGCGAAAAGCCGCTGAGTGAAACAACAGCATCAACTGTAGCCATGCCATTTTTCAGGAAATAAGCTTCGATTGCAGGGCGGGAATCAAGACCTGCCGCAAATGCCGGAATGACGCGAAGGCCTTTGGCTTCGAGTGACTTGATGACGCCATCATAATGACCCGTATCGCGCGACAGAACATAAGAGCGGAGCAACAACAATCCGACCGTGCCCTTGGCTTTACCAGAGGGCAGCTTGCTCACATCTTCGGCAATGCGATTAGGAATGCTGGGGTGATAAACGCCAACATCAGGATAGCTGCGGGGTGCAGAAAGTTTTGACGTGTCGCCAAGGCCCGGCACATAACGCGAGGCCAGATAGCGCACCATATTGGCGATGTTTTCTTCTGAACCTGCGAGCCAATATTGCATGGTCACAAAATAGGCGCGCACATCTTGAGCCGTACCCGGAATAAAGCGCAATATCTTTGGCAAGCGGCGCAACATTTTCATTTGCCGCTCGCCCGATGAACCACTTTCAGCTTTGCTGCCTTTTAATTTTTTGAGCAGCGTCATGAAACCGCTTTGTGGGCCGCCCATTTGGAAACGACCTAAACTGGTCACCTTGATGGCTTCGCCTGCCGACATAAACACTGCCAAAGCTTTGCAATCCGCGCGGCGCGCTTCAAGGGCTGGCATAATGGCCTGGACGTGCTCTTCAATGAAAAGCATGTTGGCGATGATGATATTGGCTCTGCTGATTTCAACTTTGCACTCTGCAAGCGCTGAGGGATTGGTGCTCCAATCAGACGCCGCATGGAGCGATAATGTCATGCCCGGATATTCACGCGAGAGAGTCTGCTTCACACGCGCCACTGTCCCGGCCAAATGATGGTCGAGTGTTACGATTACGCAGTGCAGCGCGCTACTTGGAGAAGTGAGCTTTGGCATCGTACAAGGTCTCGACAGTGATGTGGTTCACGCCATGATTGGCAGCATAAGTTTCGGTATTGCGACGGGCTTTCTTTCTCACAAAGAAAGGAATTTTTTTTAGTTCAGCTTCTGCTTCGGGCAGCCAGCTGAGGGTGATTTCGGAAGCCATCGCTGGAGCAGCTGATTCTTGTTTCTGATGACCCAAATGCGACGGTGCAGCCGCTTCATTGAACTCAAAATCATCACGGAACATGTGGAGCAGATGCTCTTCAAGGCCCATCATCAGCGGGTGAACCCATGTATCGAATATAACATTAGCACCTTCAAATCCCATGTGCGGCGAGAAGCGCGCAGGGAAATCTTGCACATGCACAGGTGCCGAAATCACGGCGCAAGGAACCCCCAGTCGCTTGGCAATGTGTCGTTCCATTTGCGTGCCGAGAACCAAGTCTGGTTGCAATTCAGCGACCTTGGCTTCGACTTCCAAATAGTCATCGGTTATCAGTGCTTCGATGCCCAGTTCAGCCGCCAGTTCGCGCATGGGCTTTGCAAATTCGCGAGAATATGTGCCAATGCCGACCACATCAAATGCGAGTTCATTTTTGGCCATGCGAGCAGCGGCCATGGCGTGTGTTGCATCACCAAACACAAACACGCGCTTGCCAGTAAGGTAAGTTGAATCAACTGACTTTGAATACCACGGCAAACGGCTTTGCTCTGTTGCAATCAGAGCCGTCGCATCAAGGCCTGCAAGACTTGCAACTTCGCTCAAAAATTTCCGCGTGGCGCCAACGCCAATGGGAATCGTTGTGGTAAATTTCTGACCAAAGTTTTTCTCTAAGAACCTTGCCGTCGCATCCGACACTTCTGGATAGAGCGAGATGTTGAATGCGGCTTCTGGAAGCTTGACCAAATCTGATGGTGAAGCGCTCATCGGCGCTGTGACCAGAACTTCAACACCCAAGGCTTTCAACAGCCTTGTGATTTCTACAATGTCATCGCGATTGCGGAAACCAAGTGCCGATGGGCCAAGAATGTTGCAGGTGTTGGCGGCGCGCTTTGTGCCGGGCTTTGCGAGGGCGCGAACTAAACGATAAAACGTTTCTGAAGCGCCCCAGTTTTCTTTTTTCTGATAGGCTGGAAGTTCCAATGCAATCACTGGAATGGGCAGGCCCAATGTGCTGGCTAAGCCACCCGGATCATCTTGAATGAGTTCGGCTGTGCAGCTGGCACCCACGATCATGGCTTGAGGCTTGAAGCGCTCATAAGCATCGGCGCAAGATACTTTAAAAAGCTCTGCCGTATCTTTGCCAAGATCACGTGCTTGGAACGTTGTGTAGGTAACAGGCGGACGCTTTTCGCGACGCTCAATCATTGTGAAAAGCAAGTCGGCGTAAGTGTCGCCTTGAGGCGCGTGCAAAACGTAATGCAGGCCATTCATGCCCGTGGCCACGCGCATTGCGCCGATGTGAGGTGGGCCTTCATATGTCCAAAGGGTGAGCTGCATGGGTTACACGCTAAGCCTTTCAGCTCTGGCGATGGGGCGAGCAAAAAGCCCTGCCAAATCGCCTGCTTGTTCGTAACCATGGATGGGAGAGAACACGAGTTCGATTGACCACTTGGTGGTGAGGCCTTCAGCTTCGAGCGGATTGGCAAGGCCCAGTCCACACACTGTTATATCAGGGCGAGCAACGCGGCAGCGATCCAGTTGCTTATCAACATCTTGGCCTTCGCTGAGCATTGTGTCGGCGGGCAGCAGCGCCAGTTCTTGCGCCATATGTTGCGTGTGCAAATAGGGCGTTCCAACTTCGACCAATTGCATGTCCAATTCGCGGGCCGCAAACCGGGCCAAAGGTAATTCCAATTGCGAATCTGGAAAGAAGAAAATGCTCTTGCCGCCTAAACTTGCACGGTGCTTTGCCAGTGCCAACTCAGCCCGCTGGCGAGGAGCGGCCGTAGCCTTTTCAAAAACCGCGTCAGATACACCAAAATGATTGGCTGCAGCCTTTAGCCAAAGTGTTGTTCCCTCTGCTCCAAATGGGAAGGGAGCCAACAACGCTGTGGCTCCGTGCTCTTTAAGAACACGAGCAGTATCACCAAGAAAAGGTTGGGCCATTAAAAACGCTGTGTTTGGCCCGACTGCAGGCATAGCATTCGAGCGCCGACCGGGCAAGAAACTGCAATCAATGCCCATATCTTTGAACATGCGTGAAAACTGATCTTCGACAGCGTCAGGTAAAGCTCCAGCAATCAGCAAATTTGCCTTCGCAGTTGTGCGAGGCAAGTCTTCGGCGAGGCTTGCGAGGCACGCGTCTTCACCTTGTGTGAATGTGGTTTCAATACCACTGCCGGAATAATTCAGTACACGGACGTTTGGTAGATGCTCGCGGTTGAGGCGAGAGGCTGCGCGCTTCAGATCAAGCTTGATCACCTCTGATGGGCATGAACCCACAAGAAATAACATCTTGATTTCAGGGCGGCGTTCCAAAAGACGATTGACCACACGGTCCAGTTCGTCATCAATATCGGCAAGGCCTGCGAGGTCACGCTCATCAATAATAGCCGTAGCAAAACGGGGTTCGGCAAAAATCATTACGCCGGCTGCGGATTGCACGAGATGGGCGCAGGTGCGCGAACCAACGACAAGAAAGAAGGCGTCCTGAATTTTGCGGTGCAGCCACACAATGCTGGTGAGACCGCAGAACACTTCGCGCTGGCCACGCTCGCGCAGTACGGGTGCTGTTTCACAGCCTGCAGCTTTAATATTTTTTGCGATAATGTTCATGCGTGCACCCCGGTCATAACGGTGCTGGCGTGTTGCAATCTAGCTTGACGTAACTTCCACAAGAATTGGGCGGCATTGATTGCATACGTTGCATAAGCTGCAAGAACGAGGATCATCAAACTTTGTTGGGTGAGGCTGCCTGTGATGAGAGCATAAACATAGGCCGTATGAAGTCCGATCACGACAAAGCTGACTGCATCTTCCCAGAAGAAAGCGGGTGCAAATAGATATTGGCCAAACACGTCTTTCTCCCACAATGAGCCGGTGATCATAATTGTGAAGAGGACTAGTGTTTTGAAAATAACCGAGGCGTTCGCTGCAAGCGCGCCCTCACCAGTTGCCAAAGTCCGCAGAACCAAAACCAGACTCACGAGAAATACCAAAAATTGGAAAGCGGCAAGCACACCTTGAACAAGCGTCCATTTCGAAGAATCACGACGCACGCGCTCTTCAGCGGTGTAAAGGCCTTGTCTTCCAGACGTTTGTCTCGCCAAACCCATTGTTTTCCTCGAGCCCGCTTCTGCATTGATGTGTCTTGAGCGGGGCTTCGAGGTGAGATTAAACCTATTTTTGATAATGTGTCAACTAAACTTGACGTCTAGTTAAATTGACACTATATGATATTTACTCGATGATGATCTCGCACCTGTCAATTTCACTTGACGTTTAATTTTACTGGTGTGAAAACGATCCTATGGAATAGCTCAGCGGATTAGAGACTGACATTCTGGGAGGGTCGAGCAATGTCGAGTGAATTGCAAAGGGTCCAAGCGAGGCAGCAGGACTCAGGAATTGAAGTATATAGATCACTGACCGAACCGCTTGCGCCCGCTGTTTCAAGACCTACTGAAACTCATTTGCAAGAATTCGCTTCTGTTATCGAAAATGTAATTGTTCCAAGGCTGCTGATGAGCCACGTCAATAACAACACAGCCATACTAAAAGAAAAGATTTCGCTCCAAAATGTAGCCGTTTCGGATTTTATAAAGCTTACAACACAAGACGATCCCTCTGCAGCGATCGAATATGTGAGGCATTTGATGAACAGCGGTGTGCCGTTCCAAGATATGTTGCTCGAGCTTATGGCTCCCGCAGCGCGCGTTCTTGGAGAGCGCTGGGAGGACGATAAAGCGAGCTTCGTTGAGGTTGCCCTTGGCGTTTCGCGTATGCACCGGATCTTACGTGAGTTTGATGGCGTGCCATCGCATCTTTGGAGTAACGCAGGTTTTGGTCGACACGCATTGTTGTTGCCTGCACCCGGTGAACACCATTCATTTGGGTTGCGTCTCGTGCAGGAGTTTTTGTTGCGTGAAAGCTGGACAGTCACAAATAAGCCAGTAAAAGACGTGCAACAACTGGGCGTTGTGGTCGCTCAGGAGCATTTCGACATCGTCGGTTTGTCTTTGAGTGGTCAAACGTTGGTTGAGCCGTTTTTAGAAGCTATTCGTGTTATTCGTAAAAGATCGAAGAATCGCCACGTTAGGATTATTGTGGGTGGTCATCTTTTCGTCGAAAAGCCGGAGCTGATTGAATTATGTGGTTCGGATGCCTACGCCGTGGATGCGCCGGCAACAGTTCGAATTGTTAACGGATGGGCAAATCAATTGTCCACCGGGACGTGAAAGGAATTTTATTTTGAATATCAATTCGGGCAGTTCAAGTTACTTGCCTTACGACCCTGCAATGGGTTTGCAAGATCCGGCTTTGGTGGCGTCCATTCTCGCGTCAGCTGTTGATGTGACAATCTTGATGACTGCCGAAGGAATTATTTGCGATCAAGTCATAGCCGGTTCAGATTTGCCGCGGAGCCTATTCACAGGCTGGCCGGGCAAAGCGCTGTCAGAAACCGTCACCCACGAAAGCCGCCCGAAAATTGAACAACTCTTAGGTGAAGCCGGGAACGGCATGCCACGTTGGCGTCAAGTGAACCATCCTATGAATGGTGGCTTGGATATTCCAATCAGCTACAGCGCTGTGAAAGCTGGTCCACATGGCCACATTATTGCCATTGGCCGCGATATGAGCACCGTCTCGCAATTGCAGCAGCGCTTGCTTTCGGCAGAACAGGCTGTTGAGCAAGAATATCAACGGTTGCGGAATTCTGAAACGCGGTTTCGCGTTTTGCTGCAATCAGCAACAGATGCCATTATGATCGTTGACGCTCGCTCTAATCGCGTTGCAGAATGTAACCCTGCTTCTGCCACTCTTTTAGGCCGAACTTTGAAGCGCATTGAAGGTGCCAACATCGAAGACGTGTTTGCTGTCGACGATTGGCAAGACGTTAAGGCAGCACTCGAGAGCTTGCGCAATTTTGGACGTACGGAAGACATCGTACTTCGCCCGTCACAAGACAAGCAACAAGCCGTGCTTTCGTTCAGCATGTTCCGCCAGGAAAACACTACTTATTATTTATTGCGTATGGTGCCTCACGCGGTTGGTACTTCGGCTGTTGTACTGCCAAAGTCTCAGTCGAAAGTTGTTAAGATCATCAGCGAAATGCCTGACGGATTTATTGTCACCGACACTGATATGAAAATTCTGACCGCAAACTCAGCTTTCCTTGAACTTGTTCAACTCGCATCGGAAGAACAAGCGCGTGGAGTCAGTCTCGACAATTGGTTGGGACGGCGCGGTGTGGATGTGGGGTTGATGGTCAGCCAGCTGCAAGAAAAAGGCGAGATCCGTAATTTTCATACCATCATTCGCGGACAATTTGGCTCTGTTGAAGATGTAGAAGTTTCTGCTGTGGCAGTGACAGAAGGCGAGACACCTTGTTTTGGTTTTTCGTTGCATCATGTCAGCCGTCAGAAAGTAAATATCAACAAACAGGACCAAGGTTTATTGCGCTCCGTTGACGAGTTTACAAAGCTTGTTGGCAAAGTTCCGTTGAAGGAACTGGTGCGCGAGTCGACCGACATTATCGAACGTCTATGCATTGAAGCAGCTCTGCAAATGAACGGCGACAATCGTGCGGGTGCGGCAGAAATGCTCGGTCTGTCGCGGCAAAGCCTGTATGTCAAACTCCATCGCTATGGTATTGACGATATGGGCATTTCTGAACTCGCAAATTGACGCTTGAAAGTGTAAATCATAATTGACACTTTCAGGTGATGGTCCTATCTTTTTTTGATGGACCGATCCGTTACTATCCCGACCCCAACTTATGCAACCAGCTTGCGCGCAAGCCTTGAGCTTTTGAAGCCTGTCACATGGTTTGCGCCTATGTGGGCTTATGGCTGCGGTATTGTTTCGTCAGGCGTTTCACTTCAAAATCATTGGTGGACGCTACTTGCGGGCATTGCCTTGTGTGGCCCTTTAGTTTGTGGAACGTCACAGGCGTGCAATGATTGGTATGATCGCCATGTTGATGCCATCAATGAACCAAATCGGCCCATTCCGTCGGGCAGAATTCCCGGCCGATGGGGATTGTACATTGCAATATTTTGGACCGTTGTATCGCTACTCGTGGCTTATACTCTTGGTGCTTGGGTGTTTTATGCAACCATTTTTGGCCTAGCCGTGGCTTGGGCTTATAGTGCGCCGCCGTTTCGGCTGAAAATAAATGGTTGGTGGGGAAACAGCGCGGTGGGGCTTTGCTATGAGGGCCTGCCGTGGTTCACGGCAGCGGCTGCCATGCTTATGGCCAAACCACCACCTGAAGTGATTGTGCTGGCACTCCTCTACAGTGTGGGCGCGCACGGCATTATGACCCTCAATGATTTTAAAGCTGTCGAGGGTGACCGCCAGATGGGCATTGGTTCTTTGCCGGTGCGTTTGGGTGAAGCGATCGCAGCTAAACTCGCTTGTGTCGTTATGGCGCTGCCACAGATAATTGTTATTGGTCTTTTGGTGAAGTGGGACAGATCGTTGTATGCGGGCATCGTCGCAGCGTCACTCGCCATTCAAATTTTGTGCATGACGCGCTTGCTCAAAGACCCCAAGAAATATGCGCCCTGGTATAATGGGACGGGGGTTACACTCTATGTGCTCGGCATGTTGGCGTCAGCCATTGCTATTCGAGGAGGCCTTTGATGGCAGATAAATATTTGAGCTGGTTCAGTATTGCCAGACTAGGACTCGTGCAAACGTCATTGGGTGCCGTTGTTGTTTTGACCACCTCGACAATCAATCGCGTCATGATCGTTGAACTGTCATTCCTCGCAATAATTCCCGGCTTGCTTGTAGCTTGGCACTATGCCTTGCAGATTTTGCGTCCGCGTTGGGGCCACGGCTCTGACAATGGCGGCACGCGCACGCCTTGGATTATCGGTGGTATGGCCGTCCTCGCATTTGGTGGCTTTTTAGCTGCGGTTTCTGCGTGGCTTGCCGCGTCGATGTTTTGGGCGGGGATAGCGCTGGCGGTAATTGCTTTCACGCTCATCGGAATTGGAGTGGGCGCAGCAGGAACATCATTGCTAGTTCTTTTAGCTGAAACCGTGAAGCCAGACAGACGCGGCGGCGCTGCCACTGTTGTGTGGACAATGATGATCGCTGGCTTCATTTTAACGACTGTTTTAGCTGGGCGTTTTCTTGATCCTTTCTCGATGTCAAGACTGGTGGGCGTTGCAGCGGTTGTAACGCTAACGGCATTTATTGTGAGCACAGTTGCGGTTTGGGGAATTGAAAAAAACCACACTCAAAAAATAGTTACAAAGCCAACGTCTGAAAAAATAGATTTCACCGAAGCGTTAAAAGATGTTTGGCAAGATAGCGATGCACGGCGCTTCGCAATTTTTATCTTCATGTCCATGTTAGCTTACAGCGCACAAGATCTTATTCTTGAACCCTTCGCTGGATTTCTTTTTAATTTCACGCCCGGCCAATCTACTTCACTGTCAGGCACGCAAAATTCTGGCGTGTTGGTTGGCATGTTAGTGGTGGGGTTTGCTTGATCATTTGCGAACAGAGCCAAGATTTTGACTTTGCGGAATTGGACCGTTTTGGGGTGCCTGTGTTCAGCATTGGCATTGATCGGCCTGGTCGGAGCAGCCAAGTTTGGAGCCACGTGGCCGCTGAAACAGAATGTTTTTGCATTGGGATTTTCCAACGGCATGTTTGCGGTGGCGGCCATCGGATCAATGTTTAGTGCAGCAGCGGGGCACTCGTCGCGAGAGGGCATTCGCATGGGCCTGTTCGGCGCATCACAAGCAATTGCATTTGCTTCTGGTGGCTTGATTGGAACCGTGATTGTGGATGTTCTAAAATATTTCACACAATCAAACGCCATTAGCTATGGCAGCGTGTTTGGATTGGAAGCCGCGCTTTTTATATATTCCGCCCTGCTCGCTTTAAGATTAGAGGCTCGAAGCTCAACACCGGTCAACCCTCTTGTGCTTGCGGCACAACATGATTTGGGATGAACGCTATGACTGAAACCTATGACATTATTATTGTTGGCGGTGGACCTGCAGGAGCCACAACCGCACATATGACTGCTAAGGCTGGAAAGCGCGTTTTGCTGCTTGATCGCGCGGGCCGCATTAAACCTTGCGGGGGTGCTGTTCCGCCACGCTTGATCCGCGACTATGATATTCCTACCGAACTCATCGTGGCGCGCATTGATGCCGCGCGCATTGTTTCTCCCAGTGGAAGGCTGGCTCATATGCCTGTCGAGGGGAGTTATGTGGGCATGGTCGATCGCCAAGATTTCGATGAGTATCTGCGCGACCGTGCAGAAAAAGCTGGAGCGACACGCGCTACGGGCACTTACTCGAAATCAACGCGCGATGACGATGGCACTTTGCGCATTCATTATGAATTGAAAGACGGCAGTGAAATTTCTGCTCGTACCAAGCTGGCAATTGGTGCTGACGGCGCGCTGTCGAAACTCGGTCGTGACCACATTGCAGACGCGCATAAAACCAAACTCGTATTTGCCTATCATGAAATTGTTGAGCGCCCTGATGCCGCCGACACCTATTCATCGGACCGCTGCGATGTATATTACAATGCACGTTATTCACCTGATTTTTATGCCTGGGTTTTCCCGCATGGCAAAACAGCCAGCATTGGAACAGGCAGCGCCCAAAAAGGCTTTGCTCTGCGTGATGCCGTGGCAAAGCTGAGAAAAGATGCTGGCCTTGAAGGCAGCAAAACACTTCGCAAGGAAGGTGCGCCAATTCCATTGAAGCCACTAAAGCGCTGGGACAATGGTCGCGATGTTTTATTGGCGGGAGATGCAGCAGGTGTTGTTGCGCCGGCATCGGGTGAAGGCATATATTATGCCATGTTGGGTGGCGAACTGGCGGCCGACACCGCGCTTTTATTTTTGCAAACAGGTGATGCGCGCGTCCTCGCGCAAGCCCGCAAACGTTTCATGCGAGCCCATGGCATGATCTTCCGTGTGCTTTCGGTTATGCAGCATTTCTGGTATGGCAATGATGCAAGGCGCGAACGTTTTGTGAGCATGTGCCGCGACAAAGATGTGCAACGCCTCACGTGGGCGGCCTATACTGAAAAGAAATTACAGAAGGCAGGTGCCATGGCCCACGCGCGGATTTTCTTCAAAGACATGGCGCATCTTTTGGGGATTGTCGCACCGTGATTCCAACCACCCCATTTTATCAAGCGCTTTTAGGCGGGGTAATATTCTGTGTGGTCTTGGCTGTCGCAGGCGGTTTGTTAACCAAACTTTCGCCGTGGTATTATGCGCTTCGTCAACCTGCTTGGAAACCGCCTGATTGGGCATTCGGTCCAGTGTGGACGACGATTTTCATCTGCTTCAGCTTAGCAATTGCTTACGCATGGGAGGCAAGCGACCCAGCTCAGCGCCCATATATAATTTGGGCAGTAGCTGCCAATGGCATTTTAAATATGGCATGGAGCGCCATCTTTTTCACATTTCAAAGACCCAAACTGGCGTTGCTAGAACTGGTATTGTTTTGGCTCAGTATTGTTGTTTTGATTTATGTTTTGGGAAGCGTTTCGAGAGCTTCGTTCTTACTTTTACTTCCCTATATCATTTGGGTTACCACAGCGGGCGCTCTCAATTATCAAATCGTGCGGCTAAACCGATGAGCAGTTTCGATGAATTCATTGGATCTGGTTTCATCGCAATCGTGATCCTATTAATCTTAGCAGCAGAAGCGCTTTTTTACGTTGTATATTTGAAACGATTGCGGGGAATGTTGGCTACACTTGCGGCGGGTGCTTGCTTAGTCTTGGCCTTGCGGGCCGCCCTGCTTCAGCACAGTACGGGCGAGCTCGCGCTGTTCCTTGGTTTCGGTTTTATTTTTCATATATTGGAGGTTTGGCAATGGTTGAAAATGTCAAAACACCAGCAACCTTAACACCCCTGCACAGCTCGAATAGAATTAGCAAACGCAACGCTGAAACGGCGCAGAGCCGTGGCGATATTGAGCAGCGCAAAAAAGATCACATTGAAATTATACTGTCTGGAAAGGCACGCCATAACCGTGACAGTGGGTTTAGTGAAATCTCATTCGTCCACAATGCGTTGCCGGAACTGGATTTTGGCGATATCGATATCTCTACAGAATTTTTGGGGAAGAAGCTCAATTTGCCTTATCTCGCTTCCTCGATGACGGGCGGGCCTGATCAAGGCGGAATTATTAACCGCAATATTGCTGAAGCGGCGCAGACCATGGGCTTTGCAATGGGTGTGGGTTCGCAGCGCATTGCACTTGGCGGCGGAAGCGGCCATGGGCTGGACCGGGAAGTGCGCCGCATTGCGCCTGACATTGCTTTATATGCGAATTTAGGTGCGGTGCAGCTTGTGCAGGGTATGAGTATTGGTGATTGCCGACGTGCCGTCGATGCCATTTCCGCTGATGCTCTCATTCTCCATCTCAATCCACTGCAAGAGGTTTTGCAGCAAGGCGGTGACGTCAATTGGAAGGGCGTTCTGAACGCCATCGAAAATGTGTGCCGTCACAGTGGCGTTCCAGTTATTGCAAAAGAAGTTGGTGCTGGCATTAGCGTGGATGTGGCAAAACGACTTGTTGAGGCAGGAATCTCAGCCATTGATGTCGCTGGCACGGGCGGCTCCAGTTGGGCAGCGGTTGAAGGTTTGCGCCGCGCCGATGCGCAAGGCCAAAGTCTGGGCGAAGTTTTCCGCAACTGGGGTCTTCCGACCGCCGAAAGTTTGCACGCAGTCCATTGCGCCCTGCCTGAAATTCCATTGATTGCATCGGGCGGCATTGCTGACGGACTTGATGGTGCCAAAGCACTGCGTTTGGGTGCCAGTCTTGTGGGACAGGCTGGGGCATTATTACACGCCGCAACTTTAGGCCCCGAACAGGTGATCGCCCATGTGGCAGCATGGGAAAAAGCTTTGCGTATCGTTTGTTTTTGCACAGCCTCGCAAAACTTAGATGAATTGCGGCAAGCCCCGCTGCGCCACCCTAAGGATGATCCATAACAAAACAGATGCGTAATATAAACATCAATATTCCACATTTAATTTCCAATCTAAACATGTTCAAATATGAGGACTAAAATGACCAAAACTTTTAAGACTACTTTGCTCGCCACAGCCATGTTGGTTTCGGTAAGCTTGACGGCTTCTGCTGCCGAAATTATTGTTAATCTCAAAAACAAAGGTGCCGATGGCACAGTGATGGTTTTTGAACCCGGCTTTGTGCGCGCTGCGGTGGGTGACACCATTAAGTTTGTGCCAGTCGACAAAGGTCACTTCGTGCAGGGCTTGCCTGCCATGTGGCCAGAGGGTGTTGCCGACGTCAAAGGCAAGGTCAACGAAGAGTTGGACTTCGTGGTTGAAAAAGAGGGTTTCTATGCCTTTAAATGCGCACCACATTACCCAATGGGTATGGTAGGACTTATTCAAGTGGGTAATGCGCCAGTCACAGACGCCGTGAAGGCCATCAAGGTTCCAGGCCCAGCCGGAAAGCGCATCGAAGCAGACTTGGTTTTGGCTGCTGCGCCCTGAGTTGAATTTTCTTGAATAAAAAAACGCCCGGCAAGATGTGCCGGGCGTTTTATTTTGTTGCCGTCTGTGACCGTTTCAAAAGAAAACCTAGCAGATATTAAATCTGCTAGGATGCCTAGAGGCAGTGAGTTACGGGGACACGAGAAGGGAAAGTGTTGCCCGCTAAGAGTTCAGTTTATGGCAGTGTTGTTGGTGCTGTCATATCATAGGGCGCACCGCTCGAAAGTCCGTGCTTGATCCCCCAGCTATACCAATCATCCACCACCGTGCCTGTGAGCAAGATGCCAATGCCGCCAGCGATCGGACAGAGCACGGCAAACCACCACGCCCAGCGATGAATCGATTCCATCGTTGCATTGAATCCCATGGTCCAGCGCCAGAAGAGAGCAGCGCGTTCCGAGGCTGTGCCGCGGTCAACGATTTGTTCAATTTCGCGTTCGCCACCATAGCGTGACACCGCCAGAATGGTCGCCGCATGCATCGCAAACAGAAGTGCTGATCCATAGAGGAACGCAATCGAGATCATGTGGAAGGGATTGTAGAATAAGTTGCCGTAGCTTACTGAAAAATTATTGGTCCATTCAAGATGCGAGAAAATGCCGAACGGCACAGCCTCACTGAAATTGCCCATTAGCAACGGACGGATGAAGCCCAATACCAAAAACAACCAGATTGCTGCCGCAAAAGCATAAGACACATGCGTGCCCATGCCCAGAGCACGGGCGCGGCGATATGTGCGAGCCCACCACATCAGCACTGATGCTGTGAGGAAAAAGCCAGCAATTTGCCACCAACCACCTTCCTTTAGTGGAGCCAGAGCCAGACCATACTTCGCCGCTGGCGGATCAAGGGTCAGCCAAAAGAAGCGTTTCATAAATTCAATGGGGCTCCAATTCACGGATGCCAACATGTTGAGACCAATAATTTCGATCGCAACAAAAAAGCACATGATCGAAGCAAGGCCCAAGAACCCGATATAAAATGGGCCAACCTGAGCATCACCTAATTTACCCAGCAATCTACTAAAGAAAGGCGTGCCTTGTCTGGTAAAGTTCGTGTGCCGCATTGGCAGACCCATGTCAGCTGGTCCATGAACTTGAACGCGTGTGAAGATATTTTGATATTCGTACATATATGCCTCCGTTAGGACCAAATTGGAAGTTCAAGCCACCAGTTCCACCACTCAGGCCAACTGCCTGCAAAGACGGGACCGCTGATGATGATGCAAATCGCACCCCAAAACGCAGCGCTTAGTGCAACGAACAGACCAAGCCTGTGGATGCCAAGGGTGCCGATTGAGTATCCGATGAAATCGCGGAAATAGGCGTTCTCATGTTCGGCAGTTTTAACTGGTTCACCCTTTTGTGGGTTGGTTGCTGAAAGGATCAAAGACCCATGCAGTGCCAATGCAAAACATGTGATGAAAAAAAAGCTGACAGCGATCATGTGCGCCGGGTTGTAATGAAAGTTCGCATAGCGATAACCGGTGTTTGAAACCCATTCGAGATGGCTCATAAATCCGTAGGGGAAACCATTGCCCCATGCGCCCATTAAGATGGGGCGGAAAATATTGAGAGTTACGAAAGCCAGAATTGCAACGCTAAATGCTATAGGCACATGAAGCCCCATGCCAAGCTTTCTGCAAATTTCAACTTCGCGCAAACCCCACGACGCGAATGCGCCAAACGCACAGACTGTGATCATTTGCCAAAAGCCACCTTCTTGGAGAGGCGCAAGACCCAAACCATATTTCAGATCTGGGGGTGCTATATTTATCTGAAATAAATTCCAAGTGGCCCCTTGCGAGGCCGCATAGGCAATCATGGCGATGCCGATCAGCGTAAAGAACATGCCGGTCACACCAAAGAAGCCTACATAAAAAGGACCAACCCAAAAGTCAAAAAGGTCCCCGCCGAGCAGAGTTCCGCCACGGACGCGATATTTTCGTTCAAAACTCAGCATTGCCATCGCAAGTCTCCGAAATCAAAATGAAAGGTAGTCTGCGGGCGGACAGCTGCCCATCCAGCCCGCAGAATTTGAGGGTTCACAATTAAGCGACCATCTCAGTTGTTTGGACATCCAAAGATGCTGCTTTCCGAGGTCCTTCAATCCAGTTGAAGCGGCTCGTAGACAACAAAATGAAATGGATGATGATAGCCAACACGAACAAGAAGGTGAACAATGCCACCAACGTGCGTCTTGGATCAAACATTAGCCAAATGCGCCACATGTTCTTTTCTCCTCAAACAAGGTCAGCCATTGGCTGAACAGCCGCAGGCATGATGGTTTCTACTTGTGAAGTTTTGTAACCATCGACCCCTGGGAGCCACGGGCGCCATTGCCACACGAGAAAATGCGCGATGATCGCGATTACCGTGAAGATAATGAAGCTCGTGACGAACACACCATGGAATTCCCTGGCTTCCGCTTCGGTGAGACCTGACATGCTGCCAGATCGGTTATTATCAGCCATGTTTTCTACTCCGGCTGGGCCCCTCACAGGACCAATTACCCCGGCAATCCCCGGGGCGAGATTTCATCCAGTCTCCCAGATGAAAGGCGAACCGTTCAACTTTTACATGAAGGCGAACGGAATAGAGCTATAGGCGGCGCAGCGCGTGGCCGCGAAAAGTGAACGCTGATCGCGCCCCCAGTTCCAAGGCATCGCGCGCTTTATGACCATAGTGATAAGAAAAACTGGCAGAATGAATGCCAAGAGTAATTTGAATTCAAGTTCGTCTGGTTTGCTTTTGTGTTTTACAGATATGCCCATAATCTTTAGTTCTCCTTTGACTTACGCAACACCAGCCAACACGCGGCTGGCTTTTAAAACATCTTGTTCTTCGACACGGTCGGCGGCTGAAGAGCGGGCAAGGCGCTCGGCGCTGTCACGTAATTTTTTGGCGGCTGAAATTCGCACCAACACGGGTTGCTTCTCGACAATTTCATCCAGCATGGCGCGGGCTTGGTCGCTCCAGTCGATCATGCGATTGCTGGCAGCTGGTGTGGGATCAACTTTATCCAACTCGGTGCCCAAAGGAATAATGTTGAACAACATATCGAACAGGCCGTTGCAGACTTCTTGGATAATGTAGGTGGCGCCGGCATAACCCATGAAGGGTGTGCCGGTGTGACGGCGAATAATAGCGCCCGGAAATGAAGCTGGAATATAAGCACATTTCGCACCAGCTTCGGCCATGTACATGCGCTCATTGAATGAACCGAATAAAATCAACGGCGGCTTTTCTTTAATCATTTGGCGCACAGCCGCATTGTCAGTTTTTTGTCCAGCAAGGCGCGAGACACCAAAGTTGCAGGGCAAGCCCATTTCTTCTTCGAGGAAATTACGCACACCGCGCGCATAAGTGTCACTGGCAACAATGCCGAAACTTGCCGTGCCAAAAAAGTCTTGTGTCACTGATCGCCACAAGTCCCAGATAGGCTTGATGGTTGTGTGCTTTTCTTTTTCAATAAAGGGCTCGGGGTCAAGGCCCAACAGCTCACCGAGAGAACGTAAAAACTTTGTCGTAGAGTGCAAGCCAATCGGCGCTTGCAGATAGGGCCGATCCAATTGTTCACACAGCTTGCGGCCAAATTCGCGGTACATGCAGATATTGACATCGGCGTTCGCTAAGCGCGGCACTTCAGCCAAATGGCTTCCCATGGGGAATGATAGATTTACCTCAGCGCCGATGCCTTCAACCAGTCTTGTGATTTCAGTCAAGTCCGATGGAGAATTGAATGTGCCATAGATTGTGCCAATAATATTAACGCGCGACTTTTCACCTTCGACTTTTGGCTTTCTTTGGGTGGCGTTCTTTTTCTTTGCACCAAATTCAGTCCACAGCCACATCAAGGCGCGGTCTGCACATTGCCATTGATCTTCATCAATGGTGCGCGGCAGAAAGCGCTGAATGCCTGTGCCTTGGGGGGTGACACCGCCGCCAATCATTTCCGCAATAGAACCTGTGACGACCACACTTGGCAAACCCGGATCAAGTGTTTTGTGCGCGCGGCGCATAGCGCCTTCAGTGCCATGTTGACCCAGTTCTTCTTCGCCAAGTCCTGTGACAACAATCGGAAGTTCATGGGGTGGTAAAGCATCAGTGTAATGCAGCACTGAAGTTACTGGCAAATTCTCGCAGCCCACAGGACCATCGATGATCACTTGCAGGCCCTTAATGGCAGCGAACACATAAACTGCGCCCCAGTATCCCCCTGCTCTATCGTGATCAAGAACCAGCATGGCTATGTCCCCACCGATTCTTCGGACTTGGCTTTGGCTGCCAACATGCCTGCATATTTCTTTTTAAATTCTGGGCGGTCCACCGGCACATTGCGCCAAATGCCAGAGGCATGGCCCGAACCCACACCCTCAAAAAAATCACTCATCGTATCAAAGCGGTGTTGATTGCCAATCGCTGACATGATGACTTGCGCAAGCGAGCCTGCACCCGCCGGACCCATCAAAGGCCGTGCCGAAATTAGATTGGTGAAATAGAGCGACGGAATAGAAAGTGATTTCGCTTTTTGCACGACGGGTGTTGTGCCAATGGCCAAGTCTGGTTTGTGTTCCAGCATGGCCGCAATATCATTCTCAAGCGAGGCACGGAATTGCACATGCACGCCGCGCTCCTCCAGCCACACGCGGTCCGGATCGGACCACGCCGTGCGGGGGCACGCTGTGCCAACGTAAGGAACGTCTGCGCCACTTTCGATCAGTAATCGCGCCACCAAAAGTTCAGACCCTTCGTAGCCTGAAAGCGTGATGCGGCCTTTGATTGGCTTTGCTGCAAGTGCGCCTTTAATGGCCGGAAGAATTGCATTTTGAGCGGATGCGCGGGCTTCTGCAGAAATGCCACACGCCTTGCCAATGGCTTCTAACCAAGCAGCCGTGCCGTCATAGCCCACAGGTGCAGAACCCACGACACTGCGGCCAGCTGATTCAAACTCACGAATGCTCGCTGTGTAAAACGGATGAATTGCAGCCACTGCGGCACAATCGAAGGCGGCAAATAATTCGCGCCATTCGCGCGTGGGAACGACGGGACCAGCAGCAAGACCCATCGGGGCCAACATGCGGCCAATCATGATGGGGTCCACCGGGAACATCTCGCCCAACATTGTGATGGTTGGTAATTCAGCTTTGGTGCGAGGTCGTGCGACTGGGCCGCTGCGTATTTCGCTTGCGGCATATTTCAACATGGCACCCGAGAGCACATCTTTGGCTTCAGCATGGGTTGGCACACCAAAGCCCGGCACATCAATTCCAATGATACGCACCCCATTAATTTCTTTCGGCAGCAACTGCAGGGGAACACCAGACGCTGAGGGCACGCATAAATTGGTGACGACGATGGCATCATAATCTTCGGGCTTGGCCATGGCGAAAACGGCTTCGCGAATGTCTTCAAACAGTTTGCCCGTGACTAGGGTTTCGGAGTTGAAGGGCACATAACCCACGCTGCGCTTTGCGCCATAGAAGTGTGATGTGAATGTTAAACCATAAACACAGCACGCAGATCCTGATAAAATAGTTGCTGTGCGGCGCATCCGCAGGCCCACTCGTAAAGAACCAAATGCTGGGCACATGCTTTGGGGTTGATCATGGGGGCCAACCGGATAATCCTTGGCATATTGATCCAGCACTTCAGATTTGCCAGCCTTGGCAGCGGCTTCACGCAATTCAACTTTGTTGTTGCAGGCGCCTTCAGGTGTTGATGCAACAGGAGCTGCCGGCGCTTCTTGCGCTGGCATTCTTCCTGATGTGTCAATCACTGTTGTCATTGCCATTACACCGCGTCGTAGATCACTTCGAGTGAGGTTTTCTGCGTGAGCGTTCCGCCACACATATCTTCTTGGCTGGCAGGTTGCAGCACCACATTGCGTCCGGTGACGTCGCTGGAGAAAAGTCCCAGCAGACCATCTTGGGTCAAAGGTGTTGGGCGCATCGGTTGGGCTTCACCCACATTGATTGCGAGCATCTCAAACAGGGGCCCCCATTCGCTTGTGTGGGTTCCGATGATTTCATAGTTGGCAGACTTTTTGCGAATGTCATCATTGGCAGGGATTGAAGCTAAAACGGGAATACCGACTTTTTCAGCAAAGGCCTGCGCCTCGCCTGTGCCATCGTCTTTATTGATTACAATTCCGGCGACACCAACATTGCCGCCCAATTTTCGGAAATACTCAACGGCGGAACACACGTTGTTGGCCACATAAAGCGATTGCAGATCGTTCGAGCCGACGACAATCACTTTCTGGCACATGTCTCGGGCAATCGGCAGACCGAAGCCGCCACAGACCACGTCGCCTAAGAAATCGAGCAATACATAGTCAAAGCCCCATTCATGGAAGCCTAATTTTTCGAGAAGTTCAAAGCCGTGAATAATGCCGCGTCCACCGCAGCCACGGCCCACTTCTGGTCCGCCTAGTTCCATGGCAAAAACACCATCGCGCTTGAAGCACACATCGCCAATTTTTACGTCTTCTCCAGCAAGTTTTTTCTTGGCAGAGGTTTCAATAATTGTGGGGCAAGCTTTTCCGCCAAACAGCAACGAAGTCGTATCGCTTTTTGGATCACAGCCGATGAGCAAAACCCGCTTGCCGGATTGGGCCATCATATAAGATAGGTTGGCCAAAGTGAAGCTTTTGCCAATGCCGCCCTTGCCATAAATGGCGATGACTTGAGTTTCTTTTTTAATCTCGCCTGTATGCACAGGATCAGGCTCAATCGCTGCTTCAGCTTTCAGCTGCTCAGCATCGGTCAGAAAATTATGGTTGAGAGAGTTCATTGAAAAGAGCTCCAATCCAGTACCATTTTCAGGCACTCGGTGTTTTGAAATGCAGTTTCATAAGCCGTTGCGGCTTGAGCAGCGGGGCTGCGATGTGTAATTAATCCCTCAAGCGAAAGCTTGCCGCTTGAAATCAATTCTAATGCTGCTTGCAAATCCTTGGGCTCCCATTGCGCGGCGATCCGAATGGATGCTTCGCGCATGAATGCTGGTGGGAAAACGAACTGAAGCGGGTCAGAGTAAAAACCCGCCAACACAATTTCACCCTTGCGTGCCAAATGCATTATGCAGCGATCCAACACTTTCGTGTCGCCACTGGCATCGAGAATGCAACTGTAATCTTTGCGGGAGTCTTCGGAAGGATTGACAACGCTGTATCCACTTGAACCAGTTTGCCGATTTTGATTGGTTTCCCAAACAATGGGTGTGCCGCCAAGAGCTGCAGTGATGCGCGCAATGAGCCTGCCTAATACGCCGTGTCCTATGATCAATTCGGGCATGCGGCCCAGCACAACAGCATGGTGCGCCGTTGCGGCCAGAGCCAACAGTGTTCCGGTTTCGCCCATGGTCTCGTCAATTTTGGTGAGTTTGGCGGGGGCAATGGCGATGCGCTTTGCTGCACCACCGAACAATCCGCGCACTGATCCATAGCAATTTGCGCCAGGCACAAAAACCAGATCACCTTCGGAAAGGCCGGAGCCTGCAGGCGCTTGGGCGACACGGGCCACAGTTTCATAACCCGGCACCAATGGATAACCCATTCCTGGGAACGCTGGCATCTCACCGGTCCAGAGCAAGCGCTCGGTACCGGTGCTGATGCCGCTGAAATTCACATCCACAATGGCGTGGGGTCCATCAGGCGGAACCAACAGCAGGGATTGGAGTGCGAGCTGGCCGGGAGACGTAAACACTACGGCTGTTGTATTCATCTCGCTCCCTCCCTTGCCCTAAAATATAGATGTCACGCTTATCGGACTTATTATTGTGTAAGCTTAACTTGACACTTTTAAATGTCAATTGGTTTTTACAGTTTTGCTTAGATTGCACGCAATGTCATCAAACCGGTGATCAAGGGTAAATTGGTGGCCGTAACTTTGAGGTGCCCGAAGCCTGCAAGGGCTGCCAAATCCGCGATGTCTTTTGGGCTGCGGGTGCGCCCTTGCCCCATGGCTGTGAAATAGAGATTAAAATACGCATCAGTTACAGCTGCGTTGGCTGCGTTCCCTGCAAAAGGCTCCGCGATCAACAGTGTAGTTCCCGGCTCGCAGGCCTCTCTGATGTTGCGCAACAGTGCCAAAATCACGTCATCATCATGATCATGCACCACGCGCACGAGCGAAATAATGTCCATTCCTTTTGGCAATGGATCGGAGCGAAAATCGCCGGCATGGAGAATCACTTGGGGCTCGTTTGGCTTTTCATTGGCCAATTTGACCACTGCTGGAAGGTCAAAAAGATTAAGGGTGAGTTGTGGATAAGATGCGCCCACCGCCCGTAAAAACGCGCCCGAGCCGCCGCCCACATCAAGCCATGATTTATGGCTTTTGAAATTATATGCCGCCAAAATTTGTTGCGAGACCGCTTGCTGCGATGCCGCCATCAACGCAGAATAGGCAATCTTATCCGACTCAGTGTCGTCATAAGTCCAATAGCTGCGCAAGCCATTGGGAGCAGATTGACCTTGAAGCAGACCAACAGGATCTTCGAGATCACGGTAGAAATATTTGTGATGTTCGATAAAGCGCATAATCCAAGGTTGGCCAAGCAATGCCGCACCTTGGGCACCCAGAATCACGCGGCCCTTGTCCCACTCTAAAATATCCAATGCCACGGCGGCGCGCACCAACACGTCCGTCTTTTTTTCGGGAATTCCGATTTTGAGCGCAAGCTCAGAAAGTGAAATTCCGGTTTGGCCCACATGGTCAAGAACGCGCAGTGAAACGCAGGCTGAAAGCACTTGCGAGTACGAAAAACCCGCCAAAAGATTGAACAAGTCACGCGATCTCGCTCTCGCTATGGGCCGCGTCAATGGAAAGCTTTGCGCAAAAGACAAAAACTTTGGGTCAGCCAAAAGCCTGTTGCGAAAACGAAGAAGAAAACTAGGCAGCGCCACGGTGAAGCTGTTTTGGCACCATGGCCCGCGAAACAGTTACAATCTGCTGCCCCAAAGCCGCGCGGCCGGGACAATCGGGAATGCTGTCCACAACACGGGCGAGCAAATTATCCAAATGTTGCACAGCGCCCTCAAAGCCGAGCGTTGAGACCATATTGGGCAGGCCATGGGCTGCATCCTGCCCGGTTGGCTTGCCGATTTCACCTGAGACACCCGCAACATCGCGCAAATCATCAGCCACTTGAAAGGCCTCGCCGATCAGCATACCCAAATTCTGCCAAGGTGCCGGATCACGGCCAGCGGCAACGGCCCCAACCATTGTGCATGCTGCAAAGAGCGCTCCAGTTTTGGCGCGCTGATAATTTACGAGGTCCATGCTATCTTCGCACTCCCACGCCTGCCCTGCACAAATGCCATGTGGCGCGCTGGCGGCTTTGGCCACAATGCGGGTGATTTGCGGAAAGCTCGCGGTCGCGGCAAAGGCCTCCACAATCAGCGCATCACCTGCCAACACGGCGAGCCGTTCGCCAAATTCTACATGCACCGAAGGCTTGCCACGACGGTAAGCAGCGCCATCAAAGCAAGGTAAATCATCGTGAACAAGCGAGGCACAATGAAGAAGCTCAATGGCGCATGCCCCGGCCATGGTGGCCACGGGGTCTGCATTGCCGCAAGCATAGGCCACGGCTTGCAGCAATTTTGGCCGGATTCGCGCACCACCGGGAAACACCGCATAGTGCATCGCACTGGCAAATTTTGGCGGGCAGTCAGGAGATAATGCTGCGCTTAATGCTGATGCCAAAGCCCGTTCGATGGGATTTTCTGTATCCATCTGTGGCGTCTCCCAAATCGACAATTGATATTGTCTTGTTATACTGTCAACATAGCCTGACACATTAAGTGTCGTTTGGCAATCATCATGACAACAATCATCATTGGAGCAGGCGCAGGCGGACTTTCAGCCGCAATTGCACTGGCTGCAAAAGGCGAGAAAGTGACAGTGCTGGAAGCCCACGCAGGCGCTGGCGGAAAATTGCTGCCTTTCAAATTGGGCAATGCTCAATTCGATAGTGGCCCCACGGTGCTGACCATGCGCTGGGTATTTGAAGACCTGTTCGAACGCGCTGGCGATAATCTTGCTACCCACCTTAAGCTGGTGCCCTTGGAAACCTTGGCGCGGCATTATTGGTCTGGTGGTCAATCGCTGGATATTTTTGCCGATCCGCAGCGGACGATCGATGCCATTGGTCAGTTTGCTGGACGCACCGAAGCAGAGGGTTACAGAGAATTTGCTGCTGCTTCCAAACGCATTCACCAGTCGTTGCTAAAGCCGTTTCTTAAAAGTCAGCGGCCAACCCCTTGGGGCTTGGCTGCGGCTATGCCTTTGCGAGACGTGTTGGGCATCAATCCGTTTGAGACTTACTGGCATGCCTTACAGCGCTATTTTAAAGACACGCGCTTGCAACAGTTGTTTGGCCGCTATGCAACCTATTGCGGCTCCTCACCGTTTAAGTCTCCAGCCACTTTAATGTTGGTTGCAGATGTTGAAGCTTCGGGGGTGTGGCGTGTGCAAGGCGGAATGGGCGCATTGGCACAAGCCATGGAAAACCGCGCAAGAAAATCAGGCGTTGAGTTTCATTTCAACTGCAAAGCGCTGCGCGTTGAAACCTCGGGCTCCAAAGTGTCTGCAGTTATTGATGCGAACGGTGTGCGTCATGCTTGCTCATCTGTCATCGTCAATGCCGATAGTGCCGCCGTTGCCGCTGGTTTATTCGGTGGGGACGTCACACGAGCGGGTGCCAAACGAGATGTAAATGCAAACTCGCTTTCTGCAATCACGTGGTGCGCTGTGACAAAGGACAATGGTGTTCCGTTGGAACATCATACGGTTTTTTTCTCCGATGACTATAAAACAGAATTTCATGAGTTGGCGCGTGGGCCGGCGCGCGACCCTACGGTCTATATGTGCGACCAAGGTCAGGGGCGCAAGTTGATGCTCGTCAATGCGCCTGCCAACAATCAAGATGCCCCGAATGACGTTGATGAAAACATGTTTCGCCGCCTCGCAAAAAGCGGGTTGGTTATGAGCGCAAAAAATATGTCTCGGCGCGGTGTTAAAGACTTTGCTACGCTTTACCCCGGCAGTTCGGGCGCACTTTATGGAAGGGCCAGTCACGGATGGTTATCAACATTTCAACGCCCAAAAGCCCGCACGAAAATTCCGGGTCTGTATTTGGCGGGGGGCAGCACGCATCCGGGACCGGGTGTGCCAATGGCGGTCTTAGCAGGGATGCGCGCGTCGGAGGCCCTTCTGGAAGACCGCGCTTTGACATCGCCGTAGCCGCCAATGGCTATCGCTGGTGGTACATCGATGCCCTGAGTGATGACGGTCAAAATGGCCTTACAATTATTGGTTTTGTGGGCAGTGTGTTCTCTCCTTATTATGCCCGCGCGCGCAAACATGGCGACGTTAATCCGGAAAATCACTGTGCCATAAATGTTGCCCTTTATGGAGGCAAGCGACGCTGGTCGATGACTGAACGCGGCTCAAAACATGTCATGCGTACCACACAAAAATTTAGTGTCGGTCCCTCGTCATTGGCGTGGGGAAACGACTGTCTTCAAATTGACATCACTGAACGCTGTATGCCCCTGCCCTCACTATTGCACGGTCGCGTGAAGATGACACTGGGCCACACTTATAATTCACCCATCGCGCTCGATGCCCATAACAAACATTTTTGGCAAGCCGTCGCACCTCAAGCCCGCGTGAGTGTAGAATTTGAAAACCCAAAACTATCTTGGTCAGGCCCTGCCTATCACGACATGAATTGGGGTGACGAACCACTTGAGCGTGGCTTTACAAATTGGACTTGGCTCCGCGCCAACACATCCACAGGCACACACGTGTTCTATGATGTTGAGCGGCGAGACGGTTCGCGGTTGAGTTTTGGTCGTCGCTTCGAAAATGGCCACATCATTGAACGCGAGGTTCCGGTTCGTCAAACTTTAAAGTCGGGGATTTGGGGTATGGCCCGTAGGGTCAGTTCGGACGTCGCACCTCGTCTTATTTCGACTTTGGAAGATGCGCCCTTTTATACGCGCAATCATGTTGGACTAACTCTGGATGGGGCGCAGTGCGATGCCTTTCATGAGAGCTTATCGCTCGACCGCTTTACCAATCCGGTCGTTCAGATGATGCTCCCATTCCGAATGCCGCGGCGGGCTTAGCTTTATTTGCCCTTTTTCAGGCGGTACAATTCCCAAAAACCCAATCCTACACAAACAAACAACGTGAAACCCATTTCTACTAAGCCAAGTGTGTTGCCGCTCATGATTTTCGAGCCTCCACAGCCATAAACATTTTCATTACCCACCCCATCTGATCGTCAAAGCCTTTTGCGTGTGCCATTGTCGATGGCGTTTCTGCGACGGCATCCAGCAGAAATTGACCTTCGGCGAGGCACGGTGCTGATGTTTGTTTTGGCAGCCACGGTGTTTGGGCGACAGCTCTTGCCAAAAGCTTCAATTTTAGCGGCAATGAAACCACTGCCCTGCCTTTATGATTTTGCGCCGCAGCCGCAAGCCCAATTTCACGATAAAGGAGCCGTGCAGTGTTGATGGCCGCACGGCATGACCGAGGTAATAGAGCAATGCCAGAAGCCGCACTTTCATAAATGCCTTCTGCTTCACCCACCAAACGGCTGGCCGCTTTTGACTTACCTTCAGCGATCCACTCTTCTGGCAAGTAAGTCCGGCCTAATCGCTCATCTTCTTCAATGTCGCGGGCTATATTGCTGAACTGCATGGCAACGCCCAAATCAATCGCACGGGCTAAAGCATCGGGCCTCCGCTGCCCCATGATGAGCGACATCATGACACCCACGGTTCCAGCCACCCGCACGCCATAGGCCGTTACATCTGACAATGTTTCATAGTGCCGACCTTCTGCATCCCATGCAAAGCCTTCGATCAATGCATCAGGCACTGCGCGCGGGATTGCAAACAATTTAACAACGTCGGCAAAGGCGCGGTCAGTTGCATTGTCTGAGGGCTCGCCTGCATAAATCGCATCCAGCCTCATAGCCAGTTGATCGACCGCCGCCTTGGGAGTTTCGGCATGATCAACAAGATCGTCCGCCATCCGGCAAAATCCGTACAGGGCCCGGGAATGTTGGCGATAGGAATTGGGCAGCAGCAAAGATGCCAAGTGAAAACTTTTGGACCCTTGCCGGATCATCTGGCGGCACAGCGCCAAATCAGCGGGTGTGGCAAATTCAGGCGTGAGCACTGGCAAAGGCCTCAGCTGGTGGAACCACTAAATCAAGCACGCGCGCTGTTGATATAACTCCGGGAACTCCGGCACCGGGATGGGTGCTTGCGCCAACCAGAAACAGGTTTTCAAATTCCTCGCTCTTATTGTGCGGACGGAACCAAGCGCTCTGCGTCAATACGGGCTCGAGCCCGAAGGCCGCACCTTTGTAGGACAGCAAATCATGTTCAAAATTCAGTGGCGTCATCACGCGCTGCGTGACAACGTGTTGCTCAAAACCCGGCATGATGGTTTCGTCTAATCGTTTGGCGATGCGTTGGCGATAAGCCTCCGTCATTTGGGTCCAATCTATTCCAGAATCTTGATTGGGCACGGGCGACAAGACATAAAAGCTATCGCAGCCTGCTGGAGCCAATGATGCGTCCGTTGCGGTTGGCCGATGAAGGTAGAGGCTCATATCACCGGCGAGACGTTTATTTTCAAAAATATCTTCAATTAAACTCCGGTAGCGCGGCCCCATCAAAATTGTGTGGTGCGGCACAGTTTCAAATTTTTTGTTGGTGCCAAAATACCAAACGAACAAAGACATTGAATGGCGTGCGCGCGACATTTTGCGTTTGGTCCAGCGCTTTTGTGCGCCGCCCGCAATGAGCTTTGTATAAGTGTGTGCGGCACAGGCATTGGACACCACGATCTCACTTTTTATGAGTTTGCCTGACGCCATTCTAACGCCAGTGGCACGGCGTTTCTCAGTGTTGATTTCGGCAACATCTGCATTGCAAATGACTTCACCACCCTGACTTTTGATCAGGTTCACCATGGCCTGAACAATCGCACCCGTTCCACCGATTGCACAATGCACACCGAACTGGCGCTCTAAGTAAGCAATCATACTATAGACGGACGTAGCTCGAAATGGATTTCCGCCTACGAACAAGGGATGGAAACTCAACGCCATTCGAAGTTTAGGGTGGCGCACATGCGAGGCCACATGTGAATGCACCGATTGCCAGGCTTTCAATTTCAACAGGTCCGGCAAGATTGCAGCCATGCTGCCGATGGATGGAAATGGCACATGGCCCAGCTGTTCAAAGCCAATTTTGTAAATTGCTTCGCTTTCGCGCATAAAATTATCGTAGCCTGCAACATCGTCCGGCGAGATGCGGGCCACTTCAGCGCGCATTGCAATGACATCCTTGCTACAGGTGAATGCGCTGCCATCATCAAAGCGGATCACGTAATAGGGATCGAGGGCCTGAAGTTTTACATCGTCATAAAAATTACGACCCGCAAATTTCCAAAGCTCCTCCAACACGAAGGGTGCTGTAATGATTGTTGGGCCGGCGTCAAAGATAAATCCGTCTTGCTTGAAAACTGTGGCTCGCCCACCGGGCACGGCAAGCCGATCTAGGACAGTAACACGAAAACCACGTGCACCAAGTCGGATCGCCGCCGCAAGGCCCCCGAGGCCTGCACCAACAACAACTGCATGTGGTTTGAACGTTTTTGTCAACATTGCGTGACATTAAAGACTGCAATTTAAGTTGACGCAAGTGGTGGCGATTATTCCTTCAATGATTTGTGGATACGGCGCAACCCAACACCAACACCTGCGAGGGCAAGGGGAATGGCCAAAGCTGCGACAAATTCCGGCGAAACATCGGCGCTTTTAGGTACAAAGCCTTTTGCGGCATAGTAAACCAAGCCTACGATATAGTAGGTAATAGCGGCAACCGAAAGGCCTTCAACTGTTTGCTGCAAGCGCAATTGTAAATTTGACCGGTGGTCCATTGATTTCAAAATGGATTGGTTCTGCTTTTCCCGCGATACGCTAACCCGCGTCGATAACAATACAGTCGCATGGGCCACTCGCTCCGAGAGTGCGCTTTGACGGGCTGACACTGCACGGCAAGTCGCAATTGCAGGCAAAAAACGGCGATCATTGAATTCACGGAACGTTTGGAAGCCTTCGATGCGGCCTTCGCGCAGTTCTTCAATGCGTTGCTGCACCAAATCATAATATGCATTGGCTGCCGAAAACCGATAATGATTTTCAGTATATTGCCGCTCGACTGACGCCTCAAGTTTGGTCAAACGATCGAGCAACAGCGGCTCTTCAGCTTCACCCGCAGTTTGCATCGCACTTAAAATTTCAGAAAGTTCAAGTTCTGCCGCTGTCAGTTGCGGAGAAAGCATTCGCGCCACTGGCAAGGCGAGCAAGGCCATCATGCGGTATGTGTCGATTTCAAACAGACGCTGCACAAGTCGTCCGGCCTGACGCGAGGTCATGCGGTGATCGCACAAAAGCAGTCGCCCAAATCCATCGGCATGAATGCGGAAATCAGTATAGGCGCGGCCTGTGCCGCCGGAAATCATTGATCCGATAATCGGATTTCCGTTGAAATAGGTTTCAGCGGTTTTAATGGGATCAGGGGCTTTCACGCCGCGCACGACATTAGCATGAATGGCCGCAATGGTTTGGCCTTTCAGTTGACGCAGCCAGTCTTGCGGCACCAGCGAAATGGCAGGCTCTGAGAATGGTTTTTTTTCTGTCCCTTGCACATAAAACGTGTAGCGGCAAAATTCAGTGTGCCTTTCCCACTTAATGCGAAGCGCACCAATCGTGGCACTGAAATGATTGGCATCGGCGGCGGGTTTCGGCGCACCAGACCCTTCGATAAGCCGTGTCAACATCGCCAAGTCATCAGCCCTGCTACCCGACCCCATCAGCACCAAATATGACAGACGCACGGGGGCCTCAAGGCTATCAGATGGCCGCGCATGAACTTCGTCATTCAACGCGCGGCGGTGAGGATGATCTGGGGGCAAGGCAAGTGGTGAAACGTTCATTGATAAGTACCTTTTATTATCTTTGCAGCCAAAGCCGGATTTTCTTCATGCAGCAAATGACCCAAACCTTTTATGTGCACAGATTTTGCATTACGGCAACGGGCAGCTGCTTTGTCAGCTGTGCTTGGTGGCACGGCTTTGTCTTGTTCGCCTGCGACAAATACGGCAGAGAGCTCAAGTCGCGCTAAAATAGCGTCCATGCCCGACAAATCCCACGATGCCATCATGCCCAAGGCTGCGGCCACATGGCTGGGCTGTTTAAACAAATTGAAATACTGATCCACACCCTCGGAACTGATGGTGGATCCCGTATCGTGGAGCAGTTTTTCGACGGTTGTTCGAGAGGCCAAACCACTCAGCATCCGCGGCAGAAATGAGTTGAAGGCTGCCAGTTTCGCTATCGGAGAGAACAAGCTGCCCGCCCATCCGCCAAAGGGGTAGAACGCGCCATTAAACGAAACATAAGATTGTGGGTGAAGTAATTTGCGTGCGCAGGCGTAGGCCAAGATGGCGGCACCTGCCGAATGGCCGACAACACTATCTGGCGAAAGTTTCATAGCGTTCATCACAGCCGCCAGACCTGCTGCCATATTTTCCAATTTGAAATTTGATGACGCGCGCGAAACTGTTTGACCGTGGCCTGGAAGATCAACGGCGATGACATGATGGCTTTCGGCGAGAAGTGGCATTACCTCGCGCCATGAATGAACCGATGCTGCCGTGCCGTGTACCAAGAGAATAGTTGGGCCCTGCCCCATCTCTTCCACATACCAATTCAAGCCATCAGCTTCGACAAAATGACCTTTGCTCGTGATCAGTGGGTTCATGCCGAAACAGATTTCAGTGCCATGCTCACCGGCCGTGCAATTTCAGATGCACTTGCCCGCGGCATGGGTAAATAAGTGGCATGCATGTCGACCGCCAGGGCCTTGGCGGATTTTTGTGGTTCCGGGGACACATCGATAATCATGGCATCAAAACCTTCTGCTGCAAAGAGTTTTGCCGCCGATTGAGTTTCCGCAAGTGCATTCACTTTATTGCCCACGCCTGCGCGGGTGATGTTGCCCTTGCCGTCTGTCAGCACGATGACAATCGGGTTGCCGCCTGCGCGGCGCACTTGCACGGCGAGATTATATGCTTCATCCAAGCCTGACGCCAAAGGCGTCCCACCGCCACCCGGCAAACCTGCGAGCGCGCGTTTGGCCCGTTCAAGCGAACGTGTTGGCGGAAGCAATACTTCTGCTTTTTTTCCTCTAAAGGCCACCAGTGCGACGCGGTCGCGCCGCACATAGCACTCCGCTAAAATTGTTTCGACAGCACCTTTGGCTTCTGCCAATCGTTGAAACGCCGTTGAGCCCGAAGCATCAACGGCAAAAATCGCTGTGGCTTCATTGCGCTGTTTAATGCGCGACACACGAAAATCATCGCGCGTGACCACCATGCGATCAGCGCCAGCCCATTTGCGGCGTAAAGTTTGCCACGGGGCCGCATTGCGCAATGTTGCGAGAATGTCGAGACGCTGACCTGCCAGAGAAGTTGCGCGCTTATGTCCGATGCGCCTGCCCCTTTGGCCGCCAGATTTTCGCGGCGCTGCATTTTTTACATTGCGCCCTGCTCCGCGTTTACCCAGATTATCTGCGGCCATATTTAACAAGTTCGCGGGCAAGGCGGATTTGATGGCTTCCAGGATCAGCTCGGCATCGCCCGGATTCTGTTCAGAGTCATTTTCACTTTCAGATGACTCCTGTGATTCAGGTGGCGATGGTGGCTGTTGCTCATCATCTTCTTGCTCCTGCTGAGGCGCATATTGGGCGCGGTGGGCCAACACTAAACGGGCTGCCAAAGCAACTGTACTTTCATCGACCTGTCGCCCTTGCAATGCTGCAAGTGCGCGGGCAGTTGCTACGGCTTGCAACACATGTCGTGGCGAACTGATACCTATGGAAAGTGCTGCATCACATAGATCTTGCATCCATTTGGGATCGAATGGTGTGGCTGCCAATCTATTCTTAGCGCTCTCAATATCGGCACGAGTCCAAGTTTGTTCCGTCCGTCCATCAACAACAAAGGGCAAGCGAGCTTCAAGTTTTGCGGCCAAGACAGCGTCTGGATCATTAGTGTCCACATCAGCGAGTAACATCAATTCATTTCGGTCGAGTGCTTGCGCCAGCAGCGATGTGCAGGCGACATCTAATTTTTCTGCACGGCGGACCAGCAGTTGAGAACAGGTTGCCAGAAGTCCTTCAGTAAGGACAGATTTTCCAAAAGCCAGAGTTGCTGCCAGATCAATCGAGCCAGTTAAAGCATCCGACGTCATGGTTGAAGATGTAATGCGCACGGCACTATTTGGTCCACACGCTGTGTTGAACGCCGAGATAAAATCATCGGCAGCATCCGTGCTTATTATTGCACCACCAAGGCCCAAACCATCGAGGGCGAGAAGCCCCACGATCCATGTGGCATCGGTGATGTCTTCGTGCATCACGATCCTAACACATCCAGAATGGCGCGTTCGATGCGAGCTGTTGAGCCGCTTTCCTCTAAAGGATTGCGGCGCAGGCGGTGACGCAGTGATGGCAGTGCCATGCGTTTGATGTTGGTGATCGTTACAGTCTTTTGTTTTTCAAACGCCGCCAAAGCCCGCGCCGCTCGAATAATTGTCAGCTGCCCGCGCAGGCCATCAGTTTTGAGCGCAATACAAAGTGTGGCCGCGGCTTCCTGCACTGCATCTGGCACGACCACCTCTTTTAACTTTTTGCGGCCCGCTTCAATGCGTGTACGCAATTTTTTTTCATCGTCCTGCCACTGCGCCAGAAAACTTTCTGTATCGCGCTCATACGCATCACGGCGCTTTACGATTTCAACCCAGCTTGCAACATCTTGTGGCGTTTTGACTTCCACAGACAGTCCAAACCGATCCAGCAATTGCGGGCGCAACTCGCCCTCTTCCGGATTACCGCTGCCGATCAAAACAAATCGTGCAGGATGGCGCACGCTGAGGCCTTCACGTTCAAACAAGTTTTCGCCAGAGGCCGCCACATCAAGCAACAAATCAACCAGATGATCTTCCAGCAAATTGACTTCATCAATGTAAAGATACCCGCGATTGGCTTTGGCCAAGAGACCAGGTTCAAAAACTTTTTCTCCGCGAGATAAGGCCCGCTCCAAATCCAATGCGCCAGCAACACGGTCCTCTGTTGCTCCCAATGGAAGATCGACTACGGGCACTTGAATGGTCTCAGCAGTCAGCTTGGTTGCTGTGCGGCATTGCTCGCAAGCTGATTGCGGCTGAGCTGGATCACAATGGTAAGGGCACCCAAGCACCGCTTTGATGGGTGGCAACAAAGAGGCAAACGCCCGCACCGTCGTTGATTTTCCGGTGCCACGGTCACCCATGGCAAGCAGCCCGCCAATCAGCGGATCAACTGCTGTGAGAATGAGGCAGGTTTTCAGTTCCTGTTGGCCTTCAATGGCAGAGAATGGGAAAACGGGACGTTTGACAGCAGCCTTCGCGGGGCGCGCGGTGATTGATTTTGCCATAGAAAAATGATCTCAACTCAAATGCATTTCCGTCAATCTGCCATGAGTGAAGCAACTGTCAACCAAAATAGACACAAAATTATGAAAAACACTGAGAAGCGAGACCAGAGCTTGGGCGGAGTTTACAACTGAATCCAAGCCGTCTTCAACTCGGTGTATTTGTCCAGTGCATGCATTGATTTATCGTGGCCATTGCCGCTTTGTTTAACTCCGCCCAGCGGCACGGTGTTATCAGCACCACCATACGTGTTCACATGCACAACCCCAGCTTTTATGCCACGCACCATGCGGTGGGCCTTCGACAAATTTGAAGTCCAGACAGCAGAGGCTAAACCGAACACCGTAGAATTGGCGATCCGCAAGGCGTCTATTTCATCACCAAATTTCATGACACCCAAGACTGGACCAAACACTTCGTTCTGCGCCAAATCCATGCCTGGCGTCACATTTGAGATCACGGTTGGGGCCATATAATAACCTCCCGTATTTTCGAGAATACGCGAACCACCAGTTTCGACGCGGCCGCCTTCACTTTGGGCGCGGGCGACAAATTCCAAATCTTTTTGCAGTTGATCTAAACTTGTCACCGCGCCAACTTCCGTTGTGAGGTCCAGCGGGTCGCCAACTTTTATTTGCGCAGCGATTGTTGCGACTTTGGATAAAAATTCGTCATGGATTTTATCTTCAACTAAAAGTCTGGAACCTGCCACACAGACTTGGCCGGAGTTTCTAAATATCCCGTAGGCAGAGATTTTGGCAGCGGCATCAAGATCTGGCGCATCGGCAAAAACAATATTTGGGGACTTACCTCCAAGTTCCAAATAGCAGCGTTTCAAATTTGAACGTGCCGAATACTCCAGCAACTTGCGCCCTACATAGCCAGAACCCGTGAAAGCCAGCACATCGACATCCATGTGAAGCCCCAATGCTTCGCCGACAACCGAACCTTTGCCGGTGATCACATTCAACACGCCATTGGGCAATCCCGCTTCCGCGCAAAGTTCAGCGAGGCGCAACAATGCAAGTGAAGCCGCTTCAGGCGGCTTCAATACAACGCTGTTGCCTGCAGCAAGTGCAGGCGCAATTTTCCATGATCCGATCATCACCGGGAAATTCCAAGGAACAATCACACCAATAACGCCGACTGGCTCGCGGTGAATGAGACCTAAAATATTATCCGCAGTCGGAGCAATCTCGCCATAGACCTTGTCAATCGCCTCGGCGTAATAGCGGAACGTGCCTGCAGCACTGCCGGGTTCGGCTTTGAGCGCCATAGAAATTTCAGTGCCATTGTCACGCACGCCAAGCACAGCCAATTCAAGAGCGTGCTTTTCAATCAGATCGGCAATCCTGTGCATCACTTTTTTGCGAGTCGCGGGAGCGGCCCTAGACCAAACTCCAGATTCAAAACTATTACGCGCTGCTCTTACCGCTTCATCCGCATCAGCGGCGGAGGCTAGAGAAATGGTTGAAAATACCTTCCCGTCAATGGGCGAAATCACGTCATGCCGCTCACCATCTTGAGCTTCAACATGCTTGCCATTGATAAATAGCTTTTGCGGCGAAACTTTTAGTCCACGCAATCTGTTGATTTCAAGTTGTGACATGCCACTCTCCAAAAACTAAAAAGGAGCGGCACTTTTGGCACCGCTCCCCCTGCTTAACTATTATTACGAGTTGCTGCCAAGTTTTTTAAACTTTGCTTGATCTCGAGACTGCAGGCTACCGGCTGAGATAAAACCTGCGATTGCCGCGACTATCACCAAGGACGGCAAGATGACGCCAAGCGAGCCAACAGCTCCGGTCAGATCGCTGAACTTTGCAAAAATGTAAACAAACAACGCCGCCATTACCACGCCAGAAATGATCGGCAGGATTTTAACAGCCAGAGCACTTTCGCCCATCGCATTCTTAGAGAAGAATGAAACAACCGAAAACGAGGTAACAGCCATCAAACCAAGAATGCCCAATGTTCCAAGCTGGGTGAGCCACGTGAACAATTGCAAGACAGGGTCCATGCCCATGATGGCAAAGAAGCCAACAACAATTATTGCGATTGCAGTTTGGATCAACGATCCAACATGCGGGCTTTGGAATTTATCATGGGTTACGCCAACCGATGCAGGCAGCAAGCCTTCGCGGCCAGCTACATATTTATACCGAGCAACACCATTGTGAAAGGCAAGTACACCGGCAAACAAGCTGGACACGAACAGGAAATCCATAATTGTCGAAGCGGTTCCGCCTACGTAGCGTGTTGTCAGATTTTGCAAGAACCGTGTTGGATCTGGCAGTCCTTGCAATGTTGGCACAACTTTGTCCACGCCTTCACCCACAGCCATCAACCAAGACGTGAGCATGTAGAACAAACCAATAAGGATCACCGAATAATAAGTTGCTTTTGGAACTGTGACGTGTGGGTCTCTGGCTTCTTCGGAATAAATCGTCGTTGCTTCAAAGCCAATGAAAGCCGCAAAGCAGAACAAAATGCCGATGGCAGGCGAACCCATCATAATGGCACTTGGCGTAAACGGCGCTAGAGAAAGACCTGCGTCGCCACCTTCGACAAAAATGGCGATATCGAGAATTAGGACGATAAGATATTCAAGAGCCACTAAAGCCATCAAAATTTTCGCAGAGAGTTCAACCTGGCGATAGCCAAGAATGCCTGCGAATGCGATGCCGACGAAACTCCAGACCCACCATGGAAAATCCAATCCGATAGATGCAAATGTGCCAGCAGATGCGGCACCCAGCAAACCCAAGACGCCAATTTGCATGGCATTATAGCTGAAGATAGCAACCATTGCCGAAGCGCCGCCAACTTTGCCGCCCAATCCTCGCGCGGCAAGTGCATAAAAACCACCCGCACTTGAAACGTGGCGGGCCATCGCAACATAGCCCACTGCGAAAATGAGCAAGATTACTGTTGCAATTAAAAATGAACCAACAATTCCGGCACCATTGCCAAGAAGCATACTGATGGGAACGCCGCCTGCAACAGCCGTTAAGGGTGCCGCAGCCGATATTACCAAGAATGTGACAGCCGCGACACCGAGGCTGTTTTTTCGCAACTGGTTTGTACCCGTTGCTGATGAAGTGTTTGCCATGAGTTTCCCCTCCTAAAATTGGCCAAGCCTGAATTTATTTTTGTTTCAATATTTGAACCGTCAGTGCTAATATAGACTTGCAAAACAATAGGCGTGGTGTCAAGTTATTTCACATGTTAAGCAAATGAGAATTCGTTAGCCGATGGGAACCGTCAGCAAAGCATTGGGATTGATCGATATTTTGGCGCGTAGTCAGGGCCCAAAAGGATTGACCGGAATCGCGATTGCAGCAGGCTTTGATAAAGCGACGACGCGGCGCATGCTTTTAGAGTTGGCTGCCAATGGATACGTCGTCCAAAACGCAGACAGCCGCGACTATGAATTGGGGCCAGCACTGCAAGTGTTTGGTAAAATTCGCGAGGACCGCTTTTCGCTTTACAAGACAATTCAACCGTTTGTTCGCGGCCTGCGCGAGTTGACAGACGAAACAGTTCATGCGTCAGAATATAGTGCTGGCCTCCTTCTCTCAATTTGCACTGAACACTCGACACAGCCCATTCGCGTCAACTTAGAAGAAGGGCAAAAGCTGCCCTTGCATGCAACGGCTTCCGGCATTGCGTTTCTGGCTGCATCAACTCCAATATTTATCGACGCAATGCTCCGCAAACCATTGCCACAATTTACGTCGACCACTTTGACCAGTCCAAAAAGTATTTTAACTGCAATAAGCGAAACGCTAGGCCGAGGATATTCGATCAGCAATCAAACGCTTCAAGAAGGTGTGAGCAGTGTTGCTTCCGTTATTCGCAACCAATCTAACAAGCCAATTGGAACAATTGCAATTGCGGTTCCATATTTACGTATGAACCCAAAGGTCATTTCTGAGTTTGGCAATCTCGTGCGCAAAACTGGCGACGATATTTCGCAACAGCTTTCGGGCCGCCGCATAAAATTAAGCCAAGCATCATGAAGGTAAGCACGCCGTGAAAAATCCTAAAATTCTAGTCATTGGAACAGGCGATACCAAGTCTGATGAGCTGAACTTTATGCGTGAATGCATCAGCAATTCCGGCGGGATCGCCATCATGATGGATGTATCTGTCCTGAAAGATCCAAAAACAAAACCAGATTATTCCAAGCACGATGTTGCCGCGGCGGCTGGAACGACGATTGATGCCATTATTGCATTGAACGATGAAAGCTCTGCCATGGCCAAGATGGGAGAAGGTGCAGCAAAACTGGCAAAGAGACTCTGCGACGAAGACAAGATTGATGGCACCATAATCCTTGGCGGAACTCTTGGCACCGATCTTGCCCTTGATGTGTGCAACGCATTACCGTTGGGTTTACCAAAATTCGTAATTTCCACGGTCGCATTTTCGCAGCTTATTCCCGCCGCGCGAATTCCAACTGATTTGATGATGATTCTATGGGCGGGCGGCTTGTTTGGATTAAACAGTATATGCAAGTCTTCCCTATCGCAGGCCTGCGGCGCAGTCGTGGGCGCAGCGCGAGCGCGTTTCTCGCCGAAAACTACAAAACCAATTGTCGGCATGACCTCTCTCAGCATTTTGAAATACATGTGGCTCATCAAGCCTGAACTTGAAAAGCGCGGATATGAGTTGGCGGTTTTCCATTCAACCGGAATGGGCGGTCGAGCTTTCGAGTCAATTGCCTCTCAAAACGGATTTGCTGCTGTCATGGATTTCTGTTTGCAAGAGGTTGTGAATCATGAAAACGGTGTGATGGCATGTTCGGCCGGAGCGGACCGGCTGGAGAACGCAGGCCGCGTAGGCATTCCACAGATCGTCGCGCCCGGAGCTATTGACATGGTGGACATGCCGTCGTGGTTGCCCGTGCCTGAGCGCTTTGCCAATCGCCCTTATCATGCCCATAATCGATTGGTTGGGTCCATCATCACCGACGCCGAAGCACGTAAAAAATCAGCACGCACAATTGCGGACAAGCTGAACTCATCCGCTGGGCCCGTTGCATTCATTCTGCCCGTCGGCGGCATCGAAGAGTGGGACAAGCCCGGCGAACCGTTACACGATCCCGAAGGCTTAGAAGCTTTCATGGGTGAAATGCGCAAAGCAATAAACCCACCCGTCGCATTTTACGAAATTCCCGATCACATTAACAGCCCAGCTTTTGCCACTAAGGCGTTAGAGGTTTTTGATGCGTGGGTTGAGGCGGGGATTATTCCACCTGGAATTTTACCCTAACGGTTTTTCTTGGTCAAAAATATTTGGAGACTTTACATGCGCAACGCCAATTTCCTCAAAGAAAATAACGCCCGTCATACCTGGCATCCAATGGCCAATGCGGGCGACATGCTGGCACATCCACCCAAGATTATAACGGGTGCTAAGGGTGCTGAAATCACCGACGTGGATGGCCACACGGTGCTGGATGCTGTGGGCGGATTGTGGAACGTCAATCTGGGATATTCAAATGATGTGGTTAAAAAGGCTATCCGCGATCAACTTGAGGACCTTCCCTATTACTCAACGTTTCGCGGCACCAGCAATGGGCCGGTGATTGAACTTTCTTATGAACTTGCAGAATTTTTTAAACCTGACGGTCTGACGCGTTCATTCTTCACGTCGGGCGGTTCAGATTCAGTTGAGTCCGCATTGCGGCTCGCGCGTCAGTATCACAAAATTAAGGGCCAGCCCGAGCGCACAAAATTTTTCGCGCTGAAAAAAGGGTATCACGGTACGCATTTTGGCGGCGCATCGGTAAATGGCAATGCAAATTTCCGCCGCGCCTATGAACCACTCCTGCCGGGCGTGTTTCATCTGCCAGCACCATTTCCATTTCGCAATCCGTTCAACACCACAGATGGCGCTGTGATCGCGCAAAATATCGCTTCATTGTTCGAAGACGAAATTGCATTTCAAGGTGCCGACACGATTGCTGCTTTCATCATGGAGCCGGTGCTCGGCGCTGGTGGCGTGATTGTTCCGCATGAAACATTTATGCCGCTGATGCGCGCGGTCTGTGACAAGCACGGCATTTTGCTCATTGCTGATGAAGTGATCACCGCTTTTGGCCGCACCGGGGCTTGGTCGGGATCGAGGCTGTGGGGTGTTCAACCTGACATGATGTGTACCGCCAAGGCTATTACCAATGCCTACTATCCGTTTGGAGCGGTGATGATCCACGAAAAACTGACTGAGGCATTTGAGACTTCAAAATCACCATTGGCGTCGATCAGTCATGGCTACACTTATTCCGGTCATCCTGTTGGAGCTGCTGCTGCTTTGGCTACGCTGGCTGAAACCAAACGTTTAAATGTTCCCGTCAATGCGGCAGCGCGCGGGCTGGAATTGTTGGCTGGATTAGAGGGGCTGAAAGCCAAACATGGATTGGTCGGCGATGTGCGCGGCAAAGGCTTGATGTGTGCTGTCGAGCTTGTTTCCGATAGGGCCAAAAAATCTCCACCGGCAAAAGAAGTCGTGCAGAAAGTGCAAGATATTGCCTATGAACATGGCGTGATGGTGCGCACGTCTGGACCAAATATTATCCTGTCCCCACCACTCATTATTACGGCAGCTGATGTGCAAAAAATTATAGCGGCCCTAGATGCAGGACTTTCTGGGGCGGCAGCCTAATGGCGACGAACGAAGAATTGCTGGCCCGGCGCGAAAGATTGCTCGGCCCAAATGTGCGCGTGTTTTATGATGAACCCGTGCAGTTGGTGAGGGGTGAAGGTGTTTGGGTTTATGACGCGGATGGCCGCAAATATCTGGACTGCTATAACAACGTGCCGCATGTTGGGCATTGTCACCCGCATGTGGTTGACGCCATTTGCAAGCAGGCCGCGACACTCAACACGCATACGCGTTATTTGCACGAAGGCATTCTCAATTACGTTGAGCGCCTCGTTGCGACATTTGGCGACACCATCACATCGGCAATCATGGTGTGCACCGGCAGCGAAGCTAATGATGTGGCACTGCGCATGGCCCAGGCCATCACTGGCAAAACCGGTATCATTGCAACAAACCACACTTATCACGGCAACACTGCTGCAGTGTCGCAGCTTTCAACCACCAAGCCTCCGATCGGCGGTTTTGGAGGGCATATTCGACATGTATCCGCTCCAGATAGTTATCGCCCGACGGGTGGCGATGCCACTTCGCATGCCAAAGCTTTTGCCGATGAAGTGGAACAAGCATGCCAGTCTCTGATTTCTTCAGGCCACGGAGTCTCGGGCATGATTATTTGCCCCACTTTTGTGAATGAGGGATTTCCTGATCTGCCTTCAGGCTTCCTCGATGGGGCCATCGTAGCAATCCGCAGAGCTGGGGGTGTGATTATCGCTGATGAAGTTCAACCCGGTTTCGGTCGCATTGGCACGCATTTTTGGGGACACCAAAAAGCATGCTTCTTACCAGATATCGTGACAATGGGAAAACCCATGGGCAATGGTCATCCTGTCGCCGCTGTAGCAACGTCGCTCGAAATTATGGACGCGTTTAGAAATGCGTTTGGTTATTTCAACACCTTCGGCGGTAACCCAGTTTCCTGCGCTGCGGCCAACGCTGTTCTCGATGTGATTGAGAACGAAAACTTGCAAGCTAAAGCTAAAGAGACGGGTGACTACACACGGGCGGGTCTTAAAAAGCTCGCTGTAAAACACAGTATCATTGGCGATGTGCGCGGATCAGGTTTGGCGATAGGTGCCGAATTGGTTTTAGATCGCCAGAGCAAAAGGCCTGCGAAAGCGGAAGCTGATCGTCTGGTCAATCTTATGCGGCAGCACGGTGTGTTGCTGGGAGCCAATGGCATTCACTACAATGTTCTGAAGCTTCGCCCGCCGATGCCTTTCGGCAAACCTGCGGCTGATGTTATGTTGGCCGCATTAGATGCGTGTTTGCAGGCCTTGTAATTTTGGAACAAGTCCTCGCACTCGCACATAAAGCCATTGAACATTGGGACTGCGTTGTAGGCATCCCTCGCTTTGTGATGCACCGTGAAAATGCTGTTTTCAAAGTTGAAACAAGCACCGGCTTTGCTGCTTTGCGCATCCACCGTCCTGATTATCATAGCCGTATCGAAATCGAATCAGAACTGCAATGGATGGCACATTTAGTTCGTGCGGGTGTAGACGTGCCGACGCCTTATAAAACAAAGCTCGGCCAGTTGGTCGCCGTGGTCAAAAATGATCAAAAAAATTCCTACATTATCGATCTGTTGTCTTGGATGTCTGGCGAGCCGCTTGGAATGTCGAGAGTTCCACTGGCCCATTCTAAGGATAAATTGGAAAGCATTTTTCTCGAACTTGGGCGCAATTTGGCGCGCATGCACGATGCCTCTGATCAATGGACATTACCCAGTGATTTTCATCGCCACGCCTTAGACCGCGAAGGCTTGCTCGGCGAAACTGCAGCTTGGGGAAAATTCTGGGAAGCGACTTGCCTTGCACCAGACGAAAAGAAACTGATGGTCGAGGTGCGCAAATTTGCTGTCGCTAAACTCGATGTTCTGGCTGCATCCGGCGCTGATTACGGCCTCATTCATGCAGATCTAGTACGCGAGAATATTTTAATTTCTGACGACAGAATCCGCTTCATTGATTTTGACGATGCGGGCTTTGGCTTTCGCATGTTTGATCTTGCCGTCGCTCTTGTAAAAAACCGCGAAGAGCCACACTTTGAAAGCATGAAAGCCAAACTGTTTGAGGGCTACAAATCTGTGCGGCAGCTTTCATCACAAGATGAAAACTCCACCGAATTGTTTTTGGCCATACGAGACTTTGCCTATCTCGGTTGGGCCGATGCCCGGCGCGAGGAGCCGACGATTGCGCCCCGCCTGCAGCACATTAAACACGAGACACTGCAGGCGGCTCACAGGTTTCTGGGATACTAAGCAAAGCGGCAGCTGACTTTTCCAAATGTGCCGAAATCTGCTTCGATCAGGCTGCCATGGCTGGTTTCAATCGGGCGGATGAATGAACCCGAAAGCACCACATCGCCAGCCTTAATGGATTGTCCATATTGCGCTAAGCGATTTGCTAGCCATGCAATGCCGAGCAAGGGGTCATTCAGCACCCCCGCTCCCAATCCGGTTTCTTCAACCTCACCGTCCCGCTTCACAATAGCGCCAACCCAGCGCAAATCGAATGCATTCGGTTTGTGGCGCTCTTCACCCAAAACGATTCCTGCATTTGCGGCGTTGTCCGAAATTGTGTCGAACACGTTTCGAGTTTTTTTCGAGGTCGGATCAATGCGCAATATGCGTGTGTCTAAAATCTCCAGAGATGGCGCCACCCATTCACTTGCCGCCAGCACGTCTGCGACTGTGGTATTGGGGCCGCTCAACGACGTCTTCATGATGAAGGCGATTTCCGCCTCAATGCGCGGCTGAATGAAGCGATCAGCCGGTATTGTTGCCCCATCGGCAAAAAACATATCATCCAGCAAAACGCCAGAATCTGGAATATCGATATTCAGCGCCGATTGCATGGCCTTCGAGGTGAGACCAATTTTCCAACCTTTCACAACGCGACCGTCTGCAACCTTTTGCTTCACCCACGCAGCTTGGATGGCATAGGCATCATCCATCGTGATGCTCGGATGCTGCAAGCTCAGCAAGCCAATTTGACTTCGTGTTTTTTCAGCTAGATCGAGCTGTGCTGCAGCTTTTTGAATCTCATCAGGCTTCATCTTGAACTCCATTTCTCAGAATGCCTAAACCATCCGCTTCGATTTCAATCACATCGCCGGGCTTTAACCAAATTGGCGGATCGAAACGTGCACCTGCTCCTGTGGGTGTGCCGCAGACAATAATATCACCGGGCACTAAGTTGGTGAATGTTGATACGTAGTTGATGATTTTACGGAATGAAAAAATCATGCGTGATGTTCGGTCTTGTTGACGCAGATCGCCGTTCACCCGCGTAGTCAATTGAATATCGGCGAGTTGGCTTTCATCCGTGTACGGAACCAACCAAGGACCGATTGAACCAGACCGATCAAAATTTTTACCTTGGGTCACATTGAATTTTGCATGCCTAACCCAATCACGTAATGTGCCTTCATTACATAGAGTTAGCGCTGCTATGTGAGAAAGTGATTCAGCTTCGGAAATGCGCCTTCCGCCCTTTCCAATGACGATTGCAATCTCGCCTTCATAATCGAGTTGCATGGATTCCGGTGGTCTGATCAGAGGCTGATTATGACCTGTAAATGAGCGCGGGAACCGAATAAATAACGACGGATTTTTTGGCGCTTCCTGTCCGTCCTTATATTCTTCGTTGCGGTCTGGAAAATTTACACCAACACAAATTATTTTTTCAGGAGCGGGAATTGGAATTTCAAACTGGAGATCTTCAAGTGAAAAATCAGAAGCGTGGTGCGAATTTTCTGCAACAAGTTGCGAGAGCATTCTGGCTTCAATAACTTCACGCAAGCTTGGCCACTTGCCACCATGGCGGGCAGATAGATCAATCACGCTATTTCCTGAAACCAAGCCATAGCCAAGGTGATTGTTGCGCTTAAACGCAACCAGTTTGCTGGACGGGGTCATTTGCGGGCCATCTCCAAAATTACGTCAAATGCTGTGTCAGCATCGGCTTCAGTCATATCAAATGAACCTGCTTGAAAGCGAATGACAAAGGCGCCATCGAGTTTGGTTTGCGTCAAGTAAATCCGTCCGTCATCATTGATCGCATTAATCAATTGCATGTTGTGGTGATCTAAATCCTTCACGCCCTTTGGTTCGTGGCGAAATGAAAACAATGATAACATGGGAGCGCTGGTCACGCGGAAGTCGGTTTCTTTCGCAAGCCTTTCAGCGAGTTTTTCAGACCACAGCACATGGTTGCGGATCATTGTGCGCAAACCTTCAAGACCATAGGCCCTGAGCAAGAACCAAATCTTCAGGGCCCGGAACCTTCGCCCTAATGGCACAGTCCATTCGGAATAATTGATAATGCCATCGTGACCATGGGTTTTTAGATACTCTGGTTGAATGGCCAGAGTGCGCACTAAGCTTTCGGGTGATTTGACGAAATGCACTGAACAATCAAATTGTGCCCCCAACCATTTGTGCGGATTGAACACGATCGAATCCGCGCCTTCGATGCCATGCCAATAATGACGAAACTCTGGACAGATCATTGCTGATCCGGCCCAAGCGGCATCCACGTGAACATAAAGATTATGGCGCTTGGCCACTTCGCAAATGGCCGCTATGTTATCTGTTGCACCCACACTGGTGCCGCCAACACAGGCTATAATTCCAGCAGGAAGGTAGCCTGCTAATTGATCAGCTAAAATTGCTGCTTCCAACTGCGCAACGTCCATTCCTCTGAGTTCGCCGCTCACAGGAATACGCACGAGGTTTTGTTCACCAATGCCAGACACCCAAATGGCGCGGTCAATTGAAGTGTGGACTTGGCCTGAACAGTAAATTCGCAATTGCGCTTGACCTGCAAGACCAGATTTGTTGCCCGCCCATTGTGTCGCGCGCTCTCTCATCACGAGTACGGCGGCTAATGTTGCGGAGGATGCAGAGTCTTGAATAACGCCGGTAAAGTTTTCTGGCAGGCCAAGCGCACGGCGCATCCAATCTAACACACGGGTTTCTAGCTCAGTTGCTGCGGGTGATGTTTGCCATAACATGCATTGCGCTGCCATAGCCGACACGAGCTGTTCAGCAATCACTGAAGCTGCTGCGGCATTGGCTGGGAAATATGCAAAAAAACGAGGGTGCTGCCAGTGGGTTATTCCGGGCAGTATGATGGATTGAAAATCGGCAAAAATTGCTTCCATCGGCTCTGGTGCTTCTGGCGCATTGGCAGGCACTGCATTAAAAATTTCGCCAGGTTGTGTTTGTGCACGCACTGGCATATTTCGCAAACTGGCGCGGTAATCAGCACTCCAGTCCGCCGCTTTGTGCCCCCATGCACGGAAAGAATCGTTATCCATTATTGCGCTACGATTGGTTGGGCTTTGAGAATGGCGTCGCGCGGCTCAATGCCTTCAAACACGCTGCCTTCCTCAAACCAGCTCTTTGGTGCTGCTGCGCCCCAAAGTGTTTGCCGTTGTGGATCTTTCAAATCCCACTTGATTGGTTCCAGATCAGGATCGACAGTGAGATAATCCGAGCAATAAATTTCAATGCGGTGGCCATCTGGATCTCGAATATAGAGGAAGAACGCGTTGGATATGCCGTGCCTTCCGGGCCCACGCTCAATGTTTTTAAGATAGCCAGTGGTTGACATGAGATCGAGCAGATCAATGATATTCAATGGTGTTGGCACCCAAAAGGCCACATGATGAAGACGCGGACCACGGCCATTGGTGAATGCCATGTCATGCACGCCACCTTTGCGATGCATCCAAGCGGCCCAGAGTTTTTTGGAGTCTTCATCTTCAGTATATTCAGTCACGCGAAAGCCCATGTCATTGTAGAAGGCTACGGACGCATCCACACTTTCGGTGAAGCAATTGAAATGATCAATGCGAAGCGGTTTTACTCCACGATAAAGTTTATACTGTTGATGAATGGGGTTGAGTTTTTCCATGTTGGCGTAAAATTCCAGCGGAATGCCATGGGGATCGCTGGTTAAAAGTGTGCGGCCCTGATGCGGGCGAACAACCCAACTTGCTGAGCGGCCATGCGCTTCAAACCAAATTTTTGCTTTATCTAGGTCTTGTTCAGCATAAACTTTAAATCCCAATACACGCACCACTGGTTTTTCGCCCTTCGTGAGAATGATGCAGTGGTGGCCACGCTCTTCCAAGGCACGAAGATAAATTTTTGAAGTATCTTCGCCTGTCACCTGTAAACCCAACGTGTCGACCCAAAAGGCGCGAGACTTGGAAAGGTCAGTGACTACGAGTTCGATATGGCTCAAGCGCACCACATTAAAATCAGGATAGAGATTTGATTTTGGCACGGGCATGATTCAGCCTCCCAATTTTTGAATTGAATGTGCGGTTGTGGCAAAGGCCACGTTTTTAGTTTCCATATAGAAGTCGAATGACCAGTCACCGCCATCGCGGCCGATGCCGGAGTTTTTGACACCTCCAAAGGGCGCTGGCAAATGTCGCACATTTTCGGAATTGATCCAGATCATGCCAGCTTCCAAACCGTCCGAGAACCGGAATGCGCGGGTCACATCCGATGTCCAGATATATCCGGTGAGGCCATATTGAACGTCATTGGCCAGCGCCAAAGCCTCGGCTTCATCATTAAACGGTATGGCCGTGAGAACGGGGCCGAATATTTCCTCTTGAGCAATACGCATATTATTATTCGCGTTTGTGAATAGTGTGGGCGATACATAACAGCCTCCACCGGGGCCTTCAAACTTGGCACCACCTGCTGCAATTGTGGCACCTTCATTCTTTCCGATTTCGATATATTCCAACACTTTTTTCTCATGCACGGGATGTATCAGAGGACCAATCACAGTGTCGGGGTCAAGCGGGTGGCCGACTTTAATACGTTTGGCTTTCGCAGCAACCATGGCCGTGAACTTTTCATAGATTGACGCTTCAACCAAAAGCCGCGACGATGACGTGCAACGCTCGCCATTCAAAGAATATATCATAAAAACTGCCGCATCGGCAGCACGTTCCAACTCAGCGTCAGCAAAAACAATCACCGGATTTTTGCCGCCGAGTTCAAAGTGGACACGCTTTAATGTATCAGCACTTTGGCGCATAATCATGGAGCCTGTGCGGCTTTCACCGACAAAGCCAATGGCTTTAATATCGGGATGTTCGGTCAGAGCTTTGCCTGCTTCTTCTCCAAGGCCATTCACCAAATTCCAGACGCCTTTGGGCAAGCCCGCTTCCTCTGCAATCTCCACCAATAGCCGCGCTGTGAGGGGCGAAAACTCGGCGGGTTTATGAACGATGGTGCAGCCCGCTGCCAGAGCTGGTGCAATCTTCCAAGTTGATAACATGAAGGGCGTGTTCCATGGCGTGATGATGCCGACAGGACCGATTGGCACCCGTGTTGTCACATTCACTTGGCCTTGGCCCCGCAGAGATTGGCCATCGCGTGCTTCAGGCGCAAGATCAGCAAAATACCTGAAGTTTTCAGCGCCACGTAAAGCCGCTTTGGCCATGAACTTCAAAGACTGGCCCGTATCCATGCATTCAACAAATGCAATTTCTTCAGCGCGCGCTACAATGCCGTCGGCAATTTTGTGAAGCAATTTTTTCCGCGCAGGACCGGGCATGGCAGCCCAGTCACGGAACGCGGCTTTTGCAGCCTTGGCGGCACTGTCCACGTCAATTGCTTTGCTCCGGGCCACTTCAGCCATCGGTTTCAAATCAATTGGTGAAATAATTTCGAAAGTCGTTCCGTCGACAGCTGGCACGGCATTGCCGTTGATGTGATTTAAAACTCCAAATTCTTTGAAGCGTTTCAAATAGGCTTTAGCGCGTTCAAGATTGGTTTCAAATTGTGACATTCACTATTTACCTTTTTAAATCTGAAAACTTCAATATCATTAACATGTTAAATATATTGCTACTTGTCAAGTTGCTTTGTTTGCACCCACGTCAAAAATCTGAAATAAGGTGGACATGACACTTCATACAGATCCTTTAACTGATAGCACTTCTGCAAAATCTGGCGATGCCAGTGGCCCACGTCAAACACGGCGCTCGCTTCCCATTGCCCTGCTCCGGGCGCGCGAAGCTATCATGGCCAAATTTCGCCCGATGTTAGCCCGCCACGACATGAGCGAACAGCAATGGCGGGTTTTGCGCATTCTAGGTGAATATGGCGAATTGGATGCAAGTCAACTGGCCGAGCGGGCCTTAGTGCTTGGTCCCAGTCTAACGCGAATGATAAAAACTCTTTTGAAAACAAAGTTGATCGCGAAGCGCAGTGACAAAGCCGATGGCCGCAGAAGTCTTATTTCAATCACACCCAAAGCTATAGCTTTGATTCAAGAGATCACCCCGGAAAGTGCTGCAATTTATAATGACATCGAAAAAAAGTTCGGCATTGAACAAGTTGAGCAATTACTCGATCTTTTAGAAGCGGTGACGAAAACGTGTGACTGAGCGCTGCGTTTAGTTTTAGAATTTCCCGACCACATTGATGAAGATGCCATGCGAGTCATATGATTGGTCACGAAGGTCATCTGAGAACCGACCGAAGTTATAGCCAACACCCATTTTGAAGTTGTCGCCGAAATGGCGATACACCGCAGCCAAAGCGCCAAAATCAGAATTGCCGGTTTCAGGAGTCCACAATATGCGGCCCTCAACCAGAGCATCCCAATCTTTTACAATGTTGAGGTCTGCGCGAAGCACGCCAAGGTGCGCTGAACTTGTGCTCCAATCTGCACTGCCATCACGCGGTTTGGTTTGACCAATGCGGAAACCATACTTTGCACCAATGGTAATTATTTCAGAAATATCATAATTTACATCGCCAGATAAAATGTGGCTTTGTTGAGCTGGTCCCAAAGTTGAGCCATTGACCGTCACTTGATCGGCGCCGGGCAAATCATACAAGAATGTATATTTGAACAAGGCATTCAAGCGATCATTATCGACTGGCCGGTAAGCATAGCCGAGCGATGCTTCAACATAGTCACCGTCTCGTGTTGTTTGCGTCGCATCGGTGAACACCGCATCTAAATTACCGATGAAGCGCCAATCTTCTGATGACCGAATGCCGATATTTGCTGAAAATAAATAAGAGGTAAGATTGCGGGTGTTGTCCTCGGAATCTTCGAGACGAACTTCGCCTTTAATTTTTCCGATGTTGCCACCATCATCTTTGTAGCCTGCGGAAAGTGCCAAGGCCTGACGATCGAAGTCACTGTTTTTAAGTAACGTAGTTGAGTTGATGGAATCGTCCTTGATTGCACCAATTTCAAGATTTCCGCCCAAAGTCCAACGGGCGGCCGGGGTATATTCAACACCATAAGTTTGAGCCAATGTTTTGCGAACACCAAACATATCATAACTATCTTCGGCAAAAATCGAAAGCTGTTCACTGTAGCGATGTTTTGCTCCGGCAATGAT
>JANOXS010000024.1:0-5493 GCA_031418535.1 Hyphomicrobiales bacterium | reverse complement strand
GCCGCTTCAAAATCCCAGAGGCTTTTTCACACAAGCCCAAGCGTAACGACGCGCGAACTAAGTCAAGGTTTGTGGCCGAGGTCATGCAGGCTTTCGAATTTTATAAATACCCACATCAATAATGCCTTCTTCAAAACCAGCCTCGCAATAACACAAATAAAGTGTCCAAAGTTTGCGGAAACGTTCATCAAAACCCAGGGGGATGATTTTAGGCCAAGCCGCTTCGAAACGCACCCGCCATTGCCGCAAAGTTTCGGCATAGCTTTTGCCAAAGCACTCAAATTTTTCAAGCAGTAAACCAGCTCTTTGCGCCTGCTCGTTCATAATATCTTTGGTCAGCAACATGCCACCCGGAAATACATAGCGCTGAATGAAGTCCACACCACCGCGGTAAGACTCGTAGTTGTCTTCAGAAATCGTAATGCCCTGCACAGCAGCAGCCCCACCCGGCTTTAGGCGCTGAAACAACGTTTTGAAATAAGCTGGCCAATGGGCCTCGCCCACTGCTTCAATCATTTCTATGGAAGCAATGGCGTCAAATTCACCTTTGGTATCGCGGTAATCTTCAAAATGAAACGAGGCTTTATCTTCCAAGTTTAGATCTGCAATACGCTTTTCAGCAAAAGCCAACTGCTCTTTTGAAAGCGTAATGCCGCGCACAGTTGCTCCGGCCTTGGCGGCCGTTTCAGCAAAGCCACCCCATCCACACCCAATTTCTAAAACGGTGGAGCCAGTATTAATTTCCGCCGCTTCCATCACGCGGGCATATTTCAGTTTTTGTGCAGCTTCCAAACTGTTGACCTTGCCATCGAAAACCGCCGATGAATAAGTCATGGTGTCGTCGAGCCACAGTTTATAAAACGCATTGCCCAGGTCATAATGCGCCGCGATATTGTCTTTTGAGCCACCTTTATTGTTGTCGCGCTTTTTGTGCCACAGCTTGTCTTTTAAGCTGCTGAAAAACACAAAGCGCGATGCCCCGTCTAAACCCGCGCGGTTTTGCAAGTAAAATCTAAAAAATGCTGTGGGGTCGCGGCTTTCCACATCGCCCGCCATATAGCGATCAAAAAACCCAAGTTGGGCGCGGCGGATGCTGGCCCACACCACACTGAAATTGTGAAGTTTTAAATCGGCCCTCTCGCCGGGGTTTTGCCCGCCAAGGATAATCACTTGCCCAGACGGCAGCGTGAGTTCAAGCGATCCCTTGAAGTCAGTTGGAAGCAAGCGCTTGGCCACGCTCACAATCATTTGTCCTAAAAGCCCTTCTCTTGTCACTATCGCGTCCCTGAATTATGTCGTCGCTTTACGTAACATTGCGGCGCTTTAGATCAAGTTTCAAGACCCCGCTGGTTAATTTGATTCACCACCTGATCACGGAAATACGAATTGACGGACGGAACGCCTCGTGCGAGCATGCACTTAAGTTCTGCCTGTTAAGCAGACGTAATTAAAAAGAAAAATAATTGGGGGAGGAAACGACGAGGCTGCTGCTTCCACAACCGTGGAAGGTACTTTCGTCATTTTCAACTCCAAATAATAAAATACGGGTCACCAGAGGAGAAAACATATGACCGAATTTGAACATAAACTTTCAATGGCTAAAAAAGCCGTGGGCCAAGGCAAATTGTCCCGCCGCGATTTCATGGCCTTTACCATGGCATCAGGCATGACGCTTGCAGCATCGCAGTTGATGTTTGCGTCTGCGGCGCGCGCCGAACCAAAAAAGGGCGGCACCTTTAAAGCTGGTATTGGCCATGGCCAAACCACAGACTCGCTTGACCCTGCAACGTGGTCAAACGGTTTCACGTTTGCCTTTGGTAAGTCCGTGATGGGCGCACCATTGGTGCAAGTGAACGATAAGAACGTAGCAGTGCCACATGTGGCTGAAAGCTTTGAGCCTTCCAATGGCGCTCAGAAGTGGGTTTTCAAAATTCGCAAGGGCATTACATTCCATGATGGTCGCTCGCTTACTGCTGATGATGTTGTTAATACCATTAACTACCATATTGGCGATGACTCGAAGTCCCCTGCCAAGTCGGTTCTGTCGTCTGTCACCTCAGTTAAGGCCGACGGCCCAGACACTGTGATATTTGAACTTAAAGGCGGAAATGCCGACTTCCCATTCTTGCTGACAGATTATCATCTTTCGATCTACCCATCAAAAGATGGCAAGATTGATTTTGCTGCTGGCATCGGCGCAGGCCCATATAAGATGAAGAGCTTCGAGCCCGGCGTAAAGCTGGTTGGCGAACGCAACGAAAACTACTTCGGGACAACTTACTTTGATTCAATCGAAATGTTGTCGATCGTCGATGTTGCAGCTCGCACCAATGCATTCTTAGCCGGTGAAGTAGACTTCATTGACCGCGCCGACTTGAAGACCATTGATATGTTGAAGGGCGCGCCAAACACTGAGCTTTATAATGTGTCTGGTTTTGCGCATTACACCGCACCAATGCATGTCGACAGCAAACCGTTTGACAATCTTGATGCTCGTACCGCTTTGAAATATGCGATCAACCGTCAAGAACTCGTCGACAAGATCTTGTTTGGTTATGGTTCACCCGGCAACGACAATCCAATTTCAGCGGCCATGAAATTTGCCATCAATCCAGCTCCGGTTTATTCTTATGACCCTGACAAAGCAAAGGCGCTTTGGAAGAAAGCTGGCATGGAAGGTCAAACAGTTGATCTGTCTGCTTCAGATGCAGCCTTTGCTGGCGGTGTTGATTCTGCCCTCTTGATGGCTGAACAAGCCAAGAAAGCCGGCATCAACATCAATGTGATCAAAGAACCAAACGACAGCTATTGGGATAACGTCTGGCTCAAGAAGCCATGGTGCCTGTGCTATTGGGGTGGTCGTCCGGTTGCTGACATGTTCTTGTCAATTTCACTTGCCGCTGATGCTGCATGGAATGACACACATTGGAAGAACCCACGCTTCAACGAGCTGTTGCTTGCTGCACGTGCTGAAACCGATGATACCAAGCGCGCCGCTCAATATGCTGAAGCGCAACAATTGGTTCACGATGATGGCGGCCAAATTGTTCTCATGTACAACAACTATGTTGGTGCATTGAACACGTCTACGGGCCACAACACGTTCAACTCAGACTTCGACCACGATGGTGGTTACATGTATGAGCGTTGGTGGAAGGCATAAGCCTAACCCGACTCGATTTAACAATGAACCCCGTCAGGAAACTGGCGGGGTTTTTTGTTTTGTGACGTTTTCGCTAGGACATTCGCTAAAGTCTCTGCTAGGTTTTTTCCCAACGGGCCAAAAGAGCCTGAAGGGAAATTGGGGAAGGCGACAATGCATCCAGTATTGAAAACCGTTTTGCAAAGATTGGGCTTAGGGTTGCTCACGCTCTTTGCTGTTTCAATTATTATTTTCTCATCGTTGCAAATGTTACCGGGCGGCTATGCGCAAAATATTCTAGGTCAGGGTGCAACACCTGAAACTGTAAAAAATTTCAACCACGAGCTTGGCCTCGATCGACCAGCCACCGTTCGCTATATTGAGTGGATCGGCAATGCCGTGCGGGGCGACTTTGGTAATTCCTACTCGGGCACCACTGGCACCATCAAGCGCAGTGTGTCAGCAATCATAGCGCCTCGCCTTTACAACACATTTTTCTTAGCAGCCATGGCCGCCATCGTTGCCGTTCCTTTATCATTATTTCTCGGTGTGCTTGCCGCCCTCTATCGCAATTCTTGGTATGATCGAATTATCAACTCCGTAACGCTCACGACGATTGCAATGCCTGAATTTTTTATTGCTTATTTGTTGATGTTCTTTTTTGCTGTGAAGCACCGCTGGTTTTACACGCTCTCAACGGTTAGCGACACCACGCCCTTCTGGGAACATGTGAGCAGGGCTTCATTGCCAGCACTCACCATGACTTTGGTGATCATTGCCCATATGATGCGCATGACCAGAGCCTCAATCATCAATCTTCTCGCCAGCCCCTATATTGAAATGGCCCAGCTTAAGGGCGTTTCAAAATCACAAGTCATCATCCGCCATGCCTTGCCAAATGCTTGGGCACCTATCGCCACGGTTATCGCCTTCAACCTTGCCTACCTCGTGGTTGGTGTGGTCGTGGTTGAAGTCGTTTTTGTATATCCCGGCGTTGGCCAAATGATGGTGGATGCAGTGTCCAGCCGCGATATGCCTGTGGTGCAAGCCTGCGCACTTATTTTTGCGGCCACTTACATCCTTCTGAATTTGCTCGCCGATATTGTTTCCATCGTCACAAACCCAAGATTGTTGCACCCAAAATGACCGAAACATCCGCACCGCTTCGCCAAATTAAAGCCCGCCGCACCGCACTTGAAAGTGTAGTTCGAACTCTAAAATCAGCACCAATCAGCGCGTGGTTTGGAATGATTGTGATTGCGATTTATGCATTCTTTGCAATTTTTGCACCGTGGCTTGCCCCCTATGCAGAAAATGATGTGATCGGCAAAGCCTACGAACATTCCAGCGCTACCAGTATTCTGGGCACTGACCAGATTGGCCGTGATCTTTATTCGCGTCTGATTTATGGCGCCCGTAACACAATCGGCATTGCGCTGATCACCACGCTTTTTTCATTTTTGGTGGGTGGCTCATTGGGCGTTCTTGCGGCCTTGAAGCGCGGCTGGCTCGACCAAGGTGTTTCACGTGTGGTCGACGCATTCCTAGCTATTCCAGTTTTGATATTTGCGTTGATGATGTTGGCTGTGGTTGGCAAAAGTGTTGTCAACTTAGTGATCATTTTGGCACTTCTCGATGCCACGCGCGTGTTTCGTTTGTCACGCGCCGTGGCCCTCAATGCAGCTGTCATGGACTATGTCGAAAGCGCTAAATTGCGCGGCGAGGGCATGGGGTGGATCGTGTTTAAAGAAATTGTTCCAAACATTCTGCCGCCGCTGATCACCGAATTTGGTTTGCGCTTCTGCTTTGTGTTTCTCACCATTGCAGCGCTTTCATTCTTAGGTGTCGGCATTCAACCGCCAACTGCCGATTGGGGCTCTATGGTTTCTGAAAATAAAACACTGATCACGTTTGGCAATCCGGCACCACTCTATCCTGCGGCAGCCATTGCTCTTCTGACAGTAGCCGTAAATTTTGTAGTTGATTGGTTCCTCCATAAAACTTCGGGGCTTCGTGATGGCAAGTGATATCAAACGCGACACTGCAAGAATTAAGGGCGATGTGCTGCTTGAAATCAAGGGCCTGAAAATTGATGGCCAAAGCGATGATCAATGGAAGCCCATTATTAAGGGTCTTGATCTCTCACTGAAGCGTGGTGAGGTGCTGGGCCTCATCGGTGAATCAGGTGCTGGCAAATCCACGCTTGGTCTTGCTGGCATGGGCTATGCTAGGCCCGGTTGCCGCATCACCGAAGGCTCAATCAATTTTGACGGCATTGATTTAATCGCTGCATCAGAAGAGACGCGCCGAAGCCTATGGGGTTCGCGCATTGCCTATGTGGCGCAAAGTGC
>JANOXS010000023.1:0-12795 GCA_031418535.1 Hyphomicrobiales bacterium | reverse complement strand
AGTGGCGCGAAGGTAGTTTGACATATGGCATGAATAGCAGGATGCCAAGCCCGCACAATTGCGAGAACGACTTAGCTGTTATGCACGGCGACCGCTCTGGCCACAGCGGGCCGCGCCATCATGGCTTTGCGGTGCGCCAGTGTTTTGGGAAAACGGTTGATGTCCACCCCGTCTGCTTCCAACCAATTTGAGATGGTGAGCAAATAGCAATCAGCCACGGTAAACTGATCGCCCATCACCCATGGTCCTCGGAGATAATCGTTCTCAATAATCGAGAAGCAATCACTCATATTCTGCGGCACTTTGATTTTGAGATTTTCGATGACAGCAGGATCATCAGACCAGCGCGAACCCTTTGGGCGATGCGCATGAGCGACATGCACAGTGGAGGAGAGATAAGAATTGAAGGCCTGCATTTGCGCGTTGGCCCATGGATCCGCGGGTGCCAGATTTGCCGCCGGAAATTGGAGCGCGATGTAAGACAGGATAGCAACATTTTCACTCAGCACACCATGGTCGGCGGCAAGCGCAGGAACACGGCCTTTGGGGTTCAAGGCTTTGAAGCCCAGATTGTTCTGTTCCCCCGCCGGAAAATTCACACGGTACGGTGTGAAGGTCGCACCCGCCTCTTCAAGTGCAATAAAAGGCGCAAGTGAACAGGTGCCCGGTGCGTAGTACAGTGTGAGCATTACGCTTCAACTAAACCCTTATCCGCCATCAACTGCTTCAATTCACCAGACTGGAACATTTCCATCATAATATCAGCCCCACCAACAAATTCGCCCTTCACATAGAGCTGCGGCACGGTGGGCCAGTTGGTGTAATCTTTAATGCCTTGGCGAATGGCATCATCAGCCAGCACATTCACGTCTTTGAATGGCACGCCGATGTGCTGAAGAATTTGCACCGAGCGGCCAGAAAAGCCGCATTGTGGCATGTCAACATTGCCCTTCATGAAAAGCACAACGTCATTGGTTTTTACGGTGGTATCAATTTGAGTGTGAATGTCGGTCATTTTAGTTCTCCAGAACAGTTGTAGTGAGCGCTAGCGCATGTAGCACGCCGCCCATGTTGCCTTTGAGAGCAGCATAGACCATTTGGTGTTGCTGCACACGGGATTTCCCTTTGAAGGCGGCAGAGGCCACGGTGGCGGAATAATGGTTACCATCGCCTGCCAAGTCTTTGATTTCGATCACTGCATCGGGCAGGGCGTCGATAATGAATTTTTCAATTTCGGGGGCAGTCATGGCCATGGTGGTTTTCCTTTGATGTTTAAATAGGGCGAGGCCAATAAAATTACCAGTGGTGAGTTGCACCAAGTGGCTGTAAAAGCCTATCCATCACTGGGGGATAATTCCATGTCACTTTCGCGCCGCCAATTTGTGTCTGGGCTTATCGCAGCACCTGCGCTTTTGCCATCATCAGCTTGGGCAGAACAGTTTGCGATAAATATGAAAGAAGCGACGCAAGTTGAATATAAATATCAGCTTCGCAAGATGGAATTTGAAACAGCGGAGCCTGCGGGCACCATTGTCGTCGATTCCAGTAAACGCTTTTTGTATCTTGTCTTGGGCGGCGGCATGGCAAGGCGTTATGGTTGCTCATTGGGCCATGGCGCAACTGCTTGGCGCGGCGAGGTGACCATCAATAAAATGTCAGAATGGCCTGTTTGGAGGCCTGCACCCTACCATTTGCAACGGAAACCCGATCTGGCCAAATGGTTGCCTGATGGTATGCCCGGCGGCCCCGATAATCCACTGGGTGCGCGCGCCATGTATTTATTTAAAGGCGAGGTCGATACCGTCAACCGCATTCATGGTGGTGCAAAAATTGCCGATATTGGCAGCAAAAAGACCGCAGGCTGCATTGGCATGTTAAACGCCCACATCGTGCATTTGTATTCACAAGTTCAAGTGGGCACCCGGGTGGTGATGGTGTGACTGGAGCGTCAGCCCGCCATATAATTCGGAAACCAGCCTTCATGGGCTGATTTTAGGTCTGCGATTTTGATTTCGGTTTCGCCTGTTTTCAATGTGGCTTCCGCTGTCACCGTGCCGAAACGGATCACATCAATGCCCGCCACGTGGGCTTGGGTAATGATCTTGGCGGCCTCGCTGGCTTTGCAGGTGAGAACATAACGCGCCTGATCTTCGCTGAAGAGGTGTTCATGGGTCATCGCGTCTATACTTGCACCCATTACAGTGGGCAGGGCCATTTCGATGACCGCTGTTACCAAGCCGCCATCAGAAATATCATGCACAGCAGACACTTGGCGGTGATTGATAAGGTTTCGCACGAAGTCACCGTGTTTCTTTTCTTTGGCCAAATCCACCGGCGGTGGGGCGCCTTCTTCGCGGCCTAGGATTTCACGCAGATAAATCGACTGCCCCAAATGCGTGCCATGGCCACCCACCAACAAAATTGCATCGCCTTCAGCTTTAAAATGCTTGGTGGTCATTTTGCTCAAATCACTGAGCAGGCCCACACCGCCGATGGCAGGCGTTGGCAGAATGGCTTGACCGTTGGTTTCGTTGTAAAGTGACACGTTGCCCGACACGACTGGGTAATCCAGTGCACGGCAGGCGGCATCAATGCCTTTCAGCGCGAACACAATCTGGCCCATGATTTCGGGCTTTTCGGGGTTGCCGAAATTGAGGTTATCCGTGATAGCAATGGGCTCTGCCCCCACGCAAGTTAAGTTGCGCCACGTTTCCGCCACGGCTTGCTTGCCGCCTTCGAACGGGTCGGCCTGCACATAGCGTGGGGTGACATCAGTACAGACGGCAATGGCTTTGTTGGGGCCAACGCGCACCACGCCTGCATCGCCACCGGGGATTTGTGCGGTGTTGCTGCCGATGAGCGAGTCATATTGCTCCCAAACCCAACGCCTAGAACACATATCGGGGCTGCCAATAATTTTGAGAATTGCCGCCTTGAGATCGGCAGGTGGAGGCACATTGGTGAGCAAGGGGAGCTTTTTAGGTTCCACCCACGGCCTGTCATATTCCGGTGCTTCATCGCCCATTTGCTTGATGGGCAGGTCAGCTTTCACTTCACCTTCGTGTTTAATAACAAAGCGTAACGTATTGGTTGTCTTGCCGATTATGGCAAAATCTAAACCCCATTTGTGGAATATGGCTTCGGCCTGTTTCTCCAGCTCTGGACGCAACACCATCAACATCCGTTCTTGGGATTCAGACAGCATCATTTCATAGGCCGTCATATTTTCTTCGCGGCAGGGCACTTTGTCGAGATCGAGTTCAATTCCGAGATCGCCCTTGGCCCCCATTTCGACGGCAGAAGATGTAAGGCCAGCAGCCCCCATATCTTGAATGGCGATGACGGCACCCGATGCCATCAATTCCAAGCAAGCTTCGAGCAGGCATTTTTCGGTGAAGGGATCCCCCACTTGCACGGTGGGGCGTTTCTCGTCTGCCTTATCGTCAAACTCGGCAGAGGCCATCGTAGCCCCATGTATGCCGTCACGGCCTGTCTTAGCGCCGAGATAAACCACGGGCAGACCCACACCTTTGGCTTTGGACAGGAAAATCTTATCGGTGTCTGCGATGCCTACAGCCATGGCGTTGACCAAAATATTGCCGTTATAGCTTTCGTGAAAATTCACTTCGCCGCCAATGGTGGGCACGCCGAAGCTGTTGCCATAGCCGCCCACGCCAGCCACAACGCCAGAAATCAGATGGCGGGTTTTGGGGTGTTCGGGCGCGCCGAATCTGAGTGCATTCAGCGCCGCAATTGGACGTGCCCCCATAGTGAATACATCGCGCAAAATGCCGCCCACACCGGTGGCCGAGCCTTGATAAGGTTCGATGAAAGAAGGGTGATTATGGCTTTCCATTTTGAAGATAATGGCTTGGCCATCGTCAATATCGATAACGCCAGCGTTTTCACCGGGGCCAATCAGCACGCGCTTGCCCGTGGTGTGCAGTTTTTTGAGATGTTTTTTCGAGGACTTGTATGAACAATGTTCGTTCCACATGGCCGAACAAATGCCAAGTTCCGTCATGGTCGGCACGCGGCCCAAAAGATCGAGAAAGCGCTGGTATTCATCCGGCTTCAGACCGTGGGCTTTGACGATTTCTGGGGTGATTGTGGGTTCGGCTGCATGTTTTTTCATGTCCCGCCGTTTAACGGCATTACGCCAGATTCACAAATCCAATGTTGGCGTGTGCAAAAAGTATATTTTCTCTTAGCAAACCACCTTAACGGCAAAAGAAATTCACACATCTTTAAGTTGCTACCCGTTATTTCGGAAGTATCTTGGGGAGTTAATTGAAATATGGCGAAGAAAATTCTTGCAGAATTTCGCTTGATGGCGGTTGTGGGTTTGCTGCTCATTCCAATCGGCTTGCTGGGATGGATGTTTGTCAACAAGAGTTACAATGACATACGCTTCGCCAGACAAGAATTGGTTGGAACCAATTATCTGCGGGCCTTGATCCCAATTTATGCAAAATTGATCAACAGCGAAACACCAACTGAAGAGCAGATGAGGGCCTTTGAAATTGCCCGCGAACGCTTTGATACAGTTTTGGATGTGGTCCAACTCGCCAGCAGTTTTGAAAACTCAATTCAGGGTCGGTTGATTAACTTTGTAAATGCCAAGCAAATGGCAAAGACCCTGATTTCGCAAGTCGGCGATAAATCGAATTTGATTCTCGATCCAGACCTTGACTCATATTACTTGATGGACGCAGGCCTTCTGAATTTGCCGGAATTAATGGCGATTACGTCTGAGCTCACTGAAGTAACGGCGTCCCGGGCAAATGTAATTGACCCGATGCGCAATTCCCAAAGGCAAAATTTCCTTGTCGGAATGATAAATCGAAAAATGGAAAGCTTGAATTCAGCAATGTTTAAAGCATTTTCGGGAAACCTTGATGGCTCATTGCGACACCAGCTTGCCGATGGCTTCAAAGACTTTAAAAATGCGACTAATCATTATTTAATGAACACGAGTCCTGTCGGGACTTCGAAATTGAGCACTAAAATCTCACCAGCCGAAGTTTATGAAAATCACCGGAAGTATACAGCGCAAATACTTGTCTTTTCAAAGCTTACTTTTGCGCAACTTGATCACTTGATTGGTGCCAGGATTTCAGGATTTATCACACAGCTCGTTTACAGCATCACACTCTGCGCGGTTTTGACTTTAGCAGCTGTTGCCCTCGCCATTTCTATTTTAGGTCGTTTGCTTACCAGAATGGACGACAAAATTATCTATCTTGCCCATCACGATTCAATGACGCGCTTAAAAAATCGAGGAGCTTTCTCTGCTGAAATGAGCACGACGATGGAAGCCGCAAAAATTACGGGTGAAAAAATTGCGCTGCATCTCATCGACATGGATAATTTCAAAAACGTTAATGATACATTGGGCCATCAAATCGGCGACGGCGTTTTGAAATGCCTGGCAGAACGCCTCTTGAAAAGCACAAGACCCGCCGATCTTGTCGGACGTTTGGGTGGCGACGAATTTGTGGTTTTGCAACGATTTGTCGCCAGCGAAGAGGCCGCCACAGCTTTTGCCAATCGGCTCGTTAAGGCCATCCGCGAACCCATGACAGTGAATGATCAAGTCATTCGGACGACAATTTCAATTGGCACGGCAATTTGCCCAAATCACGCATCGACGTCTGAAACTATGATGGCTTATGCAGATATGGCCCTGTATTCCGCCAAGGCGGCCGGTCGCGACCAAACATCAATTTTCACGGCAGACTTAGAAGCCGAAGTTCAGCAACGTCGCCGCGTCGAAGAAGAAGTGCGCCGGGCTGTGGCCGAAGATCGCTTCACTTTAAACTTCCAAGCTCAATATGATGCAGACGGCGTAATGCTGCGTGGTTTCGAAGCGTTGCTTCGCTTGCGCAGCACCACAGGTCAGTTCATTCCACCAACGGTTTTCATTCCCGTCGCGGAGCAACTGGGTCTCATTCAACAAATAGGGACATGGGTTATAAATGAATCTTGCTTGGTCGCTTCCAACTGGCCAAAAGAAATTTCTTTAGCGGTTAATTTGTCTCCATTGCAATTTTCCAGCGGTGGTGTGGCCGCATTAATTGCGGCAGCGTTGAAGAATTCCGGTTTAGACGCGAGACGTCTTCAAGTTGAAATTACTGAAGGTATTCTCATGGAGAACACTGACGCTGTTCTGGAGGAATTGATGGCTATCCGGGCTTTGGGTGTTTCGATTGTCATGGATGATTTTGGCACGGGCTATTCAAGCCTTGGCTATCTGTGGCGCTTTCCATTTGACAAAATTAAAATTGATCGTTCGTTTATCAAAGCACTTGAAGATGATCAAATCGGCGCTCAAAACATATTGCGCACAATTGTATCGCTCGGGCATTCTTTGCAAATGACGGTGACAGCCGAAGGCGTTGAAACGGAAGCACAGGCTGATTTTATGAACGGTTTACAGTGTGACGAAATTCAAGGTTTCCTTTACGGCAAACCTGTTCCGCAAGAGGACTTGTCGGCAATCATATTGTCATCATTCAAGAAGTCCAATGGACTCGACAACAAACTTGCAAAAGCAAAATCGACGACGAAACTGAAAAAGAACGCTTGAATTATGTGAATTGCGAAGTGCTAGGTTTTGGAGGCTCAGCAGCTTCAATCTCTGCATTTTTTTGACGCAAATTTTCCAACGTCTCATTCAGCATCCGCAACGCGTGAGCGCGATCTTTATCTGTAGAACTTTGACCGAACACAATCTTTTCCACAAGCCTAATCTCCGTAACTTGCGCCCCCGCGTGTTACGATTTCTAAGAGAAGGCGCTTGCAAATATGTTAACATTTGCAAGCATTTTTGATCAGATGGGCTGATGGTGTTCGAATTACCAAACTCAAGCCGCAATTGCCTTGCGAATTGATATGTATTCCTTAACCAGCACCTTGGGTTTCATTTCCAAGACAGTTGGATTTGGAGTTACAGTTGAGTTCCAGAACATGTGAGCCACGCGCTCTTGCAGGGCCTCGTTGGCCTGAATGAGTTCGAGGTTCGGTGCTGGCTCTGCGGTGATTTTTTTCAAAAGTGCTGTGAACATTTTTTGTTTCTTTCATTGCATGTTGTTTGCTTCTGCCCGCGCTCGGAAGGTGCGGGCAGTTGCATTCAGCAACAAAGCTTAGCGTTAATCTAGTATTAACAGATACCAGCGTGAATCAAGTGTTACAGCTGCTGAACGATGTTTAAGAAAAGTTGCATAAATTTTGACACGCACAAACTAAGACTTGGGAAATTTAGTCATCCATTCTGGAAGTGCAGGGCTGTTGGCTGGGTCGTTGGCAATGTGACTTGCAACATGTGGCGCAAATTTTGATCGCCAAAGCCAAACCATCAAAATCAAAACACTTGCGCCCGCAAAAACATCTACGAAATAATGCCCGCCATAGACCGGCGTAGCTACAACAATTCCGGCACCAATGAGGGCGCCGAGTGTTGCTGTTGGCCACCAGCCTCTGCTGCACCAGAGCAAAATGAGACCAAGGCACGTGTGGAACGAAGGATATGCCGCTGTGCCTTCCATGTTTGCAGGCACAAACATTAGAGAGCTAGTGCCGCGCAAATCTAAAAGCTGGTCAATAAAATTTGCACCCGTATGGGCAGGAAGGCGCGACCGAAGCTCGGTGTCGCTCAATAAATCCATGGTGCCGCGCGCTGGAAAAAATGGTGCCAGCAAGATACAAATCAATGCCGTTGTGACGACGAGGAAAATGATTTCCAAGGTGCGAGGCCGATTATTCAATGCAATGCTGATGACTGCAACAGCACCCAGCCCACCCATGGTAAAAGAGTAATAGGCAGTCGATAGACAAAACTTGGCGACATGTGAGCTTGTAATAAATTTGGCATAGGCCAACCAATTAAGACCCAGAGCTCGGTCCCATGCGAGCAGTTGCTCATCAGCAATGGGTAATGAATTGGCCATGGTGAGGTGGTTGAGCACCTGCAAATTGCCCATCAAAACCGCTGCCATAAAACTCGTCATCAACAAGCACCAGAGCCTGTGTAAAAATCCATCAAACAGGTGACCTTTGTAAAACCTTAAAAGTAATCCGCCAAGGCCACCTGCAACAAATGCGAAGTTAAGACTAAACCAATCTGGCGTGATGCTGATGCGCGAGCTGAGCCCAATCCAAATTGCGTTGCAAGCAAACAACCCAAGCACCGTGGCCCACAGCGCCCAATGTGGAAAGGCCCATTGCTTGAGTTCATGAAACGTCGCAGATTTTAATAACAAACGTGCGTCGATAATCTGGGTCGGCATAATGAATTCCACTAAACGGCGTCTGCTAACAAAATAGCTAATGGTGTGTTGAGATTCTGTGAATGGATTTTGAGTAAGCAAGTAGTGCAATTTGACAGGTGCCTGAAATGGGCCTTTGATCGTACAGGGGGCAAATTGTGCGGAGCATAGAATGCAATGCTAAAACCTGATCAAAAAGTTTTAAGTGCACGCCCAAGCCCTGTTTCACTCGATCCTAAAATGTCTGCTGTCATCGTTGTCGATATGCAGAATGATTTTGGCTCGGTGGGTGGCATGTTTGAACGGGCAGGGATTGATATTGCGCCGATTGTGGCGGCAGTTGCACCAACAGCGCGTGTTTTGACCGCAGCCCGCAAGGCGAATATACCTGTCATCTATTTGCAAATGCAGCACAGGCCGGACATGGCTGATATGGGAGCAGCGGATTCACCACATCGGCAGCGCCATGCTCGCATGTCGGTTGGTGAAAAAATGATTGCCCCAGATGGCAAAGAAAGCCGCATTCTTATTGCAGGGGAATGGGGCACGCAGATTGTCGATGCGCTGGCTCCGCAAGAAGGCGACATTGTGATTCCGAAGCATCGCTTCAGTGGATTTTATGAGACAGAATTGAACACAGTTTTACGGGGGCTGGATGCCAAATATTTAATCTTCACGGGATGCACGACGAGCATCTGTTTGGAGTCAACAATCCGTGATGCAATGTACCGCGATTATCATTGCGTGCTGTTGGAGGATTGCACTGCCGAACCAATTGGTCACGGTAATTCGCGCAGCAACCACGATGCATCCTTGCTCACGATCGAAGTGTTGTTCGGATGGATTTCAGATTCGCAGAAATTTATTGAAGCTGTGGCTTAAGCCGCCAGCAGCCCTTCAAACAAAGGCCTGCAATCTACTTTACCATGAATGGGCTCAATCATATTTTCCGGATGGGGCATCATGCCGATCACGTTGCCATTGGCTGAGACGATTTAGTAAGGCAAAAGTTCAATGCCTTTGGTTCGTGCAATTTTTTCTATGTCCAAATTGATTTCTGTTTCCAAGTTATAATCCTCATCCATACAGCATCCACCTAAACTTAAAATCACTTGAGGCGCGGTTTTGGAAATATCTATAAGGTCTGACCATGAGCTTTTCCGCGCTGTAGGTGCTAGACCTGTGACGAACTCTCGATCAGCCGTTCGTCTCACAAACAATAGCTTTTGATCTTTGGATACATACAAGCGAACGGGCCTAGCCACGCAGTTGTGAAAAATAGTCAGTTCAACGCTTTGAACTTTTTGCCACACATGATTTGTTGACGGGGTGTTGGCCCAAAGTTCTGGAGGGGCGGTTTGGCAGTCTGGGTATCTCAGTTCAAATTTGGAATCTGACGAAGAAAGAGCGATCCGACTGTGCAAGGACATTTTATCAATTGAGTGTTTAACCAAAACCAAACCAAACAAAAGAATTGTTGCAATAAACATTGCAACAAACACAAATGCAAAGACGACGCGGCGTATGAGGCGTTGACGATGCATCAAGCGGCTTTGGGCGTAAATTTTTTGATGTTAAGTTTTTCGCCACGAAGCCGCACTTGAGCAAGATCATATGAGGCTTGCATTCGCAGGTAATGATCGGCAGTTCCGCCAATGCCGCATTCAAGGCGTAGGGCCATGTCTGGCGTTATGCTGCTTTTTCCGGTCATGACATTGTGGAGTTGCTGACGCGTAACACCAAGGCCTGCTGCGGCTTCGGCAGTGGTAAGTCCGAGTTCTTCGAGGTCGTCTTTGATTAAACGGCCTGGATGGGCTGGGTTTTTCATAGGCATATTTTTGATCCTTCAATGATAATCAATAAAATCCAAGTCGTGCATATTTGCGCCATCAAAGCGGAAAATTATTCGCCAGTTTGACCTTACAGTCACAGCGTGAAAACCATTTAGATTTCCCCTCAAAGCATGGAGATGCAAAGTTGGACGATCAACGGTCTCTAAATCATTCGTATCGTCTAAAACGGTAAGAATACTTTGAATGCGGTCAAGCATATCCGCTGGCAATTTACTGCGATCATCGTCTTCGTAAAAGCGTTTCAATCCTTTGTGGCGAAAACTGACAATCATGAGCAGAAATTGTAAACTGTCAATTGACAGTTGTCAAGCGGCCAAGAGGCTTTCAAACAATGGACGGCAATCCACTTTGCCGTGGATGGCTTCGATCATGTTTTCGGGGTGGGGCATCATGCCAATGACATTGCCACTGGCCGAGACAATGCCTGCAATGTCATTGGTCGCACCATTGGGATTGGTGCCTTCAGCATAGCGGAAAACCACGCGGCCTTCACCTTCGAGGGCTTTTAGAGTTTCAGCATCACAAATGTAGTTGCCTTCGCCATGCGCCACAGGGCAAGAAACGATCTGGCCTTTGGCCATTTTATTGGTGAAAAAAGTTTGGTTGTTTTCAATCTTCAATTTCACTTCGCGGCAGACGAATTTAAGCGCTGCGTTGCGCGCCAGAACGCCGGGGAGGAGCCCAGCCTCGGTGATTATCTGGAAACCATTGCAAACACCCAGAACTTTAAGCCCTTTCAAGCTCTTAGCGCGGATATCTTGCAAAATGGGTGAGCGTGCTGCAATGGCACCACAGCGCAAATAATCGCCATAAGAAAAACCGCCGGGTACCACGACGAGATCAACATCAGGCAGGGTTGCCTCAGTGTGCCACACTGAAATGGGTTTGTGGCCCGTAGTTGCTTCGAGCGCCAACATCATATCGCGTTCGCGGTTGATGCCGGGGAATGTGATGACAGCTGATTTCATGCAAGTTCGATGTCGTAATTCTCAATCACAGTATTAGCAATCAGCTTTTCGCACATTTGCTTGATAGCGGCTTCGGCTTTGGACTTGTCTGTTTCGGCCACATCAATCTCAAAATATTTGCCTTGACGAACACCATTTACGCCAGCAAAACCAAGCGAACCCAAAGCGCCTACAATGGCTTTGCCTTGCGGGTCTAGCACGCCGTTCTTGAGCGTAACTTTTATTTTGGCTTTCATGTATCGCTCTTCACCAGTTTTGGTTTGCTGCGTTCTGGTTGTTCATTTGGTTGGATAATGCCCAAGCGCCGTGCCACTTCGTGATAGGCCTCAACCAGCCCGCCCATATCGCGGCGGAAACGGTCTTTGTCCATCTTGTTGAGGGTTTTCGTGTCCCACAACCGGCAACTATCAGGACTGATCTCATCGGCCAGCACCACGCGCATCATTTCATTTTCATAAAGCCTGCCGAATTCGATTTTGAAATCAACTAACTTAATGCCAATGCCTAAGAACAATCCGGTCATAAAGTCATTAATACGGATGGCCATGTGCATCATGTCATCAATTTCCATGGGCGTTGCCCAACCGAATGACGTGATGTGCTCTTCACTTACCATAGGATCGCCCAGCGCATCGTTCTTGTAATAAAACTCAATAATTGAGCGCGGAAGTTGGAAGCCTTCTTCCAGCCCAAGCTTTTTGGCTAAGGAACCCGCAGCTACATTGCGCACAACGACTTCGAGAGGAATAATTTCAACTTCACGCACCAATTGCTCGCGCATGTTGAGGCTGCGCATAAAATGCGTTGGAATGCCAATTTCGTTGAGGCGCGTGAATAGATATTCACTGATGCGCTGGTTCAGCACACCTTTGCCGTCAATCACTGCCTTTTTTTCCGCATTGAAGGCCGTAGCGTCATCCTTAAAGTGGACAATCACTGTGCCTGGCTCTGGACCCTCGTAGAGAATCTTGGCCTTGCCTTCATAAATGCGGGTTCGCTTGCTGTTCATGGAGAGAATCCTCATCGACACCCTAACTCTGTAACCTGTTTAGCACGGCGGCTTAATTCCCCTAGAGGAAGTTGCCCCGTGTGGATAATTTGCTGCCTCATAGCGGGGAATGTTGCGCTGCACAATCACATATATGGTGCTGTAATGGTTGATTTGCTATGGGCGCATGGCTATCTGGTTGTAATGATTTTTGATTTGGAGTGATTAAAGTGACAACATTTGACAAGCGCGAACAAGGTTTTGAGAATAAATTCGCCCATGATGAAGCCTTGCGGTTCAAAGCAACAGCACGTCGCAATAAGCTTTTGGGTTTGTGGGCCGCTGAAAAGCAGGGTCTTTCTGGTGATGCCGCCGCGGCTTATGCCAAAGATGTTGTGGCCTCAGATTTTGAAGAAGCAGGCGACGAAGACGTGGTTCGTAAAGTGGCCGATGATTTTGCTGTGAACAATATTGCCATTTCACCCGACGAAATCCGGCATCAGATGGTTGATTTGATGCACACAGCCATTGAACAAGTTCAGGCGGGCTGAGCTATGACAGGCTTGCGCGAAAGACTACACGACGGCAAGCCTTTCTTGTTTAGTTGGATGAGCATGTCTGGCGCACAATTGGCAGGCCAAATTGCTCGCTTGCCATTTGATGGCGTCACGCTGGACTTGCAGCATGGCTTAATTGATTTCGGCGATGCTGCCGCAATG
>JANOXS010000022.1:0-4217 GCA_031418535.1 Hyphomicrobiales bacterium | reverse complement strand
AAGATGCGTCTTAATGTTTTTCTTCAAAAAGCGGGTGTGGGCAGCAGGCGCGAAGCTGAACGCATGGTGGCCGAAGGCCGCGTAACAGTTAAAGGCATTAAAGCCGAAGCGACAACGCCCGTTGAAGATGGCGATATTGTAGCACTGGATGGCAAGGCCGTGGCGCCGGACACTAAAGCGATTCCACGCTTGTTTATGCTGCATAAGCCCATTGATGTGCTGGTCACCAATCGTGATTTTAAAGATCGGCCAACGGTGTTTGAATTGCCCGCACTCACAAAGCCCGGCTTGCCGCGCTTGATGGCAGTGGGTCGCTTGGATGTGAACTCGGAAGGTTTGTTAATGCTTTCGACAGATGGGCCCTTGGCGCAAGCCATGATGCATCCGGATACGGGGCTTGCTCGGGTTTACCGCGTGCGGATGCGCGGGCGCTTTTCAGAATCGCAAATTGAGTCTCTGGCCCGTGGCGTCACCATTGAAGGCATTCGGTATCGCGGGGCGGAATTTGTTGAAGAAGAGGACAAGGGTGGTCGTACCAACTCTTGGTACCGCGTGACTTTGACCGAAGGCAAGAACCGCGAAATTCGAAAATTGGTGCAGCATTTTGGTGGCATGGTGAACAAGCTGGTGCGCACACAATATGGACCTTTCGTTTTGGATAAGCTGGAGGCTGGCGCCATGGTGGAAGTGAGCCCATGGAAGGTGGCGCGCTTTATGGATGAATTGGAATCAAAAGGCGCCCTAAAATAGGGGATTGCTGTGGACCGCTTTTTCTATCGACATCAAGCTATGCCTAAAATGCGTATTACAGTGTTGGCGGGACTTGGGGCTGCTGTATCGATTGGTGTTTTAGGTTTGCTCACAGAAATGAGCAGCTATGCCATGTTGATGGCACCGTTTGGCGCATCATGTGTTTTGAAGTTTGCGGTGCCTGCCAGCCCGCTTTCGCAACCTGCAAATGTGGTGGGCGGCCATTTGGTTTCTGCACTTGTTGGCTTGCTGTTACATTTTATTATGCCGGGCAATGTTGCTGTGGCCGGTTTGGCTGTGGGCTTGGCGGTGATGGGCATGATGCTGCTTCGGGTGGTGCATCCGCCAGCAGGGGCTACGGCCTTGGTGGGTTATTCGGTGGCTACAAGCTGGACGTTTTTGCTGTTTCCAGTTTTAGCAGGCAGTGTGTTGCTGGTTGTGATCGCGGGTCTGTTTCATAAAATCAATGGCACGGTTTATCCCTTGCCGCGACCTTGATACTAACGCCATCCCCAAGAATTGGCCAACTCTAGACACTCTTTCCAATTTACAATCGCAGTCGTTGTGGAGCTTGCGCGCAAGCTGGCGGCGGCGCTGGCATGGGCGAGCTTTAGTGATTTTTGCATGGACCAGCCCTCGTGCTGCCCCATCAAAATTCCAGCGGCGAAAGCATCGCCTGCACCATTGGAGCCGACGATTGCGTTTCGTGGCACGTTGACGGAGGCTTGCGCAAAGACTTCGCCTTTGCGAGTCATGGCAATGGCACCCAATGGAAAATGGATAACGGCAAAATCAAGATTGCTATGGGACTGAATTACCTCCTCCAATGCCATGCGGCAGGAGGCGATGTTTGTTAAGCCATTTTCAATGATACGCTTGCCAGTAATTGCGGCCGCCTCAAAATCATTGATGATCAGAGAGTCTAGGTATGGCAACATGGGGCGCACAACTTCTCGAATGAGAGTGACATCGAACGAGGCCATTTCCAAATTTGACTTCAGACCGGCGGCGCGGGCTTTTTTAAGGAGTGTTACCCAACCGTTTGGATCGTCATTCCAAGGAGCATCTAATTTTTCGTGAAAGCCGGGCAGGCCCAAATGAACATAACGCGCTGTTGTTTTTGTGAAGTCAAAATCATCAGGGGTTTGGGCGGCGTGGGCGCCTGCCGTGCCAAAAAACGTGCGCTTGCCTGTGTCCTTTGCCGTCATGGCCATCACATAAGAGGTGGAGAGGCCATCGCGCATTTCCAGCTGGCTGCGTTCAATGCCGTGATCATCACAAATTTTAAACAGCTTATGACCATGGGTATCATTTCCAACAAGGCCGATGGCGCTCACTGGAAATGGGCACCCAAGTTTCTTGAGTGCCGTTGACATATTGTGGCCGGGACAGCCGCCTTGATGATCTTCAGATAGAACAATAGCGACGGTCTCCTCCGGTGGCCAAGTGGCGATGCTGATATTGCTATCAATGCACCATGCCACACCGCAGAGAATGCCGCTGCGCTGCATGTTAGGCTTTCAAAACAGGATCAGTGATTTCATTATCCGATTTTAGTTCACGATCAGCTTTCAACTTATTCTTGGTTAGGTGATCGTGATAAGCTTTCACAGCATCGGCTGATTTAATATTACCTTCAATCACCCCGCGCATCAGGCGCACCAGTTCGAGCGGCGCTTCGGCGAAATTTATTTTACGACCAAACAGCGCCACGCGACCGCCGTGCTTTTCACATTGGCTTGCAAGTTCAAATGTGTCGCGGGTGGTGCCGCGTGCGCCCCCTAAAATGCCAACGATTAATTTGCCTGGATCATAGCTTGACAATTCTTCCATGGCGGCAGCGCCATTATATTGCATTTTCAAGAACAGCGGGTGTTCATTGCTCAGCACTCCGCCCAGACTGCGCACGATGCAGTCATTAATGTAAGAGCCTAGATCAGCACCGACGAGGCCAATATCCATGGCGGGATTAAACACCTCAAGAAAGTGCCGCACTTTGGCATTGGTGGCTTCTTCGCGGAACTTTGAATATTCTTCGAGCGAGTAAAGATCGGCCTCAACATCGTTGCTGAAGGTTACTGAATAGAGTCCAAGATCGGAAATCTTTTTAATTTTTTCAGGACGTGCGGTGCGGAATGGATAAGATTCGGTTTCACGATAATTACTGCCACGTTGCGACCAGATGTCGGTGGCATCGTTCAGACGCACGGCGGGCGTGACTTTGGATTTTGTGAAAAAGCCCTTGGTCGAAAGTGCTTCGCATGACGAGGCAGACATCAACATAATATCGACAAGGCCAGATTTGGACATATCGGCCATGGCCGCCAAGTATTCCGCTTTGGATTTTAATTTGCCAGAGCCGTCGCGACGCGGGCCGGGGCAGGCCCGGCCAAAACCCATATCGCCATCTTTTGCGTCGGCAATGATGAAGTCCTTCGGCGTGTATTTACCGGTGCGGATTTTGGCGAGTTTAGTGTCGAGCGTTTTCATTTTCTTTTCCTGTTGATGGCGGAATATGTAGCGACATTCGTAAGGAATGGCTAGATTGAACTGCGGGAGAATTTTTATGACACAGAAAAAAGCATTGATAGTTTGGGGTGGCTGGGATGGGCATACGCCGGATCGTTCCGCTGCCGTAGTTAAGGGAATGTTGGAGCGCCATGGATTTGATGCGCGCTTGGAAAATTCAACCAGTGCCTATGCCGATCCCGCTATCCACAATTTGAATTTGATTGTGCCCATGGTCACTATGTCTACCATCGCCAAGGAAGAATGTGAAAACCTGTGTGCCGCTGTGCGCGGCGGTGTTGGCCTTGGTGGATTTCACGGCACCATGTGCGATTCATTTCGCAATGAAACTGAATATCAATTTATGACGGGTGGCCAGTGGGTTTCCCACCCTGGCAATATAATTGATTACCGCGTGAACATTACCAAGCCTGATGATGCCTTGGTCGCAGGTATTGGCGATTTTGATTATCATTCTGAACAGTATTACATGCATGTAGATCCGGCCAATGAGGTGCTGGCCACAACCACTTTTACAGGCGAACACTGTGCATGGACCAAAGGTGTTGTAATGCCTGTAGTGTGGAAGAAAATTTATGGTGCGGGCCGGGTTTTCTATTCAGCGCTGGGCCACACTGCCGACGAATTTGCCGTGCCGCAGATGGCAACTATTGTGGAGCGTGGACTTATTTGGGCTGCGCGGTGAGCTTTGTAATTTCAGTTTTGAAAACTGTGACAGCTTCCACACCTTTGTCAGTGACGCCATAAATTCCGCGAGTCTGTTTCGTAAACCAACCATAATAATCGCTGCGGAGGATTGTTGCGGCACGGTCCACTTTAGTTTCATTTCGCAGAATTGAAATTTTCGTCGGGCCGTTGGCGTTGAGATGCGACAGGCACAGCAGTGCGTCCTGTTTGTAGGCAGTCATCAACTTTGTTTTGGTCGAACCACCTAAGTT
>JANOXS010000021.1:0-16103 GCA_031418535.1 Hyphomicrobiales bacterium | reverse complement strand
AGATCAATCACATTGAAAAGCTTGGCTCGCAGACCATCGTCAATGTCGTGAGCATTATAGGCAATATCATCTGAAATCGCCGCCACTTGTGCTTCAGCGGAAGCAAAACTCGCCAACTTCAAATCGTGGGCTTCGGCATATTCTATAATCGCCGCCGGAAGACCTCGCTCTTTGTAATGCCCCAGCGCATGGCCCTGCCCGTCAATCAGCGGACCATTATGTTTGACCAAACCTTCCAGCGTTTCCCAGGTAAGATTAAGCCCATCGAAATCCGCATAGCGATGCTCCAGCTTTGTAACGATTCGTAGCGACTGCGCATTGTGATCAAACCCGCCAAAGTCCTTCATTAATTTATCAAGCTCGCGTTCACCCGCATGGCCAAAAGGCGTGTGGCCAAGATCATGAGCCAGCGCTAAAGCCTCCGTCAGATCCTCGTCCAGCCGTAAAGCCCGCGCAATTGAACGTGCAATTTGCGCCACTTCAATTGAATGCGTTAGCCGTGTTCTAAAATGATCGCCCTCGTGAAACACAAACACTTGCGTTTTGTGTTTCAAACGCCTGAATGCCGATGAATGAATAATCCGGTCACGGTCGCGCGCAAAAGCGCTGCGTGGCGGACTTTCGGATTCGGGAACGAGCCTTCCCCGCGACAAAGCCGCGATGCTGGCATAGTTTACTAAACCAAGGCTCATATTTAGACCCGCATTTGAATCATTGACATTTACGTGGTAAACCACAACATCTTCATCATGTCAGAAAATATGTTCACAGTAACCCCACGCGCTGCCAAGCGTATTCACGAAATTGCTGCCAAGCAAGGCGTACACGCGGCTTTGCGCGTTGCCGTTAATGGCGGCGGCTGCTCCGGCTTTCAATATGATTTCGCGTTGGACGACAAACGTGAAGATGATGACAAGTCATTTGAAATTGATGGCGCAACCGTTTTGGTCGACACCACATCGCTCAATTTCATGTCAGGCTCAACTCTGGATTTTATAGATGATCTGATGGGTCAATCATTCCGCATTCAAAACCCGCAAGCCAAATCTTCCTGTGGCTGTGGCACCAGCTTTTCGCTCTGACATGCGCATCGCTACATGGAATGTGAACTCAATTAAGGCTCATCTCGATTCGGTTACTCAGTGGCTGGAGGAAGAAAAACCCGATGTGTTGTGCTTGCAAGAATTAAAATGCGAAGATCACGCTTTTCCAACGGAACACTTTGCTAATATGGGCTACACAGCCCATGTGCATGGCCAGAAAACCTATAATGGCGTGGCGTTGCTTTCGCGCATTCCTATCGAAAATCTGCAGCGCGGATTGCCCGGCGACGAGACTGATGAGCAAGCCCGCTTTATTTTAGGTACCGCCATTGACGGAAATTTGGCCGTCAACATTGCCTCAATTTATCTGCCCAATGGCAACCCCGCACCCGGCCCAAAATATGATTATAAATTGGCGTGGATGGAACGCCTCACTAACTTCACAAAAGACTTATTGAAAGCTGAAGAACCTCTTGTTCTAGCAGGAGATTATAATGTTATTCCAACGGCCCAAGATGCGCGATACCCGCAAAACTGGGTGGGCGATGCGTTGTTCAGGCCTGAAACCCACGACGCGTTTCGAAAATTGCAAAATCTTGGTCTGACTGAATCATTTCGCGCGCTTCATCCCACTTCAACTGAATATAGTTTCTGGGATTATCAGGCCGGCGCTTGGCCAAAAAACAATGGCATTCGCATTGACCACTTGTTGTTGTCACCGCAAGCCGCTGACAAACTTCATTCCGCGCAAATTTTCAAAGATGCCCGCGGCCATGACAGACCGTCGGATCATGTGCCGGTTATGATTGAACTTTCACACTAAAAAACCCGCCGACCTTTCAGTCAGCGGGCTTATTAACTCATACGCGAACCAAACTTACTTGGCTGGTGCCTTTACGCCGAAAGCAGCAAAGCTGGCTTCGAATGGCTTGAAAGCATTCTTCGCAGCAGCAGCATAAAGTTCACCAAGCTTTGTGAATTCAGCAACAGTTGCTTCGAATGTTTCTTTTGCGAAAGTTTGTTGAACTTCAACAGCGCTTTCAAATGACTTAGAGGCAACTGCTTTTTCAAATACAGCAGCATGCTTTTCGAAAGATTTCTTAGAGAAATCAGCAACTTCCGTTGCAACATCTTGGTAGCCCTTAGTGAGAGCAGCGCTCGAAGCAGTCATCGCTTCAATACCGTCTTTGCTGTAGGCTTGCATATCTTCAAATGATTTCATCATGGTGGCTCTCCGAGGGTTTGTGTTCAATTTCTTGACCCTGATATATGTGCACTGCAACATGAAGTCAAGATATATATTGCGTTGCAACATAAAATATTTTGGCCTATACGAAAGCCAACTCGGTAACCGCGTTAACCACGCCATTTACCGAATAGTAATCGCGTCCATATTAAAGACAAGTTCTGAAGTGCAGTTGGGGGACTGCTCTAAAACACGGCGGGATGGTGTCCCGCGGTGATAATTGAATGACCAGCCAAGGTGCATAATTAATGTCGTCGATAAATTTTCTAAACCGCGTTTTGTGCATATGCGCATTTATAATGTTTGCGAGTGTTGCCCAAGCCAAACCGCAATTTTCGTCCGTCACAATCGATGCCCGCACTGGCGCAATGCTTTTCCAAAACGACCCTGATGGCCTTCGCCACCCTGCGTCCTTAACAAAAATGATGACGCTTTATGTCTTGTTTCAAGATTTAAAAGCTGGGCGGATTAAGCGCTCCACGCAGCTGCGTGTTTCTTCCAGAGCGGCTAACATGGCTCCGTCAAAACTTGGTTTGCGCGCTGGAACCACAATTTCAGTTGATGATGCCATCAAAGCCTTGGTCACAAAATCGGCCAATGATGCGGCTGCCACGATTGGTGAAAACTTGGGCGGCACGGAATCAAATTTCGCCGCCCGCATGACCCGTGTAGCTCATTCCATCGGCATGAGCCGCTCGACATTTTACAATGCATCAGGCCTGCCCAATCCTAAGCAATATACAACCGCTCGCGATATGGCCACATTGGGCTTGCGATTGATGCGCGACTTTCCACAATACTACCCGTATTTCCGCCTGCAGTCTTTCACCTACCATGGCCAAACAATTCGCTCACACAATCGCTTGGTGGGCCGCTTTGATGGCACTGACGGCATTAAGACCGGCTACACAGCAGCATCAGGGTTTAATCTCGTAACCTCAACCCGCCGGGGCGACAAACGCTTGGTAGGTGTTGTTCTGGGTGCCAGATCAACGGCTTCGCGCAACAGCTATATGATGGTGATGTTGGAAAAAATGTTCAGTAAAGCCAAGGCCGGAACCACAGTGGCAGCCTTAGCAGGCTCTGGCAAAGGTGTGATCAACCCACTTTCAACAAAACCAACTGCATCACAAGTAGCCGAAGCCCCGACAGCCGAGGACGACAACGCTGATTTGGCAAAAGCCGCAGAAGTTGCCTCGCAGGCACCAGATGCCGCCGATGCTGGCGACGAAGATTCTGCCGAAACAGCATCAACGGAACAACCAAAAGTGATACAAGCTGATTTGGCGCCCGTTGGAATGCCACCCACACCTAAAAAGAAATCCGCCATGAAGTTACCCTTCGAAGTAAAATCAGCGTCAGCTCCAGCTGAAAAACTCACCAATGAATTGGCTCAAACTTGGAATATTCAAATTGGCGCATACGCTAAAAAGACCGAGGCCCAAGCCAAGCTCAGTGCCCTTCGCGACACATCCGTAAAAGAACTCACCAACAAACCTGCTTTCACAATTGCCGTTAAAAATGGCAGCGCCACACTATATCGCGCGCGCTTTGGCGGCTTTGATGAAGCCACGGCCAAACAAGCTTGCGCACGCATCGCAAAACTCGGTCAAAAATGTGTGACGGTTTCGCCAAACACTTAAAGTCTGAGCAATATGTCTTTGGCCTCATTTATTTTGGCAGCCAAATAGTCTGATCCACCTTTATCAGGGTGAAAATCTTTGATCAGACGTTTATGAGCGTTTCGGATTTCATCGGCACTCGCCCCTAGTTTAAGCCCCAGAACTTGCAGAGCTTCATTTTGCGACATAGCACTGTTCGAACGTTGCGGCGATTGAGTGCCGCTCTGTGGCCCTGCCCCAGAATTTGCAGTTGGGTTGAAGCCGTTCGGAAAGAATGCCGATTTTCCATAAAGTCCCATGCCAAAAACACCGAGACCCATTGCAGCATTAATATCACCGCGTAGCAAAAGCAGACCAGCAAATATCAAAATGCCAACACCAGCCAATTTTTGGGTGAAGGCCGGAACTTGCCGCGACGACATTTTAGAATATTTTCTAAGCAGCCAAAAGCCACTCACAACAATGATCAACGCAGTTAAAAAAGGCGGCATGTTAAATATTCAGTTTCACTTGCAAGCTTCAACCTTCAAAAGGTCAAGCTTCACCAAAGTGCCCTTCATGGCATAGCTTCCGTAATCCATGAGAAGATCGGTCGAGATACCGTTTTCATACATATTAAATCCTGCCTGATAGACCGGCGCTTCAGCATCGTCACTATTGGCGAAATAACTGATTGATACTGGCCATGATGCCATGTTGCGCAAAGGTTCTGTTTCTGGATTATTTTGATCTAACGCAAAACTGCCAGGTGCGCGCTTTTTTCCGATGAAGGTGATGGCCTTATAAATTTTTTCTCCATCAGAGCCGTCAAAGACCATGCTCACATCACGAGTTTTTCCGGCCATAGCGGCTTCGAGTAATTTCGTCTGATGCGCAGAGGGAAACAATGCGTCGGCAGCCAAAGTGAAATCCAAAGGTTTGGGAAGTGTGAAACTGCCTGATGCTTCAGAGCCAGTTGCGGCCCGTTTTACTTTCAGACGCTCTTCCGAATCGAGATTATTATCTACAAATTGCTTTTGGCTCAGGTTCATTTCCAAACCATCGCCAGATTCCCATGTCGTGAGTTGGGTGTCGAGTATGCGACTGCCTTTTTCGGCTTCAACATAACGATTGGCAATCCGATAATTAACCGCATAGCCTTCACAAGCCGAACCCAACAATTCATAAGCTAACTTGCCGTCAATGCTCGAATAACCGCTTTTGCTATCCAACCGTGATATTTCAAGCGAATACATGGCCCGATGTGAAGCCAGACTGAGAGCAAAGCTTGGGGCCACATTTCCTAAAACTAAACTCGCCGCCACGGCTGTGGTGCTGAGTCGAACAAAACTGCGCGGGCGGTGTGACATCAATTCTCGTTCCTGACTGCAATAGATATTTGGCCAAACTGAAACCTGATGTTAGCATGAACTAAGGCAAAAAAATGCCTAAAAATAATTTTGAAAATGCAATCACGGAAAACGAGCAATGACACCTGAACAAAAATTAAAATCAATGGGAATTATGATTCCCCAAGCTGCAAAACCGGTGGCAAATTATGTGCCATGGGTAAAGTCCGGCAACTTGATTTTTGTATCAGGGCAGCTACCTTTTCGAGAAGGTAAATTGTTGCACATCGGTTTGACAGGCGAAAGTGTTTCTCTAGAAGATGCCACCATGGAAGCCAAGCAATCGGCGCTCAACATCATTGCCCAATTGGCCGACGCTTGTGATGGTGATCTGACAAAAATTGCCCGCATTGTCAAACTCACTGGCTTTGTGGCGTGTCCGCCAACTTTCACACAGCATCCCGCTGTCATCAATGGTGCTTCGAATTTTCTGGCCGAAGTTTTTGGTGAAAACGGCCGCCATGCGCGGTCGGCGGTGGGTGTGGCGTCTTTGCCGTTCAATGCCTGTGTTGAAATTGAAGCAATCGTTGAGATTGTCTAACGATGCGTTTTTCTCCTCAATTGCGTGAGCTGAATTGGCTAGTTGCGCGGCCCATTGCCCATCGCGGATTTCATGGCGGTAAAACAATTGAAAATAGCGAAGCTGCATTTGCCGCAGCAATTGAACACAACTATGCCATCGAATGTGATGTGCAACTCAGTGCAGATGGAGAGGCACTGGTATTTCACGATGATACGGTCGACCGTCTGCTGGAAGGTCGAGGCGCCGTAAATCAATTCACAGCGCGCGAAATCAAAAACATGGCCTTCAAAGGAGGCACCGACCGTGTGCAAACTTTGACCGAGTTAGCCGAGCAAGTGGCGGGCCGCGCAACATTGGTCATTGAACTCAAAACGCTTTGGGACAAAAACATTCGCATCGCGCAGCGAGCTTTAGAAGTATTGCAAGATTATAAAGGCCCGCACGCCCTGATGTCGTACGATCCTTTACTCATCTTGCACGTGGCTGGTACCAGTCCTGGCACAACGCGCGGTATAATTGGAGAACGTTCTTCAAGTGACACTTACCAAACTTTGTCGTTTGCTGAAAATTTATCACTCCGCCGAATGGCTAACTTAACCCAAACCAAACCCCACTTTATTTCGTACTATTATCCAGATCTTAAGTGCCAACCCGTTGCCCTCTTTCGTGCCGCAGGAAAACCCGTGATCACCTTTACAATTCGCAATCGCCAACAGGAATCAGAAGCGCGACGCTATTGCGATCAAATAACATTTCAAGACTACCTTGCATGACATCTCAACTGCGAACACTCACCAGTCTTAAAGATATCTCCGCTTCCGACTGGAATGCATGCGCCGCAGCGGCGAGCCCAAACTACAACCCTTTCACATCACATGAATTTTTATTGGCACTTGAACTGTCAGGTTCCGCCACCGCAAAAACAGGATGGGCAGCACAGCACCTCATTCTCGAAGTGGACAATAAAATTAAAGGCGTTGTTCCGTGTTATGTGAAATCACACTCCATGGGCGAATATGTATTTGATCATGCGTGGGCTGATGCCTATGCCCGTGCTGGCGGAAATTATTATCCGAAACTGCAAATTTCCATGCCCTTCACACCGGCAACGGGACCGCGCCTATTGGCAGCCACACCGCAACATCGCAAAATCTTAGCAGATGGATTAGTCGCACTGTGCGGCGAGTTGGGCGCATCATCAGCTCACATCACTTTTACGAGCGATACAGAAGCTCAAGAGAGCACCTGGCTTCAACGCAATGATATTCAATTTCATTGGATGAACCATGGCTATAAAACCTTCGAAGATTTTCTGGCGTCGCTCTCTTCGTCTAAACGCAAAAATATGCGCAAAGAACGCAAGCAAGTTTATGACGCTGGCATCACCTTTGAACAGGTGACAGGTGACGACTTGACCGTGGCCCACTGGGATTCATTTTATAAATTTTATCTAGACACTGGCTCACGCAAATGGGGCCAGCCCTATTTAACGCGAAAGTTTTTCAAACTCATCCATGAAACTATGAAAAATGAAGTGCTGCTCATTCTCGCGAAGCGTGAAGGCCGCACTATTGCAGGAGCCCTAAACTTTATTGGTGGCGATGCCCTTTATGGCCGAAACTGGGGCTGCATTGAAAATCACCCCTGCTTGCATTTTGAAACCTGCTATTATCAAGCCATTGATTTTGCAATTGCGCGCGGCCTTAAACGCGTCGAAGCTGGCGCCCAAGGCGAGCATAAATTGGCGCGGGGATATGTGCCGGTGAAAACCTACAGCTTACATTATCTCGCCCACCCAGGCTTGTCGCGTGCAGTAGCCGAATACTTGGAACGCGAACGCCGTGCTATCGACGAGAACCAACAGGAATTGGCCGAACACACGCCGTTTCGCCATGAAGAAAGAGAATAACATGACTTATGACCCCACAAACATTTTCGCCAAAATCCTGCGCGGTGAAATTCCGTGTCACAAAATTTATGAAGACGAACACAGTTTGGCGTTCATGGATGTGATGCCGCAAGTGGATGGTCATTGTTTGGTATTGCCGAAAGCAGCTTGCCGAAATTTGCTCGACGTTGAACCAACTGTGCTTGCAAATCTTATGGCCACCACCCAAAAAGTAGCGCGTGCCGCGATGAAAGCCTTCAACGCCGATGGTGTGCAAATTCGTCAGTTCAATGAGGAAGCGGCAGGCCAAACAGTGTTTCACTTGCACTTTCATATTTTGCCTATGAAGGCTGGCGAATTATTGCGGCCACACACAGGCAAAATGGCAGACCATGCCGTGCTGGAAGACCAAGCGGCCAAAATTCGCAAACACTTTTAGGTTTTACTTTTCTCGAAAATGACCAGAGCTATGCCACTTAATATAGCAAGTGAAGACGCAAGGAAACGCAGCGTCAATGGCTCTCCAATAAAGATCATGCCTCCTGCGGCTGCAATCACTGGAACACTGAGTTGAACGGTTGCTGCCTGTGTGGCTCTGAGTGACGGCAAAACCTTATACCAGATAGCATATCCAATTCCAGAAGTGACCGCACCGGAAGCTATTGCAAATCCAACTCCGGCGGCATCAACCACCATGTGTCGATACCACAGCAACGACAACACGAGCGCAATTGGAATTGTCCGCATGAAATTTCCGGCTGTCGTCATTGTCGGATCTCCGGCCGTCCGACCCCGCAAAGAATAAATGCCCCAAGCAAACCCTGCGCTAATCATAAGAGTTGAATTTAAAAGCGGTGGCGCAGACAAGCCGGGAAGAACCAGCGCAACCAAGCCACCAAAGGCAGCGAGCAAACCAAGCATTTGCGCAACACTCATTCTCTCGCCCCGCCATATTCCATAACAAATCATCGAGAGTTGCACGGAGCCAAACAACAGCAAAGCCCCAGTTGCCGCAGTTAGATTGATATAGGCAAATGAAAAGCCTGCCGCGTAGACAAAGAGGGCTATGGCGGATGACCAACTGCCAAGGTTGGACCTTTGATTACCCCGCAGACTGAGCAGCAACCACAGCGCCACTGCGGCTGAAAATAATCTCACCGATGTAAAAGAAGCCGCATCGATAGTCGTGGACTTCAATGCCAAACGGCACAGAAGTGAATTACCAGCGAAAGCTAGCAAGGCGAGCGTCGTGAATACGACAATATTTAATTTGGACATTTAAGTGCGGTCTCCAACCTTTTCAGATTGATCCCACCTTCCACAAATGTCCAACGAACAAAAAAAGACCGATTGCACTAATTTGCAATCGGCCTTTCATATTTCCAGTAATGAAAATTACTTAACCTTGTCGCTTTTCTTTTTAACAATTTTTTTAGCTTCAGGCTTTTTCACAGCCACCCGCGACCGCGGCAGGGCTTTGCGTTCTGGTGGATTCGGCAATGTTTTTTCTTCGTCACGGCTAAGATAGTCAAACGCTAAGCCATCATCCTTTTTCAGAATACGCACAGTTCCGCCCTTGGCCAATTTTCCAAACAACAATTCTTCGGCCAACGGCTTTTTAATGTGTTCTTGAATAACCCGGCTTAACGGCCTTGCACCCATTTGCTGATCATAGCCTTTTTCTGCAAGCCAATCGGCAGCTTCAGCGGAAATTTCAATGTTCACTTGGCGCTCAGAAAGTTGGGCTTCCAATTGCAACACAAACTTTTCGACCACTTTGCGAACCACAGCAGCTGGCAAGTGACCAAAGCTGACCACTGCATCCAAACGATTGCGGAATTCAGGTGTGAACATTTTTGTAATGGCTTCCGTGTCATCGCCTTCACGCACATTGCGCGTAAAGCCCATGGCAGCTTTGGCCATATCCGAAGCGCCCGCATTTGTGGTCATTATCAAAACCACGTTGCGGAAATCAACTGACTTGCCGTTGTTGTCGGTCAACTTGCCGTGGTCCATCACCTGCAGCAAGATGTTGAATAGGTCTGGATGAGCTTTCTCGATTTCATCAAGCAGCAACACGCAATAAGGCGATTGGTCAACACCATCCGTGAGGAGGCCACCTTGGTCAAAGCCCACATATCCCGGAGGCGCACCAATGAGCCGCGACACAGAATGACGTTCCATATATTCAGACATGTCAAAGCGCAAAAGTTTAACACCTAAAACTTCCGCCAAACGTTTTGCAACTTCCGTTTTGCCAACCCCTGTGGGGCCTGAAAACAAATAATTGCCAATTGGCTTTTCAGGTTCACGAAGTCCTGCACGGGCTAGTTTAATTGCCGAAGCCAATTGTTCGATGGCTTTATCCTGACCAAAAACCATGCGCTTCAATTCGGTTTCAAGATTTTTCAGAACAGTGGTGTCGTCCTTCGAAACTGATTTCGCAGGAATGCGCGCCATCGTTGCAATAGTTGCTTCAATGTCCTCAATCGTAATCGTCTTCTTGCGTTTATCTTCCGGCAACAACATCAGCGATGCACCGGTTTCGTCAATCACGTCAATCGCTTTGTCAGGCAATTTCCGGTCCGCCATATAGCGCGCCGAGAGCTGCACAGAAGCTTCAATTGCTTCGTCCGTATATTGAACTTTATGAAACTCTTCGTAATAGGGTTTGAGACCCTTCATAATGGCAATAGCATCCGGAATTGAAGGCTCATTCACATCAATCTTCTGGAAGCGCCGCACCAAAGCGCGGTCCTTCTCAAAATGCTGGCGATATTCTTTGTACGTGGTCGATCCAATGCAGCGCAGCGCACCACCCGCCAATGCGGGCTTCAATAAATTCGAAGCATCCATGGCACCACCTGATGTTGCCCCTGCTCCAATAACAGTATGAATTTCATCGATGAACAAAATGGCACCGGGCTTGGTTTCAATCTCTTTCATCACAGCCTTTAGCCGCTCTTCGAAATCACCCCGGTAGCGCGTGCCAGCCAGCAATGTGCCCATATCTAAGCTATAGACCGTGCAATCTTTAAGAACTGCAGGAACTTCACCCTTGATAATTTTGCGCGCTAATCCTTCAGCAATTGCGGTCTTGCCAACACCAGGCTCACCCACAAATAATGGATTATTTTTGTTACGACGGCAGAGAATTTGAATCGTGCGGTTGACTTCAGCTTCACGCCCGATGAGCGGATCAATTTTTCCGTCCATGGCTTTCTTATTCAAATCAACACAATAGGCTTCCAAAGCACTTTCTTGCTTCTTCTTGCTGCCGCCTTGTCCTTGACCACCTTCATCGCCAACATTATCGCCCTCGCCTTCGGCAGCACCTCGCACTGGGCGGGTTTCTGAAAGGTCAGATTTTTTGGCAATACCATGTGAAATATAGTTGACCGCGTCATAGCGGGTCATGTCTTGCTCTTGCAGGAAGAAGGCGGCATGGCTTTCGCGCTCAGCGAAAATTGCCACCAAAACATTGGCCCCCGTTACCTCTTCACGACCAGATGATTGCACGTGAATTACTGCACGTTGGATGACACGTTGAAAACTCGCGGTCGGCTTGGCTTCAGACACAGTGTCTGTCACCAAATTGCTCAATTCATTATCAACGTAATCAACCAAGCTTTCTTTCAACTCGTCAATGTTGACACCACAGGCCCGCATCACACTGATGGCATCCTTGTCTTCAGTCAAAGACAGCAACAAATGCTCAAGTGTAGCAAGTTCTTGCTTGCGGCTGGCGGCATGGGCCAGTGCACGATGCAATGATTTTTCTAAACTGCGTGAAAATGTGGGCACTCAACTATTCCTTTCAACGCTTTCGCAAACAACCGCTGTCAAAAGCTTAACTCGATATAAACCATATAAGCATCATTCTTCCAGCGGCTAGACCCACGTGGAAAAAAGTCTCTATTCCTTTTCCATCGTACATTGCAGCGGATGATTATGCTCCTTGGCAAAATCCATCACCTGCGTCACTTTGGTCTCGGCAACTTCGTACGTATAAACACCACAAACGCCCACACCTTTTTGATGGACATGCAACATGACGCGATAAGCATCTTCGCCGGTCTTGTTGAAAAAAGCCTGCAACACATGCACCACAAATTCCATTGGAGTGTAATCGTCGTTTAAAAGCAACACTTTGTAGAGAGACGGTTTTTGCGTCTTTGGTTTGGTCTTCGTTAAAACCGATGAATCGGAATCGTCGGATCGTTTGGTTGGTACTTTAGCCATTGCGCCAATATAAGTCTTTTTCAAAAAATGTGGAGTGTTAAAGGAAATAGATTTAATTATTTTCACCGTGATCTCTACGATTGCAAGACCCAGTTCAGATCAACGACACCCAATTCCCCTTTAAAAGATCACGTTAAATGGAAATTAAGGGACTGATTGTTAGAGTGTGCAGATAGTAAGTTCCGGGGTGCTTGATCTGATCAAGCGGTAAGTTGCGTTAGGATGTGGTCACATGACCGAAGTTGAGTTGCGTAAAGTCTGCCGTTGGATAACCGAAGGTGGAAAGCTATTTATTGGCACTGATGAATATGGTCGCCAAAAAATTAAAGTCACACATGGACCCTTGGGCATGTTTGTGCATCGTTTTGAAATCACCGAAAACGAACTCTTGGCATTGAAAGAGCTCGTCCTCGACGACATGAAAACAGCAGCGGCTTAAATATCCAGTCCGTCAGCGCTCACAAACTGGGCCCGCTCGCTGATAAAATTAAAACGTTCCTCTGGCTTGTTGCCCATAAGCTGCTCAACAACCCGGGCAGTTGAAGCCTGCGCTGCCACATCGGTCGTCACACGCAACAAAAGACGCTTGGAGGGGTCCATCGTGGTCTCTTTAAGCTGATGCGCCATCATTTCTCCAAGGCCTTTGAAGCGGCCAACTTCCACTTTTCCGCGCCCACCAAAATTCGCTAACAAATCATCCTTGTGCTGATCATTTCGCGCATACACGGTCTTACCACCTTGGGTGAGACGATAAAGTGGCGGCACTGCTAAGTATAAATGGCCATCATCAATGACTTTCGGCATCTGACGGTAAAAGAATGTCATCAGAAGTGAAGCAATGTGGGCACCGTCCACGTCAGCGTCCGTCATGATAATAATCTTATCATAACGCAGATCTTCTTCGCGGTACGAGTTCCCCATGCCGCAACCAATGGCCTGCACCAAATCACCAATCTGTTGATTGGCCGCAAGCTTATCTTTGCCAGCATTGGCAACGTTTAAAATCTTGCCCCGCAATGGTAACACGGCCTGATTAACCCGGTTGCGCGCTTGTTTGGCCGATCCACCAGCTGAATCTCCTTCTACAATAAAAAGCTCAGATCCTTCGGCAAGCGTTGCCGAACAATCTGCAAGCTTGCCCGGAAGGCGCAGTTTGCGCACCGCCGTTTTGCGGCCCACTTCTTTTTCCTGCCGCCTGCGGATACGTTCTTCGGCGCGGTCCACAATCCACGCCAATAATTTATCAGCTTGCGCCGGGTGTCCGGTGAGCCAATGATCGAAATGGTCACGCACGGCATTTTCAACAATCCTTGCTGCTTCCAAAGTTGCAAGCTTGTCTTTGGTCTGCCCTTGGAATTCGGGCTCACGGATAAATACTGAAAGCATGGCGCCAGATTGCACCATCACATCATCAGCGGTGATGACGGCTGCTCGTTTGTTATTAGCCATTTCGGCATAAGTTTTGAGCGACCGCATTAAAGCAATGCGAAACCCAGCTTCATGGGTTCCACCATCTGGTGTTGGAATGGTATTGCAGTAAGACGACATAAAACCATCATCACCACCAAACCAAGCAACCGCCCATTCAACAGCACCGTGTCCACCCGCTTTGGCAACTTTGCCGGAGAAAATTTCATCGACAACACGGGTATTGCCTTGCAGACGTTCTTCTAGAAAATCTTTCAAGCCACCGGGAAAATGAAACACCGCTTCGGCAGGCGTATCTTTGTCTTTCAAATAAACCGGATCGCATTTCCAGCGAATTTCCACGCCGCCAAATAAATAAGATTTGGACCGCGCCATTTTATAAAGCCGTGCCGCAGAAAATGTTGTGTTGCCTTTGCCGAAAATTAAAGGATCAGGCAAAAATTTAACCGTGGTGCCGCGTCGTCCCGAAACTTTACCAAGCTCCTGAAGCTTGCCATCCGGGTGCCCCCGCCTGAATTCTTGGCGATAAAGCTGGCTACCGCGCGCCACTTCCACAATACAATGTTCCGAAAGCGCATTGACCACAGAAACACCAACCCCGTGCAAACCGCCCGAGGTCTCGTAAACTTTCGAGTCAAACTTTCCGCCCGCATGAAGTGTCACCATGATGACTTCCAACGCTGACTTATCTTTAAACTTCGGATGCGGATCAATCGGAATGCCGCGACCATTATCAGTAACTGCCAAATAACCATCGGCAAAATACTCAACTTCGATCCGATTGGCATGGCCGGCCACTGCTTCATCCATTGAGTTGTCGATGACTTCAGCAAAAAGATGATGCAGGGCCTTTTCGTCGGTGCCACCAATATACATGCCGGGCCTGCGCCGCACAGGCTCCAAACCTTCTAAAACTTCAATATCGGCAGCCGTGTAGCTTTCCTCACCTTTGGTTTTAGGTGCGAGTTTTGTGGGTGGAGTTGGCTTAGCTGCAGCGGGCATTCCGCCGAACAAATCGTCAGGTTTATCTTTAGACATTCACACTCATTTCCGAATCAATTGCCAGAGTATGACGAGGCGCGAGCCAAAGCTCAAACGCCCTATCGCAGCACCCCACTTTTCCCAAAACTGCGGCAGTGCGAAACGTCCACCAGCTACGACAAGGTGACATTCATTGTAAAATCAGGCAAATGCTATGAAAAGTGGCTGAAAAAAATAAGCCAGCACACAGTTTGTAATTTTAAGGGGTTCATTCCATGACAAAACGCACCAACTACGCCATTTGGAATGGCCCTATTGTTATGATTGGTTTTGGCTCAATTGGCCGTGGCACACTACCTTTAATTTTGCGCCACATTCGCTGTGACCGCAGCAAAATCACCATCATTGATCCCAGCGAAGAATCCAAACACATTGCCGATGCTGAAGGCATAACCTTCCACAAACAGGCCCTTACAAAAACCAATCATAAATCTGTGCTGAAACCATTTTTAACAACGGGTGAAGGACAAGCATTGATCGTCAATTTGTCGGTTGATGTGGACAGCATGGATATTATGCGCGTGGCGCGCGCCACCGGTTCACTTTACATTGATACAGTGATCGAGCCGTGGCCCGGCTTTTATTACAACAAAAAAGTCGATAACGCCTCGCGCACCAATTATGCGCTGCGCGAAAAGCTGGTGGCCCTCAAAGCCAAAATGGGCAAAGGCCCCACGGCTGTGTCGTGTTGTGGCGCAAACCCCGGCATGGTCAGCTGGTTTGTAAAACAAGCCTTGCTCAACTTGGCCAAAGACACAAAATTTAAGACTGAAGTGCCAACCTCGCGCGATGGCTGGGCCAAGCTGATGAAAAATCTTGGCGTGAAAGGTGTTCACATTGCCGAGCGCGACACCCAACGCGCCATTGATGCAAAACGTCTGGGCACCTTTGTGAACACATGGTCGGTCGAAGGTTTAATCTCAGAAGGCAAGCAACCGGCCGAACTGGGTTGGGGCACTCACGAAAAGAAAATGCCACCCGATGGTCACCAACATAAAACTGGAAGTAAAGCCGCAATCTATCTCGAACGCGCTGGAGCCAACACGAGAGTGCGCACCTGGGTGCCAGACATCGGCCCGCAATACGGACTGCTCGTCACCCACAATGAAGCCATTTCCATTGCCGATTATTATACTGTCCGCCGGGGCGAGAAAGCAATCTATCGCCCAACATGCCACTATGCCTATCACCCGTGCAATGACGCTATTCTCAGCTTGCATGAGATGTTCGGCAATGGCGGCAAGAAGCAACCCAAGCAGCATATTTTAGAACCACAAGAAATCGCCGATGGCCAAGATAAATTGGGTGTGCTGCTCTATGGCCACAAGAAAAACGCGTATTGGTTTGGTTCGCAGCTTTCCATCAATGAAGCCCGCAAATTGGCCCCATACCAAAGTGCAACGGGCATGCAGGTTACATCTGCGGTGCTTACAGGCATCATTTGGGCCATTGAAAATCCAAACTCCGGCATTGTCGAAACCGACGAGATGGATTTCCAGCGTTGCCTCGAATTGCAAATGCCATATTTAGGGCCAGTGGGCGGCGTTTACACCGATTGGAACCCGCTCAAAAGCATTGATGGCTTGTTTGTTGAACCCATCGACAAAAAGGATCCGTGGCAGTTCACGAACATTTTGGTGCGCTAGACAAATTGCGCTAAGATAAGCGCATGAAAAAGATTC
>JANOXS010000020.1:0-4159 GCA_031418535.1 Hyphomicrobiales bacterium | reverse complement strand
CCAAACTGAACAAGCTATCTGGATCAGAAGATGTTGCATGGGCGAAACGCGCGTCTGCGAAGAAAATTGTTCAGGAATTTCTTGCAAGTGAATGGGTTACTCTGGCGTTGTTCCAACATACTTTCAAATATCGAAGAGTTGCAGGAAAATTTGGGCGTGTAGGCAACCAAGAAAACAGAGTCGACGATTGGTTTTTAGGATATGCGCACCCAATTGAACGCGGCCCGATAAAATGTTTTGTTCAATTTGTTAAGCAATCGGACAACGAAAACCCAAAAGATTCAGTGGGGACTATTCAGTTTCGTGGTTTTCGGGAAAACCCCGGTGAAGTTTTGTGTTACATTTTTATTTTCGACGAATGTCGAGATGAACTTGTTGAAAGCCTCCGTGCGTCGTTTGAACTCGGAGAAACAAATTTACACCTTCAATTGAAAATAGATGCACCTGGAAGCAAAGGTCTATTTGACGAAGCCTATTTTGAAGCTAATGGCTTTGACAAGCGTGGCTACGATGTGAGTGTGTATAGTTTTGAGCGAATCATTCGTTCTGTTAATGCTCCTAAGTGGTTCGTCGCGTCGAGCGGATATGACTCTGGAGGTGAAAATGAACTCCAAGAGTAGAACCATGCACCTCGCTGAACTTAACATTGGCAAATTCAAATTTCCGACCACGGATGCGCGGATGGCTGGGTTCATGGATAATTTGGACCGTGTGAATGCGCTGGCCGAACGCAGCCCCGGATTTGTCTGGCGGCTGGTGGGTTTAGGAAACAACGCTACTGATCTGCGCGTTGGCGATGACTATGCGGTGAATATGTCAGTGTGGACGGACGCTAAGTCGCTTGAAAATTATGTTTTCAAAACGGCTCATGCGCAGTTTTATAAACGCAAAGCCGAATGGTTTGACCTGATGGAAAAGCCGCACATGGTGTTCTGGCCCGTACCAGAAGGTCACCAACCCTCGCTCACCGAAGCGATGGACCGTTTGGCTGATTATGAAAAAAATGGAGCAACTGAACATGCGTTTGGTTGGGCCGAAGTGATGGACGTGGAGCGCATGCGCTCCCTGAGGTGCGCATAATGCCTAAAATCAAAATTGATGGCGTCGAAATTGAAGTGGAAAATGGCCTCACGCTTTTGCAAGCGTGCGAGCAGGCGGGTGCGGAAGTGCCGCGCTTTTGCTTCCATGATCGTTTGTCCATCGCTGGCAATTGCCGCATGTGCCTCGTCGAAGTGAAAGGCGGCCCACCTAAGCCACAAGCTTCGTGCGCCATGTCAGTCAATGACTTGCGCCCTGGCCCAAATGCCGAACCACCCGAAGTGTTCACCAAAACGCCGATGGTTAAAAAAGCCCGCGAAGGCGTGATGGAATTTTTGCTGGTTAATCACCCGTTAGATTGTCCAGTGTGTGATCAAGGCGGCGAATGTGATTTGCAAGATCAAGCCATGGCTTATGGAAGATCGGGCAACCGCTTCCACGAAAACAAGCGCGCCATTGAAAATAAATATCTAGGCCCGCTCGTTAAAACTGAAATGACCCGCTGCATTCAATGCACGCGCTGTGTGCGCTTTACCACCGAAGTGGCCGGCATTGAAGAAATGGGTGCCACAGGCCGTGGCGAAGACATGGAAATCACCACCTATCTCGACAAGGCAATTTCCTCCGAGCTACAAGGCAACATCATTGATCTGTGCCCCGTCGGCGCACTGACATCAAAGCCATATGAATTCAAAGCCCGCCCTTGGGAATTGCGCAAAACTGAAACCATCGATGTGATGGATGCCATTGGTTCCAACATCCGTGTCGATGTGCGCGGCCGCGAAGTGATGCGCATACTGCCACGCACCCATGAAGACGTGAATGAAGAGTGGATTTCCGATAAAACCCGCTTTGTGTGGGATGGCCTGAAAACCCAGCGCCTTGATCAACCCTTTGTGCGCGACATAGGCAAACTGCGCCCCGCCACTTGGGCTGAAGCCATGGCCCGCATTGCTTCCAAAATGAGATCCTCTTCGATGGATAAGGTTGGCATTCTGGTGGGCGATTTGGTGTCCGCTGAAGAAGCGTTCTCGCTCAAAACGTTGGCGATGCAACTCAAAATCAACAACATCGATTGCCGCGTTGATGGTTCGCCTCTGGGCGAACACGGTGGCCGCGCTGGTTACCTGTTCAACAGTTCTATCGTTGGAATTGAAGAAGCTGATGCGATCATGCTCATCGGTTGCAACCCGCGCCTCGAAGCACCCGTGCTTAACGCCCGTATTCGCAAGCGCCTCTCAAAAGGCGGTTGCATCATTGGGGTTGTCGGTGAACAAGCTGACTTGACGTACAAATATACCTATCTCGGCGCTGGCCCCGAAAGCCTCTCCAAAATGATGGATCATCCGCCATCACAAGCACAAAAGCCGATGTTTATCATCGGGCAGGGCGCTTTAGGCAGAGCTGATGGTGCGGCAATTTTGGCCATGGCTTACAAAGCTGCCGCTTCAATCGGCGTGATCAAAGAAGGGTGGAACGGCTTCAACATTCTGCACACAGCCGCTGGCCGCGTGGGCGCACTTGATGTCTGTGCCTTACCAGGCGATGGCGGCATGAACACCACACAAATGCTGGCCGCTGCCGCAAAGAAAAACTTGGATGTGCTGTTCCTCGCGGGTGCCGATGAAATTGACACAACCGAACTCAGCAACACTTTCGTGGTCTACATTGGCAGCCATGGCGATGCCGGTGCGGCGCGCGCTGATGTTATTTTACCGGGTGCCGCCTATACTGAAAAATCCGCCACCTATGTGAACACCGAAGGCCGCGCGCAGATGACCACGCGCGCTGCATTCCCACCCGGTGATGCGCGTGAAGATTGGGCGATCATCCGCGCACTGTCAGATCATCTTGGGTCAACTTTGCCATGGAACAACCTCGAAGAACTTCGCGCCGCTATGTATAAAATTGCGCCGCAGCTTGCTTCGCTGGATCAAGTGCATAAAGCCGATGCGGCGGCACTGGCCGAACTCGCAAATGTAAAAGGCAAAGCTTCGAATGTGCCATTCACATCACCTGTGAAAGATTTCTATTTCACAAACCCAATTGCCCGGGCCTCTAAAATTATGGCCGATTGCTCGGCGCTTAAGAACCCACTCAAACGACAGGCGGCGGAATAAGCATGTTAGAAATTCTCGCCCTCGTCGGATGGATAGCCCTTCAATCGGTGGCATTGCTGATTGCCGTCTTGATCGTTGTATCTTTCCTGATTTATTTTGATCGCAAGGTTTGGGCTGCCGTGCAATTGCGCCGTGGGCCAAACGTGGTGGGCCCGTGGGGCGTGCTGCAATCTTTTGCCGATCTCATTAAATTCGCACTCAAAGAAGTCATCATCCCCGATGGCTCGAATAAGGGCGTGTTCGTGATCGCTCCGATGGTAACCGCAATCTTGGCTTTGTCTGCTTGGGTGGTTCTGCCACTCAATGAAGGTTGGGCGATTGCCAATATCAATGTTGGCATACTTTACATTTTCGCTCTCTCGTCGCTCGGCGTTTACGGCGTGATCATGGGCGGCTGGGCATCCAATTCCAAATATCCGTTCTTGTCGGCGCTGCGCTCCGCCGCACAAATGGTATCCTACGAAGTGTCCATCGGTTTTGTGATCATCACAGTGTTGCTCTGTGCTGGTTCGTTAAACCTAAGTGATATTGTCCACGCGCAAAATCACGGCCTCGGCACTAAGCTTGGCGCGCCTTCGTCAATTTTGGATTGGTATTTCATTCCATTGTTTCCAATGTTCATCATTTTCTTCATCTCAGCACTGGCCGAAACCAACCGCCCTCCATTTGATTTGGTCGAAGCCGAATCTGAACTCGTTGCTGGCTTCATGGTGGAGTATTCGTCCACACCTTATCTGCTGTTCATGTTAGGTGAATATGTGGCTATCACCATGATGTGCGCCATGACATCCGTTTTATTCCTTGGCGGCTGGTTGCCACCGATTGACATCGCACCCTTCAACATGGTGCCGGGTGTCATCTGGTTTATGATCAAGCTGGTCTTCGTGTTCTTCATGTTTGCGATGGTGAAAGCAGTTGTGCCGCGGTATCGTTACGACCAATTGATGCGCCTCGGCTGGAAAGTATTTTTGCCAATTTCGCTGGTGTGGGTCGTGCTCACA
>JANOXS010000019.1:0-35065 GCA_031418535.1 Hyphomicrobiales bacterium | reverse complement strand
TTGTGCGGGCTGATAAATTTACGGATGCTGGGGAGGCCGCAGATTTTGCTTTGGCCAAAGGCCAATTGGTTGTGGATGAGCAAGGCGAGCGGATGTTTGGTGCATGATGCGCAAGCGCAAATTGTTGGTGCGGTTGTGGCGCAATGCGTTATGGGCGCTGGCGATTATTACTGTGGCTCTGGTGGTTGGCATGATTGGTTATCATAGTTTTGGCACCGATATGGATTGGGTTACGGCTTTTGCCAACGCAGCAATGATTTTATCTGGCATGGGGCCGTTGCAACAATTAGACAGCAGCAGCGGTAAATTATTTGAAGGTTTTTATGCGCTGGTTTCTGGCTTGCTGTTTTTTGCAGTGGCGGGTTTTGCCTTAGCGCCAGCGCTGCATCATGTTTTGCGCACATTTCATCTCGAAGATGAGGACGCAAAGAAACTGCACTGAGATTTAACTGAGAAAGGAATGAGCACATGATTGACCCTTCAATCTCGTCGCCCTCTACAGTTTTAATTACCGGAGCGTCGGGTGGAATTGGCAGCGCCCTCAGTCTAAAATTGGCTCACTCTGGCGCGCGTTTAGTCTTAACTGCGCGCGATGGTAATAAACTTTCGGCGCTCTCTCGAACATTGCCAGCGGTCGGTTTGCCACACGTTGTAATTCCAGCTGACATGAGCGACGAAAATTCAATCGCTTCTTTTTCAGCTGATCTCGTTCGACAAAATATTTTTTTGACGGGCGCTGTTCTTATGCCGCCGCAACCACATCGCTCAAATGATCCGATGCCAAGTGGAGAAGTTTGGCAACAACTGTTCACTGAGAGTTTCATTGGACCACTGGCTCTTCTAAAAGCTGCAGTCGCACGAATGAATGCAAAACCGGAGCCAGGTCTGCGCTGCAAAATTGTCATTGTTTCAGGAATTAGTTCAGCGCAAGTGTTGAGCCATTATGCAACGGCGAATGTGATCCGGTGTGCTTGGGTAGCACAGGCAAAAACTCTTGCTTTCGCTTTTGGACCGCGTGGCATTCATATCAATACACTTTCGCTCGGCGGAACATTGTCTAAGTGGTACGAAGACTCCGTTCGCGAACGTGCAACCAAGGCCGGGAAGTCATTTGAAGAATTCCTCATCGAAGACACGGCAAATGTTCCGTTACGAAAATATGGACAACCACAAGAAGTAGCGACTGCCATCGAGGGTTTGTTATCTTCATTTTCAGATCATATGACCGGACTTAACATTATGCACGACGGAGGCTTTACGCGGGCTTATTGAGTTACTTCGCGCCGATCACGTAGTTGAAACTCACGCTGATGCGCAAGCCATCGGCCTTGTTGAGTGGCACTTCATGGCGCAACCAGCTTTCCCACAATATCACTGTTCCGGCTTCCGGCGTTTCGCTGACATGCGATTTCATTTCGCGCGGGGCCGACTCTAAGCGTTGAGGTGCCGCCATCATTATGGCGTGGCGCGGGTCTTCATATACGATGGGGCCTGCGCCCCGTGGGACTGAGACATAGTACGTGCCGCTGATGACTGAATTTGTATGAATATGTGACGTGTGGCTGCCACCTTCGGGCATCACGTTCACCCAGATGGAATCGCAGATCGGTTTGCCGCCTCGAATATTCCAGTGCAGCTCTTTCGCGAATGCGCCTGCGTGTTTGTCCAGTTCTTTCACTAATGTTTTGAAAGCGGGGATCATGGCCGCCAAATCGAAGTTTGACGAAAACGACGTGTATCCGGGATAGCCATGCTTTTCGCACCAGCGAATGCCAGCTTTGTCGTCTTCACTCAGGGTGATTGCAGCATCTTCTAAATCTTCGTTCAAGCGGTCAGGCTTAGTCAGATCGGCGCGATAGAGAAGGGTGGGGAATAGGCTTTGAATTTTGCTCATGCACAGTCGCATATCGCGTCTTCACACAGCAGCGCAAGGGCCGTATGAATGACTAAATTTTTGCGAGAGGTTTTAAATGTCACTGCCCAGTCATTTGCTTGAAGGTTATGCGCGGTTTCGCTCTGGTCGATATGCGGCCGAGGCTGAACGCTATCTGAAATTGGGTGAAGGTGCGCAAAAGCCAAAACTTATGATTATTGCCTGCTGCGATTCTCGTGCGGCCCCGGAAACAATTTTTGATGCAGGGCCTGGCGAGATTTTTGTGGCGCGAAACGTGGCCAATTTGGTGCCGTCTTATGCACCAGACGGCAAACACCATTCCACCAGTGCAGCCATTGAGTTTGCGGTTCTTTCACTTGGGGTGCGCGATATTATTGTCATGGGTCACGGTCGCTGCGGAGGCGTGAACGCTGTTGTGCATGGCAGCGGCCCACTTTCGAAAGGTGATTTCATCGGCAAGTGGATGAGCGATGTTGAAGATTTAGTTGCGACTGTGCGGGAAGAGCATGAAGACGAAAAAACTTTAGCCAAAGCTGTTGAACATGCATCTGTCGAAAATTCGCTGGCTAATTTGCGCACGTTTCCGTGGCTGCGCATGAAGGAAAACAAAGGCGAACTTGGAATTTATGGTGCGTGGTTTGATATAAGTCTGGGCGAGCTTCATATTTATGATGAAGCTGCCCACGCTTGGAATGCAGTTACTTAATTTCCCACGTTATGTTTACATCCACACCGATCACTTGCTCACCTTGCGAGATTGGCACAGGTGCGCCGCCACTTGAATCAGCAGCCAACATTTTCGCGCGCATGGGCATAGGCGGTTGATAGGCGCCCCCTTCGCTGATGGAAATTACATTCCCAAGTGAGGCTGAGGCAGCGCCAACATAAAGCTCAGCTTTGCGTTTTGCATCGGCCACGGCTGCTTTGCTGGCTTCCTCTACTGCGGCTTGTGGATTGTCGATTGTGAACGACACACCGTTGATTTGGTTGGATCCCGCAGTCACAACCTTGTCTAAAAGGTCGCCGACCTTGTCGATTTTTCGCAAAATAACAGTGACGTTGTTTGACACATCATAGCCCGTAACCTTGGGTGGCTGACCGTTGTTCGCGCCATAATCATAACGCGGGTTTACGCTGAAGTTTGACGTGGAAATATCTTTGTTTTCGACGCTTGCAGTTTTTAAAACGGCCATCAAATCAGTCATTGATTTTGTATTGGCGGCCAGCGCTTCCTGCGCCGTGATAGCAGACGTTAACACCCCCATCGTGACAATGGCGATATCTGGTGTGGCGTGAACTTCGCCGTGGCCAACGAGTGAAATGGTGCGGGGCAATTTTGCATCCTTAGCAAAGGCAGTGGTGGACAGTAATAAGGCGGCAGCGAAGAGAGATTTTAACATGCAGAAATCCTTTAGAGGTTGAGCCCACCTAAGTGACCATAAATTACGGCGAGCTTATGATCACCGGAAGGGTGGCTCATCAAAACTTCTTAGTTTTCTGGAGTGTAAGCTGGCACGGTCGCCGCGAAGGCGATCGAGGGCCGCGAGACCGATGAGCAAATGTTCGCCCACTGCGCGGTCATAGAAAGCGTTTGCCGCACCGGGCAGTTTGATTTCGCCGTGCAAGGGTTTGTCAGACACGCAGAGCAGAGTGCCATAGGGCACGCGGAAGCGGTATCCTTGGGCGGCCAAGGTTCCTGATTCCATATCAATGGCGATGGCTCTGGAAAGGTTGATGCGCTTTCTTTCTTTGGTCCAGCGCAATTCCCAATTTCGGTCGTCATGGGTTAAAACTGTTCCGGTGCGCAGCCGGGCTTTTAAGGCCTCGCCGGTTTCGCCTGTCACTTGGGCTGCTGCTTGTTGCAATGCCACTTGCACTTCAGCCAACGCCGGAATGGGAATGTCTGGGGGGAGCACAGAGTCGAGAATGTGGTCTTGGCGCAAGTAAGCATGGGCCAGCACATAATCTCCAATGCGCTGCGATTGGCGAAGTCCGCCGCAATGGCCGATCATCAACCAGCAATGCGGGCGCAACACGGCCAAGTGGTCTGTCATGTTCTTCGCGTTGGATGGGCCAACTCCAATGTTGATGAGGGTCACCCCACCTTCACCATCGTTTCTTGACAGGTGATAGGCTGGCATTTGAAATTTATGCCACGGGCTTGTTGCTATAATATCATCAATAGCTGCCTTCGTCATGCCGCGGGTGATGGTTTGGCCACCCGGCAGATGCAACGCTTCATAGGGGCCAACTTCAGCCAGTTGTTCCAATGACCAACGGATAAACTGATCGACATAGCGATGATAGTTGGTGAGCAAAATCCATGGCTGCATTTTGCTCCAATGGGTGCCGGAATAATGTTGCAGGCGCTTCAAGGAATAATCAACGCGCACGGCATCAAACAAAGACAAGGGCAGGGGTTGGTTTGGCGTTTGGTCCCATTGGCCATCGGCAATTTCATCGCCCACAAGTGCAAGCTCTGGAACCGGGAAATGCAAAGCCACTTCAGCAGCTGTGATATCGCCTGATCCAAATTCATTGCCTTTGTCTAAAACATAGGGGTAGGGGATCTGCTGCTTTGATTTTACAACCTCAATCTTCGCATCATAATCTTTTACCAACAGACTCAGCTGGTCGACCAAGTAGCGCCGGAAATGGTGGGGTTGGGTAATTGTTGTTGCGTAAATGCCGGGGCCTTGAAATTTAGCGTAAGCTCTTGAAATAGAGGGTTGAAGCCCTGTCGTGGTGTAGGTCACCCGCAGTTCAGGATAATAGAACTCCGCTGATTCTTCGGCGGTCGGTGGCGTTTTTGTTGTGAAGAAGCGGCTTAGGCTGGCGCGCAGTGCCTCGGTTGCTTTGTTGTGGAGTTCAGCCAGCTTATCTACGGCGGCTTGCGGTGTTATGTTTTGTGTTTTCATCGCTCCTATTACCACAAATTGTGACAGAACAATAGTTCTCTCAAATAGTCTAGCAACAACACAGAAAATAATGTAGCCATGCGCCACCATTGGGGGCCTGTAGCTCAATGGTTAGAGCTAGCGGCTCATAACCGCTTGGTTGCGGGTTCAAGTCCTGCCGGGCCCACCACTCCCCTTTTATGGAGATTGCACGTACTTATTTTTTGCAACCGAAGCGGCTTCATCAATTTCCGCAGCGTCAACAATTGCAAAATTACCCGTTGATGGCTTTGCAAAGTAATAACCTTGCACGTGGTCGGCTTTGAGTTGTGCTAAGATTTTCACTTCGTTAGCTTTCTCCGCACCTTCGGCAACAACCTTCATTCCAAGGGCATGGGCGAGGTCGATAATACCTTGCAAAAGATCAATGTTTTTTTGGCCCTTGCCTAAACTTTTGATGAAGGCGCGATCAATCTTCAACTTATCAAATGGCAGATTTTCAAGATATGACAGCGACGAATAGCCGGTGCCAAAGTCATCTAATGCTGTCTGAATTCCCAGCGCTTTCAATTCTTGCAACAGCTTTTGCACCGTGTTCATGGCTTTGCCCACGAAAAGGCTTTCGGTCAATTCGAGGCAGAGGAGATGGGCTGGAAAGCCAGAAACGAGCAGGGCATTCTGAACTTTTTCTAAGAAATCAGATTGCAACATTTGTGCTGCCGAAATGTTTACAGCCACACTGCGCGGAGGCTCACCTTGGTCAATCCAAGCTTTTGCTTCTAGACAAGCGGTTTTGAGCACCCAATCACCCAAGGGTGAAATTAGGCCGGATTTTTCAGCCATTGGAATAAATTTTGCTGGCGAGATCATACCGCGAACCGGATGGTTCCAACGGACCAATGCTTCAAAACCGGACACTTTTCCGGTGCCTAAATCAACGATGGGTTGGTAGTGAACTTCTAAGCCATCTTCCTGAAGTGCAACACGCAAGCCACTTACCAATTCGGCTTCTTCAGTGATTGCATTCGATAATTCTGGTTTATAGAAATAGACGTGTCCTGGGCCCGACCGCTTTGCTTCGTGGAGGGCCAAATCGAGATTGCGTTGAATGTCGCTCACATTGTCACCGTCAGTTGGCAACAGTACAGCACCAACTGAGGCGGTTAAATGTAGTTCGTGGCCCAAAAGTCTAATAGGACGATATAACGTGGAAATGAATTTTGCTAAGGCAGCTTGCGCTTCCTGCAAGCTGCTTACATCAGATACACTAATGGCAAATTCATCACCGCCGATGCGCGCGATAAAGTCACTTTCGCTCGTTGCATCATTGAGCAGGGCGGCAACGTTCATGAGTAAAGCGTCGCCCAAGCTATGGCCCATTGCATCATTCAATGCATGGAAATTATCGATGTCGAGAATGAAGATTGCTCGGTTCGAAGCACCGACCGATTGTTTTAAAATCAGTTCAAGATGCTTTTGAAAATTTACACGATTTGGCAAGCCAGTGAGGGGATCAAAATAGGCAAGTTTGCGCAATGCAAGATCGCGGTTCTGTATGTCATTGATCATCCCATTAAAGTTCTCTACCAGCATAAGCGTTTCGCCTTCTGCACCGGCAATATCAGCAGGTTGAAAACTTCGGGTTTCTCTTACGTTTTTAATTGAAGCGGTAAGATCAATAATGGGTTTGGCGATGCGTGATTGCAGGGGGCGCGATAATGGCACAGCCAAGGTGGCTGCAATTAGTGAAGCCACCAGAGTGCTTAAAAGGTTCCACAGCAAATGCTGGCGTATGTCCGAGATGTCGGCGATGAGAACGAGTTTGCCGGCAACTGTGCCACCCCTGATGATATCCACTGATACGGGCATGTTTCCCTTCGTGAGATATTGCCACGAGTTTTCAGCATTGTTGACAAGATTGCTCTGGAGAATGGCGCCACTTCCCATTGACGCAAGTGTTGCACCATTTTTGTCGAGCGCAAATGCACTAAAGATGTCTGGCAATCTTGCCAGTGACCTTAGGACGAGCTGAATTTCAGTTCGATTTTGTTGTTCAATTTTTTCAGCTAGCGCCGACGCAAAAACATAACCCACCGCTTCGACGCTTTTGTGTTTTGCCGAAATTGATTCGCGCACTTGGTTAATCATCAATATAGCGGCGAGCAGCATCATGGCTGTAAAAACCGACACAGCAACAAGCCGTGAAATTCGACCGCCGATCCCGGTTTTCGCTTTTGAAAAAAACAACATGAATAACCCTTATTTCAAAAGGAGATTAACATTCGGCGATTAACGGCAATTGAACGATCCAGCCAAATTTCAAATTTAGGTGCTCTTTGGGGTTATTCGTAAACAGTATCTTAATTTCTAGCATTTTAAATAAATATGCAACGGGCCTTTAGCTCCTCAGAGCGTAACTGACTGTAGAAGTTAATTTGAATGGTAATTTTGCTATGTTGAATTCCAAAGCTAATTCAAAGTCTCAAAAAACAGGTGGCATGTTGCATCGTGTGGCTAAACGCTATTTGAATTCAAGCGCTGGTTCGACAATTGTTATGTTTGCGTTAGTGTTGCCGGTGTTGCTTGGCGCAATAGGTGTTGCCATTGATTTTTCAACATTCACAATGAAACAGCAAGCCCTTCAAGCTGCAGCAGATCAAGCCGCTTTGGCCAGTGCAAAAGAACTTTCAATTGTGAGCAATAGCGATTCAGTTGTGCAGGCGGCAGCAATGAATTTTCTGACCGAAGGTTTGCGTGGTCGAGACGAAAATGCCGTGGGAACGGCGACGATCGACCGCAAGGCCGGAAGCGTAAAAGTCCAAGTTCAAGAAGACTGGGCGCCATTTTTTGCACATTTTATTGGAGCTGATATTACACCAGTTAAAGTTAGTGCTACTGCGAGCCTTTCTGGCGAATCCAAAATCTGTGTTTTGTCACTTGCGAGCAAAGGCCCGATGGGATTTTCGATGCTTCAAGATGCTCATCTGGAAGCCAATGGCTGTGGCGTTTATTCCAATAGTGTTGATGCAAAAAGTGTTTACCTTGCAGATGCCTCAACTGTAAAAGCATCCATTTTGTGTTCGGCAGGTGGAATTTATAATAATGGCGGAGTGGCTGATGCATCGACTATTACAGATTGCCCGCCAATTCCTGATCCTTTGGCCTCGCGTGCTGCTCCGACGGTTTCGAGTTGCACGTATAATAAAATGGTCGTTTCCAGCGGTGTAAGTTTTCTCAAACCCGGTGTTTACTGTGGTGGCCTTAAAGTTGAAAAAACTGCTGTGGTGAATTTTGAACCCGGCACCTACATCATAAAAGATGGTTTTTTCAGCGTAGGGGACACTGCTTCTGTTACTGGAAAAAACGTCGGTTTCTTTTTTACAGGAGCGATGGGTCGCATATTGTTTATGCAAGATGCGACGGTAAATTTGAGCGGAGCCGAGACAGGCCCGATGGCTGGGCTCTTATTTTTTGATGATCCAAAGGCCAGTAGCTTTTTGCGCATTCATAATATCAGTGCAAGTCATGCGCATACATTAACTGGCACAATTTACCTTCCGCACGCGATTTTGTTAGTTGATCCTAATGCGAATGTCGGTGATAAATCAGCTTATACTGCAATAATCGCCGAACATCTGGCAATCGAAAAAGGCCCAAACTTGGTGTTGAATTCGGATTACAGCGCAACCAATGTGCCAGTGCCTGATGGCATTCGTTCTACGAGTTCAGTGGTTCTTACAAATTAAATTAGCCCAAGAGATCAAACAAAAAAAGCGGCATGAAATTCATGCCGCTTCTTTTTTTGCCCGACTTAAAATTAGGGTCGCCAGTAATTAAACCAATCCGTCGTTTCGTCGTTTTCAAAGTTGCCGCGCATATCAATTAACGGCGCGTGTTTATGGGCCAAGGCTTTCAGCGTTGTGGCATCAAATTGCTCGCGGAATACATTGTGGGCCAAGGTAATTACAATCGCATCGTAAGGGCCATGGGTCGATGGGTCTTCAATGTTAACTGAGCCGCGCCCACCTTCGAAGTGGTCATCGAAAGCAACGGGGTCGAAATTATAAACATCTGCGCCGCGGTTCCATAAGGCGTCCATCATTGGATAAGCTTTTGAGTTGCGCGTGTCGGGGCAATCTTCCTTGAAGCTGCGGCCGAGCACTAGCACCTTGGCTTTGTTCACACCACCACGGCGATGGCTCATCAGCTCTTCGATTTTTTCGACGAGATAAAGTGGCGTTTGTTCGTTTACCGCGCGCGCAGCGGCAACCAGTTCCATTGCCAGACCATGACGACGACCTGCATCAACCAAGAAATAGGGATCGACAGCAATGCAATGGCCGCCAACCAAGCCTGGACGATAGTGATGGAAATTCCATTTGGAACTTGCAGCAGCAATAACGTCAGTTGATTTGATGCCCATCTTGTCGAACAGCATCATCATTTGATTCATCAGAGCGATGTTTACATCGCGCTGGGTGTTTTCCAAAATTTTTGCAGCTTCGGCCACGCGAATGGAGGTTGCTTTATAAAGGCCAGCCCGGATGACGCGGCTGTAAAGGGCTTCCATAAAATCAGCGCAGGCTGGTGTTGAGCCAGATACGATTTTTTTGATGTCGGCCAATTTGCGCGTTGGGTCAGCGGGATTGATGCGCTCTGGCGAATAGCCAAGATTGAAATCAAGACCAAGCTTCATGCCGGACACGGCTTCAATGATTGGCAAACAACGGTCTTCAGTTGTGCCCGGATCGACTGTGCTTTCAAATACAACAACAGCACCGCGTTTCAAGTGGGTGCCAATTGTGCGCGAAGCCGAGAGCAGGGGGCCGTAATCAGGACGATTGTGGCTGTTCACTGGTGTTGGCACGCAAACCACGATTACATCGGCATTTTTGAGGGCCGAGGCATCTGTCGTAAATTCAGCGTCGGCTGCTTTCAATTCAGTGCCTGTCACTTCACCTGTGAAGTCGAGGCCGTTGTTAAGCTCTGAGACTTTTTGGATGTTGATATCAAAGCCAATGGCGCGTGAGCCTTTGGCAAAACCAAGCGTGAGTGGCAGGCCGACATAGCCTAGTCCTATGACGGCCACACACGCCGTTGCCGCGTCTGGAAAGCTGCAAGGCTCAGATTCTACAAGGCGGATTGGATTCGATTTCAGTGTTTCTAATGTACGCAGTTGGTCGACAACTGCTGCGTTGCTTTTCAATTTACAACCCCTCCCCGGGTTTTTTAACTCAGGGTAGAAAACACTAGAAATCGTGACCGCGGCGTAAATTGAAATGGTTAATCCGGCCGAAAGGTTAAGGTTCCGTAACTGCTTGAACATAAATCTATCTGTGAAGACTCCACACAAATTAACTGCAACTCAACATTTGTATCATAATACTGGAGGTTGGACTGGGGTGCAGTCTTTGAGTGTGTAGTGTGTTAGCGTTATCGTATTTAGAGTGGATATTTGCGGTTCTGGTGATGGTTGTTTTCACCAATCGCTATCTTTTTGGCAGCGTTCTGCGTTTGGCCGACGGCAGAGTGCTGGAAAATTATGATATTGATCCGCCGCACTGGCCTACCGTTGCTATTATTGTTCCTGTCTACAATGAAGGCGAAACGATTCTCAAAACGGCAGCGGCATTTGATGCCTTGGACTATCCGCGCGAAAAACTAAAAGTGGTTTTTGTGGATGATTGTTCGACCGATGGCACATACGATTACCTTCTGCAGATTGCACAAACCTACCCTTGGATGAAGGTTTTGCGCAACGCCAAAAATGTTGGCAAGCGCATTGGAATTAAAAATGCAGTTTTAGTTACTCATACTGATCTGATCATGTCGGTTGATTCTGATGTTATCGTTGACAACAATGTGGTGCGGGTTTTGGTGCGTCACATGTATACAACAGGTGCTGACGGTGTTGGCGGTTGTGTGTTTGTGGTCAACGCCAATGAAACTTGGCTGACGCGTATGCAAACAGTCAAATATTGGATTGGCTATCACTTTTTAAAAAATCTAGAAAATGCCTTCAGCCATGTGATGTGCCTTTCTGGCTGCCTCACACTTTATCGCCGCTCTGCTTTGATTGCCGTGGACCACGATGTCGAAAGTCGCACATTTTTGGGTGATGAAGTTAAATATGGTGAAGACCGTTTTCTCACGCGTAAACTTGTTGAACGTGGCTATAAAACGCGGCTGTGTTTTCATGCGCGTTGTTTCACAAAAGCGCCGCCGCAAATGCCGGGCTATATTAGCCAGCAACTGCGCTGGCGTCGCTCAAACATTGTAGACTTCTTGACCGCGTTACCATTTCTAACGCGGTATCATCCTATGGTGTTGGTGCATTATTGCTCAATGCAATTACTCTTGCTGTTTTATCCAATCACGCTGGTGGTGCATATTGTTCGTCTTGGCTTTGTCATGCCGATGATCCTTCATGCTTTGCTGGTTTCTGTTTTTGCTTTGGCCTATGAACTTAACAAACACAAACTGCCCGCAGAAGGTCGCACCAATGGCATTTGGTTTTTGTCCATGGCGTTTGTTTTCCCAGTTATGTATGTTTGCCTGACGCCGCTGGCTATTGTTACACTTGGTACAACATCGTGGGAAACCCGAGGAGCAGCACCAAAAAAACCTAAAAAGGCAAACCTTCCTGCCAAAGCAGGGGGTGGATGATGGTTAAAATCATTCCCAAATTGGAGCCGCCAACTCAGGCGGCATATCATCCTAAAATCCTCTATTTTGGCCAGAACGCAGATGAGATTTGCGATCTGGTTTCGCCGCATATTGGGATGATGGCGATTGATTATATGGAGCACGTAGGCGATGCTCTGGCTTTGGTACGGTCACAGAAATTAGATATTATTGTCGTTGATCAACGCGGCGATAATCCGTCCAATCAACTCATTTTGCCGCTTTTGCGGAGCATCGATTATAATTTTAAATTGGTGGTGATCAGCGCGCTCTCACAAGTTGGGACGTTCTTGCGAATGCCTGGTGTGGGAAGAGTTTTAACCGCCCCGCTGCGGGCCCGGCAGCTCAGCAATGCATTAGGTTTAGACCCTCAGAAAATTCGACACGACAAAATAAAACTCGCTGAAGAAGCTGAAAAACATATCGAAATTGCAAAGCCTTTGCCACGGCGATCACCATTGGTGTTCTTGTCCAACATTGGCATGCAATTGGTTTCGACGGCCTATAAGCGTCTCGCCTTTGTTCTCCTCGGCATATTATTTCTCTCATTTACTTTTTATGGAACGATGATTGGTTTTTTCCTCACGTCTTCAACCTGGGCAGCACCACAGACTCTGACGCGAGGTCACGTCTTGGTGGACCGCATGGAAAAAGATATTGGTGATTTGAAAGTAGCTTTGAATTTGAATGAGCAACGTTTGGTCGAGGTCAGTCAAAAGGCTGATGAAGCCAAAAGCGCAGCGGCTGGTGCTGAAATTCTTGTTAATTTTGCTGAGGACACAGTTTCAAAGGAAATCGTTTCTCGGCAACGCCAAATTAAAACAATCACATCTAGCATTGCTCGCACCGATAAAATTCGTAAAGTTTTTGCAAAACAGTTGGATTCCAGCGGGCTCAGCAAAGACTTGGCTAAACTCTATGGTAAGCATCTCATCGACCGCAAGGCCTATACATCAAACACATTAGGCCTTCTTGAAACGGGTCAACGCTTGGCCGGAATCGAAAGTGAGTTAGAAATTCTGGAAGGTGACCGTGCAATGTTGGCTACGCAGCTTCTCATGTTGCATTCGCTGAAAGCACAATTGCAACAGACCGGGCCTATGGAAGACATAACTGCGGCTTCAGCTGATTTATTGCTGCTCACAAAACAAGCCCTTGATGCCAGAGCTGCACTTGAGACTGCGCGAAGCGATTTTGAAGTTTCGCAAAAAACACATCAAACACTTTTGAATACCGAGAAACTTATCAACACACAAATTTCCAATATGGAAACATCGACTTTAGGGCGTGCCATTGCTACGCGCGTTGATGTGTTGTTCGTGCCTTATGGCAATGAGGCCCGCTTTAAAACCGGAACTGCGCTTTATAGCTGCAGCTTCACTTTCATCATATGCTCAAAAGTTGGCAGTGTCGGTCAAATTCTGCCCGGTGAAATTGCCAGTGTTCATCCGTTTTTTGGAAAGCCAATTCGAGGCTTTTTTGTCGAAGCCAATTTAACTGACACCACAGCTGCAACCCGAGAGATTATCCATGCTGGTCATCCGCCACTCTATTTATAGTCGCAACGCTGCGCTGTTAGGCGTCTTGGCTATGCTTGGCATGGCCGGCTGCACGAAATTGGATTTGTTGTCCTTAAGACCCACAATGATGGATCAGCCACCCGATATTGTTGCGACTTCTTTTGTGGCAAAGCATAAACCAGCCGATTTGCATTTGAAGCCAAGGGTAGAGCCTGCTTCCGATTTGATTTCGCTGGCAGACCAAAATTTAGAAAGCAAGTCACGGACATCTTCTTGGTGCGCGCAGATGCGAGAAACCACTGCCGCCGAAACCACAATTTTACGATCGCCAAGCTTGAATGGCAGTTTAAGTGAAAATGGAAAGGCTGATCTTGGTTTAAGTTTAAGCTATTCAGCTTTCAGAAAAGCGACATTGTTGGAGCAAGCAGCTGAAGTTCGGTGCCGGAAATATTTGGCTGAAACGGGTTTGCAGGTTTTGGTTTTTGTATCACCGCAAAACTTGACAGCTTCAGGGTACCGGGCAAAGTCAGATACAATATTGTCGCAGGCGAAGGACATAAAACGCCTGCGAAAAGCCATTGTAAGCGCCATGAATTCTGGCGCAATTGATCGTGAAAAGGCCACAGCGACGACTGTGATCCTTGACCGGCTGGTCGCTGAGGGTCATGCAGCTCGGTCGCAAGCAGACCGTCGTATTAGTGAACGCATTTTGGATGGCAAAAGTTCGGACGCTTTGGGCCGTGAACTTTTGTTAGCCGAAGCCGATATTGACAAAATCAATAGCGAACTCACCACGTCTAACAATATGGATGTGACAGCTCAAGTTGGTTGGTCGGATGATGTGTCCACAAATGGTGTGAACATGAATGATCAATCGTTCAGTGGTAAAGTCAGTTTCTCGATAAAGCTTGGTGCGCTTGATCCCCGCCGGTTTGAGCATGAGCGCAAAGCTTCGGAAGCAAAGCAGCGCGCCATCAGCTCTGAAGAGGGTGGCGCAATTTGGCAAGTCGGCGTTTTGCGCCGGGCCCACGAACGCGCAATTTCCGGACTTGAAGGATCTCAGAAAAATATAGATCAGGCGTTGGCTGAAGCTAAGCAGCTTCTTGCCATGCTTGAAAGCGAACCTCAACCTGAATTTGAGGCTGCACGCCTAAGTGCCCGTGTCGAAATATTAAAACTTAAATCTGATAGAGCTGGAATTATTGGATCACTTGCAGAAATTCGGACGAATTTGGACCGTCTGAAGAATGGCTAGTTTGTTATTGACCCGTCGCTTATTGTCGCCAAATCGCTTTTGTTCACGCTATTAAGTCGTGCATGACGGATTCTCTCGCACCATCGTACTTAATTGGCATTGATACAGGTGGCACTTATACTGACGCTGCCATCATCGACCAAGCCAACCACCGTGTGTTGGCCACGGCCAAAGCCCTCACCACTAAAGGAGATTTAGCTGTGGGGGTGAGCGAGGCCATGTCTTTGGCGAGCGCGCAACTGGGCGCGAACTTCAAATCAGAATGGGTAAAACTAGTTTCAGTTTCAACAACACTTGCCACCAACGCAGTGGTCGAAGGTCACGGTAGCGCGGTGGGCGTTATTCTCATTGGCTTTGATGATGCGATGGTCGTGCGCACAGGAATTGCAAAGTCATTTCCGGGAATACTCATTGCGCAAGTTCGGGGTGGCCATGATCATAATGGCGAGGAAGTTTTTGCGCTTGATGAAGCTGCGATAATTGAAGCAGTGCACGCAATGAATTCTTCGGTCAGTGCGTTTGCGATTGCGTCTTCCTTTGCCGGACGAAACCCGAAACACGAAGAAAAAGCACGGGAGATAGTGCGGGTTAGTTCTGGGAAACCTACGACTGTTTCGACAGAGCTTTCGACGGCCTTAGATGCCCCGCGCCGCGCACTCACGGCGGTGTTAAATGCGCGGTTGATTTCACGTGTCACGCAGTTGGTTGGGGCGATGCGTAGGGCCATGGTTGAAAAGGGTATTGATTGCCCTTTGATGATTGTGAAGGGTGACGGCAATTTGGCTCATGCCGAAATCGTTGCGAGCAAACCTATTGAAACAGTTTTATCCGGGCCTGCTGCCAGTTTGGTCGGAGCACGGTGGCTATCCGGACGTGACGATTTCATCATGTCGGATATGGGAGGTACGACGACTGATATTGGCATCCTTAGCAATGGCAGGCCACGCGTTGCTGAAAATGGCGCAGAGGTTGCTGGTTGGCGCACCATGGTTAAAGCGATTGATGTGAAAACAATTGGTCTTGGCGGCGACAGCGAACTGCAATTGGATTTTGATGGAGCCTTGCGCATTGGCCCGCAACGGGCAGTTCCGGTTTCATTGCTCGGTCACAAATTTCCTTTTATCAATGCGATTTTGGAAGCTGATCTTTCGGACACTGAAGGCGGATCAATGCATGGTCGGTTTGTGTGCTTGCCATTCGGAGCCGCGCATAAAGTCGAAGCCATTGGCTTGACGGCGCGTGAAGCCGAGGTTTACGCCGAGGTAAAGGCAACACCCATTGCTTTGCGCAAAATTGCCACGTCGTCGTCGGCGCAAAGGGCAGTGGCCTCATTGCGCAAACGCGGCCTTATTCAATTTAGTTCGTTTACGCCGTCGGATGCGGCGCATGTTTTGGGCCTGCAAAATAATTGGTCGCGCGATTCAGCTGATCTTGCAGCGCGCTTGCTCACCCGCTTTCGGGATATGAAAGCGCCAAGCGAAGAGCGACTGCAAGAGTTTTGCCGGTCCGTTTGGCACAAGACAATTTCTCTTTCTGCGCGGGTCGTTTTGGATGCAGCTTTTGGTGAGGTCGTTCAATCGGGTGCTTTGGTTGATGCGGTGTGCGATGGGCAACCACAAAAAGGATTGGTGAATATAGCACTGTCGCCGAATGTTCCGATTGTTGCCGTTGGGGGGCCTGTGCGGGTTTATTATCCTGAGGTTGGTCGACGGCTGGACTGTGACGTGATATTTGTTCCGCATTGTGAAGTAGCCAATGCAGTTGGCGCTGCCGCAGGCATGGTTGCGCACCGTGTCATCATAAACGTGGAAGGTGACGGCAACGGAGCATTTCGGATTTTAGGGGCAGGGGCTGCGCAAGTATTTGGCAGTGGCGCAGTGGCCTTGGAAAAAGCTGTGGCGATGGCAACCGCTGAAGCACTTGCAAGCGCAAAGGCCCAGGGTGCTTTAGATCCACGAATTGTTGTCTCGACCCATAAAACCTATCTGCCCGGCAGTCAAAATGATGACAGCCTGCTCAGTGCACTGATCATTGCCGAAGCTATCGGTAGGCCCACAGCCTAAATTAATTAGGAACTGATTAACCAAGCGGCAAGTGTTTCAGAGCTATTACAGTTAATGGCACATTTGAACTGGCCACGGCAATGAACCATTAACCGTGCGAGGAATAGTGTGGCATCCAAGAATTGTGGAGAGTTGTGGTGTTATGACTGCGGTTGGTTTTAAAGGCTGGGAAGAATTAAATTCGCAAACTGCGACGTGGGGCGTTGATCGTACGGAAGCACCCAAGCAAACTTCGATGGCGTTTTTTCCTGACCAACAAGGTGGAGTTTATGAAAAACTTCTCGCAAATCTGCCTGTCATGTTGCACAGCATGGATGGTTCGGGCCGTATGCTTTCCGCCAATGCCGCATGGTGTACAGCACTTGGTTATGAACCTAAAGATATCGTGGGCCGCAGCTTCAGTGAATTCCTTCCCTTAGAATCTCGGAGCCGCTTGGTTACTGAAATATATCCTAAGTATTTGGTGTCCAGCGCTTACCGGAATGCCGAGATTTTGATCCACCGGAAAGATGGTTCGCTTGCAACAGTTATGTTGTCGATGAATGCTTACCGCGGTGACAAGGGCAGGCTGGAACGTTCAGTGTGCGTGCTCGAAGATGTGACCTCTCGTAAGATTGCTGAAATTGCAACGTCACGCAGTGATCAACGGTTTAGAGGCGCGTTTGCTGCAGCCGTGCATGGCATGGCGGTGGTCAGCCCATCTGGGCAAATATCGGCTGCCAACCAATCGTTGTGCAAGTTTCTGGCGCGGCATGATTTAGAAACCACAGCATTTGGCTTTGAAGAATTGTTGCACAAAGATGATCGTGGCCAATTTCTGAATGGAATGCGTCAACTGTTGACAGGCGAAACTGATTTGCTGCAACAAGAGCTGCGCTACAACACGCCGCAGGGAACCGTCGTCCACGGGGCGACATCAATAGCGTTGGTGAAAAATGAGAAGGGTGAAACTGAACAGTTGATCGTTCAGATTACTGACACCAACGAAAAGAAAGAAGTGAACGAGCGTTTGCAAAAAGCGCAGAAAATGGAAGCCATAGGCCAACTGACGGGTGGCCTTGCCCATGATTTCAACAATCTTCTGACGGTGATCATTGGTAATCTTCAATTGCTTGACGGTAAACTGGGCGCAGATGAAAAATCCGCCAAACGGGTTTCGGAAGCTATTGATGCAGCACAAAAAGGTTCCGATCTTACACGGCAACTCTTAGCTTTCGCCCGCAAGCAAGAGCTGGAGCCACGCGATGTGAGTGTGAATGAATTAGTCACTGGCCTTGCACCCTTGATTGTGCGCACCATTGGAGAAAATGTCGAACTGAAAGTTGATGTGATGGCGGGTGAACCGCACACATTGATCGACCCATCGCAGCTTGAATCAGCAATCCTGAATTTAGCCATCAACGCCCGCGACGCCATGAACGAAAGCGGTCGTTTGGTTATTGAAACCCAGCCTGCATATTTGGATCGTTACTATGCCGATAAGCATCCGGAAGTAGTTCCGGGTCATTATGTTATGGTGGCGGTTACAGACAGTGGTTGTGGCATGTCGGCAGAACTGCTTGAAAAAGTATTCCAACCGTTTTTCACCACCAAAGCGCCAGGCCATGGAACGGGACTTGGCTTGTCAATGGTTTATGGTTTCATCAAACAGTCTGGTGGCCATATCAGTGTTTACAGCGAAGTGGGCCACGGCACTTCGGTTAAAATGTATTTGCCACGCAGAATGCGGGCTGGCGAGGAAGCTGCAGACAAAGTCGTAAGCGTTGCAGCATCGCTGCCCGTGGCACCGTCTGTCTTGGCTGCGCCGGAAGTGATTGTAAAACCTGTTGAGGCACGTCGTCCCAAAATTCTAGTGGTGGAAGATCAGGAAGCGGTGCGGGCGGTGGCTTGCGGTTTCCTTGAAGATTTTGGCTATGAAATTGTGGAAGCAGGAGACGGTTTCCAAGCCCTTGCTGTTTTGCAAGAGCAAGATGACATTGATCTGATGTTCTCGGATGTGGTGATGCCCGGCGGCATGAATGGCTTTGATTTGGCCCAAGCTGCACAGAGCCTAAAACCTGCGTTGAAAATCGTCCATACCTCAGGTTATCCAAAAGGGGCCATGGTGCATCAGGACGAGCCGCGCTTCAAAAACGGTTTTATTATTATGAAGCCATATCGCCGCGAAGAGCTGCAACGCATAATCAAAGATGCACTTGAGTTACAGAGCTGATGATCTAAAAAAGGGCAAGTGATTGCCCTTTTTCTTTATCCCCGCTAGAAGCGCCGCCAACACCCTCATTCAGTTTCAGGATCATCATGGCGCGCCAATTTATTTATCATATGCAAGGACTTTCGAAGTCTTATGCTTCGGGCAAAAAGGTTTTGGATAATGTGCATTTGCAATTTTATCCTGATGCAAAAATTGGCGTGTTGGGGCCAAACGGTTCGGGTAAATCGACGCTTCTGAAAATCATGGCTGGCCTTGATAAAGAATACAATGGCGAAGCGTGGATTGCTGATGGGGCAACCATTGGTTACTTGGAACAAGAGCCGCAGCTCGACCCCACAAAGAATGTTCTTGAAAATGCGATGGTTGGCGTGGCCAAGCAGAGGGCTATTCTTGATGAGTATAACGCTCTCATGGCCGATTATAATGATGAGAACGCTGAAAAGGCCGGCAAGCTGCAAGACGTAATCGACGCGCAAAATCTGTGGGACTTAGAAGCTCAAGTTGAAGTGGCAATGGATGCGTTGCGCTGTCCGCCCGGTGACTCTTCGGTCGAAAATCTTTCTGGCGGTGAAAAGCGCCGCGTGGCTTTGACGCGGTTGTTGCTCGCCAAGCCTGATCTTTTGTTGCTTGACGAACCGACCAACCATCTCGACGCGGAATCCGTAAATTGGCTCGAACATCATCTGCGTGATTATCCCGGTGCCATTCTCATCGTCACCCATGATCGGTATTTTCTCGACAATGTGACAGGATGGATTCTCGAACTCGATCGCGGCAAGGGTATTCCCTATGAAGGCAATTACTCGGCTTACTTAAAAGCCAAGTCCAAGCGCTATGCGCAAGAGCAGCGCGAAGATGCTTCGCGCCAGAAATCCATTGATCGCGAATCTGAATGGATCAGCGCATCGCCTAAGGCCCGCCAAGCAAAATCCAAGGCGCGTATTTCTGCTTATGATGAACTGCTAAAGAAAAATGATGAACGCCTGAAATCGCATGAAGCGCAAATCATCATTCCGCCAGGTGAACGCTTGGGCGATAATGTGATTGAGCTTGAAGGCGTGAACAAGGCTTTCGGTGATCGCTTGTTGATTGAGAACCTGAATTTCAAACTTCCGCCCGGCGGCATTGTGGGCATTATCGGGGCCAACGGCTCTGGCAAAACCACGTTGTTTAAAATGCTCACAGGCCATGAACAACCTGATGCGGGTGTGATCAAAATTGGTGAAAGTGTGCACATGGGTTACGTTGACCAAAGCCGCGATGCTTTGGATCCCAACAAATCCGTCTGGCAGGAAATTTCAGATGGCCTTGATGTGCTTTATCTGGGCAAGCGAGAAATGAACTCCAGAGCTTATACGGGTGCGTTTAACTTCAAAGGTGCCGACCAACAGCAAAAGGTGGGAACACTTTCAGGGGGCCAACGTAACCGCGTGCATTTGGCCAAGATGTTAAAATCTGGCGCCAATGTGCTCCTCCTCGACGAACCGACCAACGATCTCGACACCGAAACCTTGGCCGCCCTTGAAGAAGCGCTGGAAGATTTCGCCGGCTGCGCCGTCATCATCAGCCATGACCGCATGTTCTTAGATCGCTTGGCTACGCATATTCTGGCTTTCGAAGGCGACAGCCATGTGGAATGGTTCGAAGGCAACTTCCAAGATTATGAAGAAGACAAGAAGCGCAGACTGGGTGAAGATTCAGTGATGCCGAAGCGGATCAAGTATAAGAAGTTTGCGCGGTAAGATACGATTGAAATCCGATTAAAATCGTATTATGGTGCGACATCGGAGATTTAATCATGCTACTTAACAATGCAAATCAGGCCATATCTGCTACGGACCTTCAAAAGAAAACCCGTGAATTGCTTGACAGGATTTCATCAGGTGAGGAAGATCATTTCGTTGTTATGCGTGACAACCGCCCAACGGCGGTAATGATGGGGACTGATCGCTACGAGGCATTGATGGACGAATTGGCTGATCTTCGCATTGAGGCCATAGCGCTGTCACGACTTGCCACACCACCCGAAGACTATATTTCGTTCGAGGAAATGAATGCCTTCGTCGAAAGTCTCTGAAGTGGTTTGGAAGGTTACACTTCACCGTGAAGTGCAAAATGACTTACGTGAGCTTGGGCGTGTGGAAGCGCGAAATATCATGGCAGTGATTGACCAGCGTTTGGCCAATGGCGAACCCGAAAAGTCAGGAAAACCGCTTCACGGCGCGCTTGCGGGCTATCGGCGGATGCGCACAGGCGCGACACGCATAGTCTATAAAGTAGATAAAGGTAAAATTGAAATTCTGATCATCGCAGTGGGAATGCGAAGAGATGATGAAGTTTATGAGAAGGCTGGGAAGAGGGCGGGGTGATGCCCAAGCAGATCAAGTATAAGAGATTTGCGCGGTAGGGGTTGCACAAATTTTTAATGGGCACTTGAAATGCTTTTGTCAAAATTCGGTTCATGTTAGTTTACCAAGGCAAAAGGGAGTTATTTCAAGGAGGATCGTTAGTTGGCAACATTTTACACAGTTGAAGGCCGAACTCCGCTGGGTTTAGATGATCGATACAGTTTGGCTTGGTTTGAAAAATGCGCCGGACAGGACGTTGATCCTGGTCTGCTGTGGAAAGAACCGGGCTGGGAACTGTTTGCGCTTGATTTGAATTCGCGGGATGCAATTTTTGCACGGACTCCTGATGGCACCAAAATTTATCAAGCCCCTTTTTTAAATCACGCACTTTACAAAAGCGCAGTGGCGTTGCTCGTTATGCCTTTCTCGCAGTTTATTGCTTTGGCAGACAAAGTGGTCAGGCCACGCAATTTGGTGCACGTTTTAAATATAGGGCGTTGTGGCTCTACATTGGCCCATCACATTTTTAACAAAGCAGAGGGGGTGAATTGTATTTCAGAACCTGAAACTTATTTTCCTTTGGCGTTGTCTCGTTTTACCGTTGATGATGATGAAGCTGTTGCCCTTATAAGAGCCAGTAGTAGGTTTCACTTTCTTGCGGGCAGTTTGAACGGTGATCACACGCTGGTCGTTAAACATCACAGCCAATCGCTTTTCCAAGCGCGGCGAATTTGGCAAGCAGACCCGGATGCTAAATATATATTTATGTTTAGAGATGCCGAAGGGTGGGCTAATTCGCTTTTTCGCATGGCTCAAGGGTTTGGAATGCCGCTGATTCAAGAACCTAAACGCAAAGAATTCAGTTGGTTCATGATGTCGGCGGGAACTCCAGTTTCCTATCTTGATGATTTGATTGATCTTAAAGATAAAAGTGTTCAGTTTGAAAGTATTTACGCAATTGCATGGGCTTTGCAAATGGCTGAGCAAGAACGGCTTCAGAAAGTTGGATTGAATATGCTTCGTGTTAGCTACGAACAATTGAACGCTAATCGCTTGCGCACAATTCAGCAGCTTTTTTCATATTGTGAAATTCCGCAAGATCATCTTGAAGTAATTTTGACTGCTTTTGAGAGTGACTCGCAGGAGGGCACACATGTGGGGCGAGATCGTAAAACTGTTAGCTTCACTGAAGAAAATATACGCAGATTTTACGATGTTTTGGCGATGTGCAAAGATGTTTAATCGCACACCATTAAATTCTAGCGAAGAGTAATAACATTCATGTCTGAAACTAAATTCTTATTTGAAAACATGGTGCATTTGGGTGCCGTGCTGTATTTGATTTGCTTCCTCTTTCGCGATCAGGTGATCTTGAGAAGTTTCGCTATTGCCGGCGATTTTGCGTACACAGCTTTTTATTTTGGCGCGACCGACCAGCCTCTTTGGCAGGCTATGTTTTGGAGTTCACTGAACATTGTCATCAATGTTGTGATGCTCACGTTGATGTGGCGCGAAAACCGTTTGGGATCATTGAGCGAGCGTGACCTTGATGTGTTCAACAAGTTTCACATTCTTGCGCCAAAATATTTTCGCAAATTTATGTCACTTGCCACCTGGCATACCGCGACGGAGCGCGTAAAGCTTGTCGAAGCTGGTCTTCCGCCCGATCGTTTATTTTTCATGTTCAGTGGTCGCTATTTTACTCAGATTGCAGGTGAAGAGTTCACTTCGGCGGCTTCAGTGTTCACTGGAGAATTAGCTTTTCTTACAGGCAACAAACCAATGGGCACTACGTCTGTGGATGCTGGTTCGATTTACATAAGTTGGCCCAAACGTGAGTTAAAGGCACTGTTAGCCAAAAATGAGGACTTGCGAAACGCTGTTCACAATTTGCTCGCAGTGGAAATTATGGAAAAATTTTCCGGTTCAATGCCAGCAAAGCATCTGAATGAAGGGAACAAACTGCATCACTTGTTTGATAGGCGGATTACCCGAACTGAGTAATCGCTTTTTGGGCCGCTAATTCCCTAACCAGCTCATCAGTGCGCCCACGTCGCCGCCGTTGCTTCTAATCACGCTGATAAATCTGCTGCGCATAGTCTGCGCCAGCCACACGCCTGATACGCTGACATCGGCGATGCGCCGGCCGCCTTGCAATCTGAAGGTTAGCGTTTGGCCGCTGGAGAGTTTGGTGCCGATGACGTTACCATTGCAGCTGGTGATTTTGATGCTGTTGCCGCTGAATTTGCTGGCATATTGCGACATGAAATTTCCCATAAATCTTTTGCTCAATGCCACATATTCGCTTTCGCGGCCTTTCGGCAGGTCTTTGCGGTAAGGGCCGAGGGCGAACATGGCGATGGAGTGTAGATCGGCATAACGCGCTGCGGCGCCCGTAAACGCGCCGGCGGAACCTGATCTTGCAGCCCCCATGAATGCAGTGCCTGCATTTTGGATGAAACCTTCTGCTGGGCAGGTGGCGGCACTGGCTTGCGGGATTATCATCAGTGCACTGAATGTTAGCATCGTCGCAAATAAGCGCTGCATGTCTAAGTCTCCAAATCAGTAGCCCGATGCACTATGCTTATTCTGAATTAAGAATCTGACAAGGGGATCACTCAGAATTATTTTGCTTCCAGCCTTTGATGCGCCCGGTGCGAAGGTGCAAATCTTTTGGATTGCCGCGAATGTCTGATGGTCTGGCCAGCGCATATGTGCGTTTGCGTAGTTCAGCAATTAAATCTTCGCGCTCAGTTAGATGTTCGATTTCGCTGAAGGGAATAGGCTTTCCCACACGCACGGCTAAATCCGTGCCAATGCGCCGCGCAGTTTCACGAAACACCAATGAGAGGCGCAATGTTAAGCTCAGATGGCTTGCAAGTTGAAACAGGCGGCTGTTTTGCCCGGTGAAAAATACGGGCACAACCGTTGCCTTGCTCATGCGGATCATTTTGGCGGTGAAGGGCGCCCAGGGCAAATCAACCGCTTGGCCACGATGCATGTGTTCAGACGTTGAAACGCCGCCACCCGGGAAGATACCCACAGCGCCGCCCTGCTTGAGCCAATCTTGAGCTTGCCTGCGGCTGTTCACATTGGTTTCTCTGGCTTCCCTCGTAGGTGCAAAGGCAACAGGCAACAAGTGCGCTGCGGCTTCGGGCGCTTGGCACAACACATCATTGGCTAGAACTTTGGTGTCTGGCCGTACTTTAAGAGCAAGCCATGTGAGCGTGATGCCATCCAGCACACCGTAGGGATGGTTTGAGATGAATACGACTGGCCCCGTTTTAGGTGTGAGGCTTAAGGTGTCATCATGCGAAACATTGATGCGCAACAGGCGCATGGCCGAGTCAAAAAAATTATCACCGCGTGCCAAGTTGCTTTGGTGTTGAATATAGAGTTTTTTGAGTTTGCGCTGGCCGCCAATTTTTTCAATCGCTTGAATAACAGCGCGTTGCAGCAAGGGCTGATCAGCAGTTGAATATGAAAACCGAACATTACGGCGGGCAGGGGCCTGCACCATGTGAGAAAGCGTCCTTGGTTCTAAAGATGTAGCTTGGTGGATAGCATATATAGCTGCTAATTGCAGCCGACCAAAGGGGAAGTTCATGTTCACACTCTATGCTCGAGAAAATTCAGGATCGGTGGCAGTTGAAGCTTTGTTGGCTGAACTGGGTGCGGAATTTCGGCTTGAAAGCGTTCAACGTTTAGAAGATGGGTCTGCACCAGCGCCTTACCTTTTGATAAATCCACGTGGCGAGGTGCCAGCATTGCGCTTGCTCGATGACAGTGTGATGACGGAAAGTGCAGCGATTATGATTTATTTGGCTGATCTTCATCCGGAAGCGGGCATGGCTCCTTCCTTAGATACACAGGATCGTCCAAAATATCTGCGTTGGATGCTTTATTTTGCATCATCGGTTTATATGGCAGATTTGCGCTATTTTTATTCTGAGCGGTACTCAACCGATTCAACACACGCGCCTTTCATTAAAGCGAGAGCCCATGAACACATGGACCGCGACTTTAAAATTTTTGCAGATGAACTGGGCGTTGGACCATTTATTCTAGGCGAGAATTTTAGCGCGGTTGATATTTATGTTGCGATGTTAATCAGTTGGGCGCCGGACCTTGGGCATTTGTTTGCGCGGCATCCAAATCTCAAAACATATTACAAAGCGGTTGCTGCGCGGCCGTTGATTGCGGCGATTTGGAAACGCAACGAGATGCCGGAATGAATACCACCACACGGGGTTATGTTCTTGGGTTTATCGGTGTTGTAATTTTTTCACTCACCTTGCCATTTACAAAACTTGCTCTTCATGAACTTGATCCGCTTTTTATCAGCATAGGTCGAACAGTTGTGGCGGCGCTGGTTGCTATTCCACTATTGCTGGTCACGCGGCAAGCTTGGCCTGATCGTTCAGATTTAAAAATACTTTTGGTAATTGCCGCAGGTGTGATTTTTGGTTTTCCGATATTATCAACTATCGCCATGCAAAACGCACCGGCTTCGCATGGCAGTGTTGTCCTGGCGCTGTTGCCGCTGGGCACTGCTTTTATGAGTACAATATTTGCTGGCGAAAAACCTTCGGCTAAGTTTTGGGCGTGGAGTTTACTCGGCTCATCAGCGGTGATTGTTTATGCCGTTTGGGATGGCGGTGTGGCTTTGCAGGCCGCTGATAGTTTGCTGGTGTTAGCGGTCATCGCGGCTTCCATGGGTTATGCGGCAGGGGGAAGTCTGTCGCGCAAACTTGGTGGCTGGCAAGTAATTTGCTGGGCGCTTATTGTGGCGCTGCCAGTTACTCTGCCTCTCACATATTATTTTTCGGGCTCGGTGACTGCTCATATTTCAATGCAGTCTTGGGCCTGTTTTGCTTATCTGGGATTGATGAGTCAGCTTGTAGGTTTTTTCGCTTGGAACAGCGGATTGGCCATTGGCGGTGTTGCCAAGGTGGGGCAGATGCAGCTTTTGCAAACTTTCATGACTCAATTTGCAGCTCATTTCATGTTGGGCGAAGACCTGACGTTGCGCTCATTATTTTTCGCATTTTTAGTTGCCACATGCGTGTGGTTTGGGCGGAAGGCCCAAGTGAAGCTGGCTTAGTGGCAGTAGGCACCGCCGCTTCTCATGCGCTGCAAATCAAAGTGCAAATGATCCTTGTGGTGGGCATCAGAGCCTGGCCCTAAAACGGTGTGGAATGGCCCGCACGCTTCGCTTCTGATAGTGCTCAGAAATTGTCGATCTGCTCGCGAGCCATAGTAATTCTCTAGCACTGAAATTTGTTGGCCATTGTCAAATGTAAAGCCTGAGATATCAATGGCATTGCCCATGCCATGTTCGCTGAGTTTTGCGCCACGCACATTGTTGCGCGGCCTGCAGGCGTATGATGCCGCAATTTTTATTTCGGAAATCTCGGCGCCATAAACACGGTTGGCCTGCGGGATGGCGGTTTGACGGATCCAATTGTGCAATGTATTTGCCACGTTGCAAGTAACCAATGCGGGTTGGCTGAGTTTAATTCCGTCTACTGCATAGAGTTTGAAACCGTTGGTCACACCGCAACCATTACCTTGTTCAAAATCGGCAACTGGTTCGGCCGTTGCAAAAGACCGCGGATCAACGGAACAGGATTGTTCTGGTTGGCTTACGCCAGTTGTTTCATAAAGCGGAGTTTTATCGCCTGACGAACATGCAGTGATAGCCACGGCAGTGGCTGCTAAGAGAAATTTTCGCATTGCGATGACCCCCGTGTCGATAGTCAGACCATTCGCATTGCCGGGTTAAAGAAGTCTATCTATTCAGAGCAACAATAAGTTGGCCAACATCGCCATTATGCTTGTTGATGAAAGACGTAAAAAGGCTACGCTGTTGATACGTCATCGAGAAGCCAAGGAACTTGGCATCGGCCACTTTATATTGACCGCCGACCCAATTGAGCCGCCAGCTCACACCGTAAGTCTGGCCTGCCATCATATAAATTTTAGTGTCAACCAACACATTTTTGTTGCTGTCGACGGTGGCTTCACCGATTTCATATTTAGCTATGGGATAATTCCTGGTTTGCTCAGCAAAATAGCGGGCCATAAAATTAGCCACACCACGCAAATATTTTGGTTTCTGACTGGCACCAACGGAAAAGGTTCCCAAGGAATAATCTGATATCCCGCTGACGTCGGCATAGCGATTTATGACGCGCAAGAATGCCGAGACTGTTCCTAAACGATGAGCATGCAGCAAATCTTTGCCCATTTGGTTCATAAATGTAATTGAAGGATGCACAGCTGCTTGCACAGGAGAGGCAAGTGCAGCGAGAGACAACAACGAAAATTTTCGACGTGAAATCATGATTCGAACTTCTTACCAGACCCCATTTCAGTCGCCTATGGTTAATGCTTCGTGAACGACGAATTTACGAGATTAACTTACCACGTTTCTGCTTCGCGCAGTTTCGAATAAATTGCATTGAAATCACCTTTTGAATTTTTAAGCGTGTCTGCAAAGAGTTTTTTCATCGAAATTGTCAGCCACACACCTTTCACGTTCAAATCGGCGATGCGGTAACTGCCATTTGATCCCGAAACCCGCCAACGCAATTTTTCACCACCAAGGCCGCCGCCTTTGATGGTCGAATCAACGGTCGTGAATTTTCCTTGAGCGGCAGAATTGGTAATGGCCAAGCTGTCGCCTTTGAAGTCTTCCACATACCATACAAAAAGAGCTGCCGCATAATTTGCCACGAGATCATAAAACATAGCTTTGTCGCCGGGGGGGAGATCGTGTTGAGCAGTTCCAAGCGCGAAACTAGCAACATTGGGGATGCTGATGTAGCGATTAAAAAGGGCGGCAAATCTGTGTTGTAGAGCTTTGTCGCCGCGTGTGCCACCATTTGCCAGCCTGATAACTTCTGCACCAAGTTTCTTCACGTAAATGCTGGCACCGTCGTCGGCTAACGCTTGGGTTGCAAAAGCTGACGTAATTGTCGAGCCAAGCAAGAGCTTATTAAAATCGCGTCGTGATACTGATAGGGACATAGAAGCCTCAAAACTGTTGCCGAACGAATTGCAGCATCAACGTTATTTGTTACTTAACTGTGGCAAATGCGGCGAGTTTCGAAAAAAATCAAGTGTTCTCGGCACAATACTGCAATTAGCGACGTTTTTTCGAGTTAAAACGCATAAATAAAACTTGTCTATATAAAGATATGTTTATATAGATTGTCCAAGAGGGATTTATGGACGAACTATTAGCAGGATTGAAAGCTGTAGCGGAAACGACTCGTTTGCGCATTTTGTTTGTGCTCTCACATGGCGAGCTCAACGTGACTGAACTTACCTATGTGCTCGGGCAAAGCCAGCCGCGGGTCAGCCGCCATCTCAAACTGATGACAGAGTCTGGTCTCATCAGTCGTCACAAGGAGGGCAACTGGGTTTTATTCAGAATGCGTGAAGAAGGGCGCAGTGGGGCTTTGGCTAAGTCTTTGGTTGAGCTTTTGCCGGGCAGCGACAGCTTACTCAAATCCGATATTGCCAGACTTGAAGAAGTGAGACTCCAACGAACGGAAACGGCTTCAGCCTATTTTGATCAAAGCGCTGTGGACTGGGCCAAGCTTCGCTCCCTACATGTTCTGGAAGCCGAAGTTGAAGCGGCAATGCTTGCCTTATTGGGCGAACAGAAATTTCAAACAGTTGTTGATCTTGGTACGGGCACAGGGCGCGTGCTAGAGCTTTTGCAAAACCGTTCTACTCATCTTTATGGCCTTGATACCAACCGCGAAATGTTGGCGATAGCGCGGGCCAATATTGAGCGGCAAAATATGCGCAATGCGCAGGTGCGCCAGGCCGATATTTATGCGCTGCCCTTTGCAGATAATTTCGCTGATCTTGTGACCATCCACCAAGTGTTGCATTTTCTGGACGAGCCACAACGGGCGCTTTTGGAAGCACGCAGAATTCTGTCACCGGAAGGACGCTTGCTCATTGTCGATTTTGCGCCGCATGACATGGAGGAACTTCGAACCCGCCATGCCCATCGGCGTTTAGGTTTGGCCAGCGAGCACATGGTAGCGTGGTTGAACCGAGCGGGGCTTGATCTTTTGAAGCACGAAGTGTTGCAGCCGCCATGGCTAAAATCCCGCAAGGGTTTAACGGTTTCAATTTGGTTGGCACAGTGCCAGCCGCACAGCGAAACTAAAAAATTAGAAGTTCAAAAAATGGTGCGAAAATTATGAGTGCTCTTACAGTGTCGTTCGAATTTTTTCCACCCAAGGCTGGCGAAGCCGAGCTTGGATTTTGGCGCACAATTCGGAAACTGGAATCAGTCAATCCTAGTTTTGTTTCGGTTACCTATGGAGCAGGTGGCACGACACATGATCGTTCGCTTGAAACGGTTCGACGCTTAGCAAGCGAAACCACATTGGCGCCCGCCGCGCATTTAACCTGTGTGGGAGCTCCAAAGCACGAGATTGACGCAGTCATTCAAAAATTTTGGGATTCTGGGGTTCGACACATCGTCGCTTTGCGGGGTGATCCGCCGGGCGGTGTCGGCACAAAATTCACACCGCACCCCGACGGTTACCGCAATGCTGCGGATCTGGTGCGTGGTATTCGGGATATCGCAGATTTTCAAGTTTCTGTTTCTGCCTATCCTGAAAAACACCCAGAGTCGGTATCAATTGAAGAGGATTTAGCTTTCCTCGCCGACAAAGCCGACCACGGTGCAACACACGCAATCTCGCAGTTTTTTTTCCACAATGCTTTTTTCCTGAGACTGCGTGACCGGATTGCGGCGCGCGGAATTAACATTAAATTATTGCCGGGCATTCTTCCGGTCACAAACTTTGCCAAGGTTCAAGAATTTTCTGCAAAATGTGGGGCGCACATTCCGCCTGCGATGATTAGGAGGTTCTCTGGCCTTGATGGTGATCCGGAAACGCGAAATTTAGTTGCGGCAATGGTCGCTGCCGAACAGGTGCAAGAACTCTCTCGCGAAGGTGTCGATGCGTTTCATTTCTACACCCTCAACCGCGCTGATTTAACATATGCGATTTGCCGTATGTTGGGTTTGGGTGCGCCTCATGGCGTTGAAGAAGCCGCCTAGATAAGTGATTGACCTTGCTTGACCACAGGCATAAAGTTTTGCTGTTGGGGCGTTCAATTTTTGAAAGGTCTTTCACATGGTTCGTAAATCAATTCTTGGTCTCGTTGCGGCCGCCACCATTGCATTCGGAATGGCAGCTGCGGTCAGTCCGGCGAGTGCGAAAGTTTACATATCTCTCGGATTTGGCCATCCCTATTATTATCATGGCTATCGTCATCACTGCGGCACCAGATTTGTGAATGTTAAAGTGTGGAGCCACCGGCGCCACAAGTGGGTGCGCGTGCGCCAAGCTCAGCGCTACTGCTGGTAATTGATCATGAACAGCCCCGGCTTGCATAAAGCCGGGGAAATTGCCATATCAGGTTCATGGAACAAGAATTTATCAAGCCTGAAACTGCGCCCAAAACATCAATCCAAGCTTTTAGCCCGTTGGGTTGTTTTGTTGCTGCTGCGGGGGTGACACTTTTAACGTTGTGCTTGGTGGGTGCTGCTGCGGCGGCGTCAGTTTGGGCTTTCAGCAAGTTGCTGGGTTTGCCTGACGTGGCGTTAAATGTTTTGCTGGCACTTTCGGTCATACCGGTTTTGTGGGCGACGATTTGGACGGCTGGTCGGGCGTGGCATGTAGAGCGGCGTTTGGCACAACATCTCGACATTGACTCGCCGGTTTTTAAGCTTGGATATTATTTTCGCAAAAACGCCTGAGGGGCCTTTCCTCGTTTTTGAAATCAGATAGATTGTTCCCATGACTGTATGGGCTCGTATCACAGAAATTGCGCATGACTTTGGGGATACGTTGAGCAATGTGCTTGGCGGATTTTCATTTAACTCCGCTGCACCTGAAAAATCAGTGGGGTTTACCATTGGCATGATTGCGCTTGGCGCTAAAATGGCTAAAGCCGACGGCGTTGTCACGGATGACGAAGTGCTGGCCTTTAAGCAGGTTTTTCATATCCCTGAAAAAGACATGGCGGCGGTTGAGCGCGTGTTTAATCTGGCCAAACAAGATGTGGTTGGATTTGAAAGTTATGCCGAGCAGGTGGCCAAGCTTTTTACATTGAAATCGGCGGTTCTTGAAAATGTGTTGGATGGTTTATTTCACATTGCCAAGGCTGACAATGTTGTTCACGAAGATGAGTTGACTTATCTGACGCGCGTTGCTGAAATTTTTGGATTTAGTGACACTGAGTTTGCCCGCATTCGCGCACGGCATGTGGCCATTAAAGATGATCCTTATGATTTGCTGGGCGTTGCACGGGGCGCTTCACTTGCTGTGATCAAAAAGAAATACAAATCATTGGTGCGCTCGCTTCATCCTGACAAATTGACCGGCGAAGGCGTGCCAAAAGAAATGGTGAAAATTTCAACAGATCGGCTGGCCCGCATCACTGCGGCCTATAGCGCGCTTATGAAGGAACTTGGGTAGGTGATTGGCACCAAGCTGCCTCATAGAATTCAGCTGTCACCAAACATCGGCGAACGAGTTGATAATATAAAGCCTGGTCTGTTGATTTTACATTACACAGGCATGTCGGATGCGCAGAAGGCTTGTGACTGGTTGTGCGATGAGAAGTCTGGTGTTTCGTGCCACTACTTGATTGATAAAGCAGGCCATATTGTGCAAATGGTGGACGAGGCTGCGCGGGCTTGGCACGCCGGTGTTTCAAGCTGGCATGGCGAAACAGATATTAACTCACATTCAATTGGAATCGAAATTCACAATGCTGGCCACACAGGTGGCTATCCTGATTTTCCACAGGCACAAATGGAAGCTGTTGCCATATTAAGTTTGGATATTGTTGAGCGGCACAAGATAAAACCATTTAACGTTCTGGCACATTCCGATGTGGCGCCGGGGCGAAAAGTTGATCCCGGCGAAAAATTTGATTGGGCCTATTTAGCCAGCAAAGGTGTGGGCCATTGGATTGCGGCCGAACTTTTAAGCGGCGGTAGTTTTTTACAATTGGGTGACGAGGGCGATCCGGTATTTGCTCTTCAAGCTATGCTGCGGCTTTATGGTTATGGCCTTGAGGCCACCGCTCAGTTTGATCACCGAACGAAAATTGTGGTTGAAGCATTTCAGCGGCATTTCAGACAAGCGCGCGTTGATGGCATTGCCGATCAATCAACCGTTGCAACACTGCACAAACTTTTGCGCCGTTAGTTGCTGAGTTCACCTGAACACACGCGCAGCAAGCCTTTAATATCGGCATCACCCAGCGGATAGCTTGCGGTGTGGTTTGCAACTTTCACTGTGATGGTTTGAGCATTGCTCACCGCTTTCATCACTGTGCCATCAATAGCGACGAGGGCTTCAACACTTGAGTCTTGCGTGCCGGGCGTCGTGCTTGCTTTGGCGATGATGTTAAATTTTTCGTCGTCAATCGCCAAATCAATATGCAGGCGTTTGTTTTGTTTCAGTGCAGTGCGGGCCACAGGAGCAAAAATTGAAATTTTTGACTTTCCGATATCGCACCAAAAACTAAATCCCACATCTTCTGTATCTGGTACACCAAACACCAGAAACGCTTCACGTTCAGACACATCCAAAGACCATTGGCGCTCTTGGGCGAGGGCGGGCGAAAGTGTTGTGAGTAAAATAGTGGTGAAAATAGCAACGCGCATAGGAGTTCCGATTGGTTTGATAGGCGGCTTATAGAGCAGATGTGGCTGAGTGGCAAAGACGCAGAGCGACTACCAATTGCCAATTTTTTCCAGCTTGCCTTTGCGTTTAACGATGTTCTTATAGTCCCATTGGATCAGTGCGGCTTTGGCAAGCCAGCGCTGAATTTCGTGTGGGTTGATTTCAGAGACAGTTTTGTAATGCGCTTCGGCGGCTTTGAATTTGCCTTCTGGCTTTAGGCTTGGTTCATCAAAGGATTGCCCGCTCCAGAACAACAATTGCACGCCAGATTTCCGCACCCAATAGCCTGCAATGGGGTTTCCCTCCAAAAACCAAACCGGCCCGCCGTGCCAGACCTTGCTTTCCGCTTTGGGCAGGCCGCGCGTGAGTTCGGCGTAGAGGGCGGTGCAGATTGCTGCGTAGGCAGAGGATTGGGTGGAGTTGTAAGTGGTGATGTCTGGGTTCATGGGCGCAGATTAGCGGGACACGAGAGAGTTGTGAATGTCGAAATTTGTTCAAGGGAAGGCGAGGCGAAAAATCCTTTCCCATTTTAAATATGTGCACTGTCACCGTAATCCGGTGCAAATTGCTTTGTCTGAAGTCATGGTTGAGCCTAACTTAAGCTACCTGAATATTACAACGCTTAATTTATCCACAATGAGTATGGTGCAACATTAATATGTGCACTGTCACCGTAAATCTGCCACAGGGTTTCCCTCCAAAAACCAAACCGGCCCGCCATGCCAGACCTTACATTCCGCTTTGGGCAGACCGCGCGTGAGTTCGGCATAGAGGGTGGTGCAGATTGCTGCGTAGGCAGGGGATTGAGCGGTGTTGTAAGTGGTGATGTCTAAAGTCATGGTTGAGCCTAACTTAAGCTACCTGAATATTACAACGCTTAATTTATTCACAATGAGTATGGTGCAACATTAATATGTGCACTGTCACCGCAAATCCGACTGTGACCAAAATTATCGTGTCTCACTTATGAGATGCAGTCCAGATATATTGAAAATAAACCGATATCAGCTATAGTAAGAACTTCATAATGAGCACCCAATGGATCAATGAACACGCAAGAAAAACAAGAATTAATTAAAAACTTTCTGGGCAAACAGAAGTTGGGAATAATCGCTACTCTGCATGAGAATGGCGCGCCAGAGGCTGCTGCCATACAGGTAACTTTGGCTGATGATGGGAATATTGTTTTTGACTGTTTTCCTGAAAGTAGAAAGTTTAAAAATATATATACTGATAAACGCATTGCTTTGGTGGTTGGTTGGGAAGATAACATCACGGTCCAGATTGAAGGGGATGTTGTTCCTATCACTGATGTAAACGAGAAAAAAAAGCTTGAGGGAATTCATGTAGCTAACTGTCCTCTTGAAGCAGAGTTTCTCAAGTATGGGGCGCAACTTTTTAAAATTAAGCCTCGCTGGGTAAGATACTCAGACTTTAGAAACAACCCCTCCGTTATATTTGAGTTACGGTGACACTCCCACTCCTGAGATTACGGTGGGGATTACGGTGACAGTGGGATTACGGTGACAGTGCATATATACCTACTTTCACTTTGGCCATTCCCCAACTTGCCAATCTCTTGCGCCGTGTATGACGCGTATGATGTTTAGCGAATTGTCTTTGCCGAGGTGATAGGCAATGATGAATGAAGTTTTTGGGACCACTGCTTCATAGGTGTTATGAATTCGCCCCGGTTTGCCCAACGGTGTTTCAGCTATAAGTGCGATTGAATGGTCAATGCGATCTGCCACCAAATTGGCGTTCTGCAGATTGTCTCTGGCGATGAAGGCGAAGATTTTTTGAGCATCTGCCAAAGCATCTTCAGACCAGAGAATTTTTCGCGTCACGACGCGATTTTCTTTTGGGCGGCGGCATCAATTGTTGTTCTGATGCGCCGCATGGCTTCATCATGTGGCACGGTACGTCCGGCTTCAATATCGGCTAATCCACGCTTAATGCCGAGGACAATTTCTTCTTCTGTATCGACGTAATCCTGAATAGCTTCCATGCCGAGAAAGGATTTTGAGCGGCGTGTTTCGGCACTCAGCGCTTCGAGGCGGTCGCGCAGTGATTTTGGCATTCGAACTGTAATTGTGACATCAGACATGGGTTATGTTCCATTCACTTCATTTGTGCACAATATAGCAAAGATGAAGCACGAAATCAAACTTTCCCAGATTTCCTCAAGAAATCATGGAGTAAGTCGACGTTTCTGATGTTTGACTTAAAGAAGACGTCAAAGAAATCGCCAAGGACTGGAACGGCGCCGAGGCCCGTATCGATGGCGATGTTTCCTGCCATTTTTAGGAGGATGTTGTTGGGGACGCCCATTTCATAGGCTTTGACCACCACATAGAGTGAGATGAGCATTCCGGCCAAATCACCTGCACCGGGAACCAGTCCCAGAACGCTGTCGGCACCAAAGCGGATTTTTGTGCCGGGGATGCCCCAGCC
>JANOXS010000018.1:0-48259 GCA_031418535.1 Hyphomicrobiales bacterium | reverse complement strand
GCAATGGCTTGAAACAAAAACGGCTTGGACTGGCCACTCAAAAACGCAGTGATCGTTGCAGCATGAAGATTTTCGGCAATGTGCGGTGTGCCTGAAGCGGTGAGCGGCGTTACCCAGGATTTGGCATATGCAAAGCCATTCTGGGTTGGCAAGGCGAATAGAAGATCAGGGCCATCGGCCACCGTTGCCAGTGTGGCTCCAGAATGTTGTTTCAAAATAGGAAGTGCCAATTCAGGCGCATTGAAGCCAGCGGGTTCGATGGAATGGACGCTAAGGGCTTGCCAAGGCAGGGTTAATTTGCGCGCTTCTTCTGCGCTCAAATTTTGAACTTTAAAATCTTGCCAATGTCCTGCCAACATGTCGTCCTCGTAGCAATTTGTGGGCCAATTTAATGGCTTCAAACTAAACGAGGCTTTAGAAACGCGGTTAACCCATAAAAAAAGGACCGGTTAATTCCAGTCCTTTTCGTCAAAGCTTTGTGTAGAGGGTTTATGCTTCGGATTTTACGTCGAGAACTTGGCGGCCACGATACATACCAGTTTTCAAATCGATGTGGTGAGGGCGGCGCAATTCGCCAGACTTTTGATCTTCAATAAATGTCACGATCTGCATTTTTTGGCCCGAACGACGCATCCCTGTGCGGCTTCTCGACATCTTTTTTCTTGGAACAGCCATAGTCTAAACCTCTGTAATATAATGATTCTTTGAAAACAGCATAAAAACAGCTGTTTGTGTTGGGCGGCTTATAGCTGAGGTTATTTGCGGATACAAGCGAGATAGGCATCTATAGCCGCCATTCGGAACTGGATGCGTGAAGCAATTGCTTTGACCCTGCGTGAAGGTTTTCCGGCGCTGCGTTTTATGGGATTGGGCAGAACTGCGGCCAACAGTGCTGCTTCACGGCGCGTTAACTTTGATGCCGATTTTTTGAAATGAAATTGTGAGGCAGCCTCTGCGCCGTATACGCCGGGCGCCCATTCCACAATGTTCAAATATATTTCCAGCATACGATGCTTGGTCCAGATTGCGTCCATATAAACAGCAAGGGGCACCTCTAAAACTTTGCGCGCAACAGAACGACCATCCCACAGGAACAGGTTCTTCGCAGTCTGCATCGATAAGGTGCTGGCCCCTCGTGTTGGGCCTTCTTGGTCATCAAACACTTCGCCCACTGCATCCTGAAATTCCACCCAGTCCACACCATGATGGAAACAAAAGCGGGCATCTTCAGAGCTCAAAACCGCCCTTGCCAAGTTTGGTGACATTTCATCGAGACTCACCCAATCTTTGTTGAGACCGTTTCCAGTGAACAGCCGCATGATTTGTAAGTTTGAGATGGGCGGCGGCACAATGCCGTAAATAAAGGTCATAACGAGTGGCCAAGCAAAAATACATCCTGCAATACCAATGCACCAGCGCTGCCAGCGGCTGCGCAAGTTCCAGAAGTCGATCAATCGTTGCGGTATTGCGATTTGCATCAGGCGAGTTTCGAGTTATGACTTGGGCGGGATATAGCACGAGGATTTTTAAATTGGCACTAACAGCTTTTGAACAGGCTCTGACGGCGGCTGCGCGAGATGTTGAAGCTGAACTAGAGCGGGTGCTGCCACAACGTGAAGGTGACAGGCTGCGATCGGCTATGCGCTATGCAGTTTTAGGTCAGGGCAAACGCTTACGGCCATTTTTTGTTTTGGAGTCATGCAAGTTGGAAAAGGTCGATGCTCAAATGGCTTTGACTTTGGCCACTGCCTTAGAATGCATCCATTGCTATTCACTGGTGCATGATGACTTGCCTGCCATTGACAATGATGATCTGCGGCGCGGACAACCCACAACACACAAAAAATTTGATGACGCCACGGCAATTCTTGCCGGTGATGGGTTGCTGACATTTGCGTTTGAACTCGCAGCCGAACTTGGGCCGCATGTGGTGAAGGCATTGGCGAAAGCCGCAGGACCTTCCGGCATGGTGGGCGGGCAAATGCTGGATATTGAGGCCGAAACGCAGAATTTTGAAACGGTAGCCGAGATTGCACATATGCAAAGTTTAAAAACTGGTGCCCTGTTTGAATTTGCCTGTGCGGCTGGACCATTGCTTGCTGGCGAAGATGTTTCGGCCTTGCGCAATTACGCTTACAATGTTGGCCTTGCATTTCAAATTGCTGATGATGTTTTGGACGTGGAGGCAACCCCTGAAGCCTTGGGCAAAGCCACGCAAAAAGATCAGAGTAAGGGTAAGGCAACTTTTGTGGATCTGTTGGGTTTAGCAGGTGCAAAAGCCGAGGCACAAAAATTGGTCGAGGACGCTATTGCGGCGTTGGTGTCATATGGGTCTCGCGCCGATGTCTTGCGTGAGGCTGCACTGTTTATGATAACACGCCGGAAATAATATTTTTGGCTTCGTGCAGATTGTTCACTTCGTAAACCCAGCCGCGTCTTATTGCATAAAGCCATTTTGGTTTGTCAGAGTCAGCAATGTCTTGCGGCGATACGGCAAGCAGGCCTTCGCGGTCATTGGCGGACAGATCTGCTTTGAAAATTACTGACGAAGCGTCTGCGCCTTTCCGACGCAGTGCTTCAACAAAACCATATTGAATGAAGCCACTGCAAATGAACTGTGATGGAACCCAGTGTTTCAGCGCCGAATAGCGCCTACCTTTGGGTGACCATTTTCGACGCAAACTGAAAAACAAGCCAAGGCCCAAGTTGATAGCGCGACCAAAATCATATGAGGTTTTTACATAGTCTAACATCAACGCGCCCACTTGCTTGAAGTAGGCTTCATCAATGCCCGGACCTTGCATTCGCAAAATGGCCACATCTTCGCTGGGCGGTTGCCCACCAATATATGATTTGAGTTTGGCCAATCCAATTCCCGTCGGCATACTTTCAAGCATGAACGTATTGTTGAAGCCATTTTCCGGCTGCGGCAGCAAAAACACCAAGGCCGCATGGCTGAAATAACTGCCGATAATCCAGCGGATTACGCGGCTTGAAAAATAATTGCCGCGCGTGAGAATGATGTCACCGCGATCTAAGAACTGATCGGCATTTGCGAGAAACTCAACGACCCGCATAGGGAAACGCGGTTCATCCCCAACGTTGCTTGACATAGTTTTCTACAATATCTTGGAACTGTTCTGAGATGTTTTCGCCACGCAGCGTTTTTACTTTTTTGCCATCAATGTAAATCGGAGCGGCTGGAAGCTCACCTGTGCCGGGCAGAGAAATGCCAATGTCTGCATGTTTGGATTCACCCGGTCCATTCACGATGCAACCCATAACTGCGAGTGTGAGATTCTCAAAACCGGGATAGGCCTCGCGCCACATTGGCATTCGGGTGCGAACATAAGTTTGAATATCTTGGGCTAATTCTTGAAACACCGTAGACGTGGTGCGGCCACAACCGGGGCACGCAATAACCATGGGTGCAAAAGCGCGGAAGCCCATGGTTTGTAAAATCTCTTGGGCCACGATTACTTCACGCGTTCGGTCGCCACCGGGTTCAGGTGTCAATGATATGCGGATCGTGTCGCCGATGCCTTCTTGCAGCAGGACGGAAAGTGCAGCTGTCGATGCCACGATGCCTTTTGATCCCATGCCCGCCTCTGTGAGGCCCAGATGCAGCGCGTGATCAGAGCGTGCGGCCAACATGCGGTAGACCGTGATTAAATCTTGAACCTCGGAGCACTTGGCTGAAATGATAATTTTATCGCGGGCCAGACCAATTTCTTCGGCATAGAGTGCTGACTGAATGCCAGACTGCACAATGGCGTCATGCATCACGCTGCGCAAAGGTTTTGGGTCTGCCGTTTTTGCATTCTCATCCAACATGGCAGCCAACATGGCTTGGTCGAGCGACCCCCAATTCACACCGATGCGGATGGGCTTATTATGTTTGATGGCTACTTCAATCATGGTGGCAAAGTTACGATCTTTCTTTTCTTTGAAACCAACATTACCGGGATTGATGCGGTATTTGGCAAGAGCCTCTGCACAATCAGGATAGGCCGTGAGCAGTGTGTGACCGTTATAATGAAAGTCGCCGACCAGCGGCACATTCACGCTCATCTGATCGAGCCGATTGCGGATAGCAGCAACTGCTGCCGCTGATTCTTCACGGTCCACCGTGATGCGCACCAGTTCTGATCCGGCCTTTGCAAGTTCTGCGCATTGGCGTGCGGTGCCTTCAATATCTGCCGTGTCGGTGTTGGTCATGGACTGAACTACGATGGGTGCGCTGCCGCCAACCTTGATGTGACCTACGTTCACAGCAACAGAATTTCGACGATTTTGGAATGCAGGGTCGCTCATAGTTATCTAACTGCTCTGGCTGAAGGCTAAGGTCAAGACGAAGATAACGCTGGCTGACAATACGATCGACGGCCCTGCTATTGTTCCCCACAACGCTGACATGACGAGGCCTGCAACAACAGCGATGGCAGCAAAAACGCAAGACAACACGGCCATTTTTTCCGGCGAGTTTGAAAGCCGTCTGGCGGCTGCGGCGGGAATGACTGTCAAAGCTGTGATCAAAAGTAATCCAACAATTTTCATCGCAAAAGCCGTCATGGCCGCCATTGTAAGCATGAAAATCAATTCGACCCACGGCACATTTATACCTTCCGCACGCGCTAAATCTTCATGCACAGAAATAGCAATGAGATCGCGCCAAAGATAAATAATAACACTAAGGACGGCTGCTGCGCCAATCCAGACGGTTGCTACATCCTTAGTTGATACTGTCAGAACATCACCAAATAATATATCGAGATGCCCGGTGACTGCTCCTGTCACAAGCCCCACAGTGATCAATCCCAAGGCAAGAGCCGTATGCGATAAAATTCCGAGCAACGTATCAACGGCAATTTGGCGCTGGCGTTTCAGGGCCAATAATAGCAAGGCAAGCAACACAGCCGAAGCGACTGCGCCGAGCGTGATGTTGACGTTAAAAAGCAATGCAAAGCCAACGCCCAAGAGTCCGGCATGGGCCAGCGTTTCACCAAAATAAGCCATACGCCGCCACACGATGAAGCAGCCGAGCGGGCCCGCCACGGCGGCAACGCCAAAGCCCGCCAAAAGTGCGCGAATGAAAAAGGGTTCGATGAGAATGCTCATATTAGTGTCTATGGCTTTCGTGGTCGTGATCGTGGTGGTGGGTGTAGGCCGCTATCATGCGCACGGCTGCAGGGCCAAAAAGTTTGGCAAATTCCGGATCTTTTTGCACCGCAGATGGTTTGCCCTCGCAGCAGATGTGGCCATTCAAGCAAACCACGCGGTCGCTTTCCGCCATCACCATGTGCAGATCATGGCTCACCATGAGAATGCCGCAGCCCCTGCTTTTACGAATGCTCGAGATCAATTCATAGAGCTTCAACTCGCCGGTAAAATCCACCGCCTGCACAGGCTCATCGAGCACCAGTAATTCTGGTTTGCGCAAAAGCGCACGCGCCAGCAGAGCGCGTTGCAATTCACCGCCCGAAAGTTCTGCGACGCGTGCATTGATTAAATGTGCAATTCCAGTTTCGTCGAGCGCATTTTGCAACTCAATTTCAGATGCTTTATATGTGAGGGTGAGCAATCGACGAACTGACAAGGGCACTGTGCTGGCAATGGGAAAGCGCTGGGGCACATAACCCACAACTAAATTTTTACGACGCTGAACAGTCCCGTTGGTTTGCGACATCAGCCCCAACATCACTTTCACCAAAGTTGATTTGCCTGCACCATTGGGCCCAATGATGGTCACAATCTCGCGTTCACGCACGGTTAAATTCACACCACTTAAGATGTCACGACCACTAAACTTAAGTCCAAGTTTGTGTGTGGTAATCAGCGGCTCGATTAACTTAAACATGAGCGCATTCTTTGCAGAGGCCAGAAAGCTCAATCACAGCGCGTTTTATTGCAAATCCATGCGCCTTGGCTGCCGTTTGCAATTCCAAATTCTCTGGCTGAATAATTTCATCAACGTTGCCGCACGCGTCGCAAATTAATAAAGCGGGTTGCGCATTTTTATGCTCACAAGCGCAAGCCACAAATGCGTTGCGGCTTTCAATTTTATGCACCAGATTATGTTCGAGTAAAAAGTCGAGAGCGCGATAAACTGTAATAGGTGCAGGGCGCGGGCCATGGGCGGCCATGCGCTCGATGACATCGTAAGCGCCCACCGCGGTGTGACTTTCGGCGACGCAGGAGAGTACTTCTTTGCGTTGCTTGGTGAAGCGTGACGCGCAAGCTTGTTCAGCTCTGGCGAGTAGGCTGGCTGTGCATTTGGCGTGATTGTGGGTCATGGGCGTTATATTATAACAGTACGATATTTTTACAATAGGAGAAGTGATGTGAGTGGAAGTGCTAAAGTTACAGTGTTTATTGAGAATGAAAAAGTAATCGTCACTGAATATCGGTTTGAAAAGCCAGGTGACAACACGGGCTGGCACCGCCATGGCCATGACTATGTTGTGGTGCCGTTGTTAGATGGAAAATTGAAATTGGAAACTTCGAATGGTAGCTCGATTGCAGAGATGAAAAAGGGTGTTCCATATTTTCGCTCAGAAGGAGTTGAGCATGATGTGATCAACGCTTCGGACGGTGAATATGCTTTTATTGAAATTGAACTCAAATGAAGTTCGTGCCACACTCTGGCGGGGGCTTATGGACGGAGAGTGCCATGCGCTTTACTTTAAGCTTTATAACACTTGCCTTTTGCTCAACCGCTGTTTTTGCCGGAGATGCCAGTAGTGGCGATGATGAACAAGTGTCTTTTGATACACCATCACGAAATATGTGCTGCACCTACACGCCCGCTGGCGGCACTACGGTTTATTCAACACCCGATGGTTCGGCTGAGTTAAGTTGCAGCCGCGTTGAGCCAAAGTATTGGACTGTGTCTTTAACCGAGCTGGGCAAGTACAAAGTTTACAAAAATCCTGGCGAAGTTCCCGGCTGTGGCAATACCGACATTCTTGGCTATGGCGAGACGCGTCATGATGGGCCCTTCACTTGCAAATCGAAAACCAGCGGCATCACCTGCACGGTGCATGGCAAAGGCTTCACGCTATCAAAAGCAGGATTGAAAAAAATAAACTAGACCATCGACAAGAGCAGCGCTGCGGTATTCACAATGTCGTCAACCGTAGCGCCCCTTGATAAATCTGAAACTGGCTTTGCAAAACCTTGCAAAATTGGGCCAATCGCCCGGGCACCGCTCAGGTATTGCGTGAGTTTGTAAGCAATGTTTCCTGCGTCTAAATCAGGAAATATCAAAACATTGGCGTGTCCTGCTACGTCGCTGGGTGTTGAGATTTTGCGCGCAGCTACAATCGTTGATAATGCAGAGTCACCTTGTAGCTCTCCATCTATCTGGAGATGGGGAGCGCGCGTTTTTGCAATTCGAAAAGCCTCAACCACTTTTGCAACATCAGGGTGACTGCCACTGCCTTTGGTGGAGAATGACAAAAGTGCCACGCGCGGCGCTTCGTTAAAAAAATGTGTTGCAGTCATTGCTGAGGCAATTGCGATATCTGCCAGTTGCTTGGCAGTGGGTTGGATGTTCACGGCGCAATCTGCAAATATCAAACGCTTGTCTGGCCACTCCATCAGAAAAAAACTAGACGGCGTTTCAATGTTTTGAGCCAGACCAATTGTCATCAATGCAGCTTCAATCACGCGGGCTGTGGGGTTTGCTACACCTGCTAACATGGCGTGGGCCGCATCTGTGGCAACCATCGTGCCTGCCGCATAAAGAGGCTTACTCAACAATCGCCTCGCAGTCACATCAGTCAGGTTTTTACGTTTTGCCCTTAGCCATGCAACGGACTGCGTCGTCGGTGCAGAGACCACATCTGAAAGTAAAATCGGGGCTGCAAGCTCTTGCTCGCGCAATATATTGGCGGCCAAAATTATTCTTTGATCGTTGCCCTCCGGCATGACCAGCCTCAAACCACGGCCACATATTTTTGTCTTGGCTTCTTCAATTGCACTCTTCATTTTTTCAATTCAGCAGATGCACAAATTTAAATCCAGTGTGGTTCGCCAAAAGATGACCTTTTTGTTGCCCCCTCATCGCCACAATCATTAGCGAGTGTTTAACACGTTGCGGGTGGTCAGACCCCTCGGAGCGCGGGATGGCACCCACACGAAGTAGAAGGATCCGGCATGAGAAAATTCTCGGCCGCTCTTGGGGTTTGCGCATTTGCGGCGCTTAATTCGGTGGCGTTTGCTGCTCCCAAAACCGACATTTATGTTACAATCCTCTCCGGCGAGGCGGCATGGCTGCCGATTTCGGCCGCAATTGCGGAAAAACTGGATCATGAAAACGGTTTGCGTATTCTTCCTGTTCTAGGGGCCGGAGGCGTTCAAGCCTTGGTCGACCTTTCACAAATTCCGAGCATTGACGCTGCGATCGTTGCTTCAGACAGTTTAGCTTACGCCAAAAGCCAAAACCTTATTTCCAGTGATAATAACTCACTCAGCTATGTGGCAAAACTCTCGCCGCTTGATTTGGTTTTGATAACGCGAACAACTATTAAAAATGTAACCGGACTGGCAGGTAAGCGCATCGCAACGGGGCCTGCGCAAAGTGCAGGATTTGCCAGCGGCGAACTTTTGTTCAACGCTTTGGAAATACCGTTCAAGCGCATTCCAAAGCAAGGCGATGCTGCGATTCAAGCACTGGTCGATGGCCAAGCGGACGCCGCTTTGATTTTAGGAACTTCATTCAACAAAACGCTGTTAGCTAACGGAAAATTTCAAGTCTTGAGTTTGACTATGCCACCAAATCTTGAAACGGTTTATCAACCTGCCCTTCTCAATGCCCAACAACTTCCAGGCCTGATGACCAAGGCTGGCAGCGTTGAAACGATTTCTGCATCGCTCACTCTTGCAGTTAAAGACTGGCCAAAGGGGTCTCCGCATGCCATGAATTTGGCAGCATTCGTTGCTGAACTTTATAAGGCACAGGGAGACGGACTGGCCGTTAATCTTGCAGCCAGCGTTCCGGGTTGGACGCGGCAAAAATCGACAAAAGAATTACTTGGGCAAATCCGAATAGGGGCAAACACACCACAACTTATTACACCTACAGGAGGCGAACCATGACACACCAAAACAGTAAACAGGGCTTGGCACATATTTTCGAGAGCAACGCCGAAGACACAGCCCCTTCGGAAGACATTAGCCCGACCAATGATTTTGAAAAGGCCCCAAGCTGGTTTCATCGCAGTGCAGATCGCAAACCTGAAGAGACATTTAATTCCAGATTTCCCGCTCGAAACGCAGATGCGCCATTGTTTGTCGAAACGCCCGGTCCTGAAGCCTATGACGAGTTTAAGCGGAAGTTAGACGATCGATTTGCCACTGCGCAAAAATTATACGACCCGGCTTTGCAGCAGCGCCCGACTTTGCCCTTAAGCGATATCCATGGCCGCAGGCGCCTTTATCAACAGGAGCAACGCGCGCACGTGATTGCCGAACCTACAGAGCGCGTGCCCTCCAGACCGCTGTTAAAAATGTTTGGCCTTGGCACGCTCGCGCTTTTAATTGGCGGCGGTGCAGGGCTGGCGGTTGCAGATCGGGCAACACTCCAAAAACAAGTGGTCGACACTTTCGATACACTCCAAGCCAGCCTGTCAGAGTATAAAATTCCGACGCTCACGCTTCCAAAACCCAGCACAGAAACGGTGATCCAGAAAAAGGCAATTGCGATGGCTTCGCTCGATGTGAATGACGTGCGGGGGAACCTAAACAGTATGATTCCGCTGTTGCTCAGTGCTCAAGTAGCTGACGGTAATGCACCTGTTGCATTGAAAGTCATGGGCCTTCCGCCTTCGTCATATTTGACCAAAGGCATTGAAATGACTGAAGGCACTTGGCTTTTGAAGCCCGCTGACATCGCAGGCGTTAATCTTGTTGTGCCGCAATTTGATGCGCCAAAATTTGATGTGGAAATTGCAGCTGTTGAAGAAAAATCTGGAACACTGGCAGCACCAGTAAAAGCCATGACAGTCGAAATTGCAAATAGCCAAGTGCCAGTTGCCGATGCAGTACAGGGCGATCTTTCGGCGACTATTGCTCCTGCGAATGCTGCCCCTGAGCTTTCGACACAAACTGTTGCGGTTCCTGTGCCACTGCCCGGCGATGCTCAGTCTGCTGCACTAATTGTAAAAGGCGACACGCTTCTAAATAGCGGTGACATTGTATCAGCGCGGCAGTTTTATTTGAGGGCGAGCGAGCTCGGAGATTCACATGGCGATTATGGCGTTGGGCGAACTTATGACCCAACAATCTATGCCGCGCTTAATGTGCAAGGTCTAAACCCTGATCCGGAAAAAGCAGCAAGCTGGTACAAGAGAGCAAAGGCCGCAGGATTGGTTGCGGCGGGCACTGCATTAGCCACATTGCAGGCCAGCCAATAGCAAGCCTCGACAAAACACTGCGCAATTGGCATGATTCATCTTCGGACATAAATTCCAAAGGTGTTTCATGCGCGCAGCTAACGTCATTGTTGAAAGTTTAAATGCTCACGGTGTGAAGCGTGTGTATTGCGTGCCGGGAGAGAGCTATTTAGCGTTGCTCGATGCCCTGCATGACAGCGACATTCAAGTCGTGGTTTGCCGCCATGAAGGTGGTGCTGGGTTTATGGCGGTGGCTGAGGCCAAGCTTTCCGGCAAGCCTGCCGTATTTATGGTAAGCCGTGGACCCGGAGCCACCAACGGCTCAATTGCTGTCCATATGGCAGAGCAAGATGCAGTGCCAGTCATTATGATCATCGGCCAAGTGGCGCGCGACGAGCGCAACCGCGCAGTGTTTCAAGAGGTAGATTACGGCCAGTTTTTTGGCGGCATGGCCAAAGCGGTTTTTGAAGTGAATGACGGCAGCCGGCTCGTCGAAGTTATGCCACGGGCTTTCCGGTTGGCTGCAGAAGGTGTGCCGGGGCCAGTCGTGCTTTCACTTCCTGAAGATATGTTGCGCGATGACGTGGAAGACAGTGAAGCGCTGGTTTATCCACTCTCGCTTGTCCACACTGCTCCTGCAGATATTGAGCGCGTTCAAGAAATAATTTCACAGGCTGAGCGGCCTTTGGTTATTGCGGGCGGGTTGATGCGCGGCGCTGCTGGTGCCGAAGCATTGCGTCGGTTTGCAGCGGCCCAACGCATTCCGGTGGCAGTCACATGGAAAAACCAAGATGTTTTTGACAATAGCTCGCAGCTTTTTGCGGGCCAATTGAATTTTGGCACCACGCCTTCGCAACGCACAGCGCTGGCCGAAGCAGATCTCATTCTGGCCATCGGCACTAGGCTGGGCGATGTGGGATCGCTTGGTTATACACTGCCGCTGGCCCCTGCCCCGGCGCAAACTCTCATCCATGTTTATAATGACGGCGCACCAATTGGACGGGTGACTCGGGCCGACCTCGGTTTGGTGGCTGATCCTGTTGCATTGCTCAATGGGTTATCGCAGTCAGCACGCGTGGTTTCGGCTGTGCGCGAGCGCTGGATTTCGAATGTTCATGCGGTTACAGCAGCCACGCAAGCCTTCATTTCGCCAGAACCAGAGGACGGCGTTGATTTTGGCGTGGTCACCATGGCCTTGGCCAAGCTTGCGCCAGACAATGCCATCATCACGCTTGATGCGGGCAATATGTCCACGTGGGCGCACCGCCACTGGAAAATGACTCCAAAGAACACAGTGCTGGGAGGCGTTGTTGGTGCCATGGGCTTTGGTGTTCCAGCAGCCGTAGCTGCGCAATTGCAAGAGCCATCGCGCATGGCCATTTGCATTGTGGGCGATGGCGGTGTGTTAATGACAGGACAAGAACTGGCCACTGCCATGGCTTATGGGGTTTCGCCTAAAATTGTAATTTCAGATAACGGCATTTATGGAACAATTCGTTCACACCAAGAGCGCCAATTTCCGGGTCGGGTTTCAGGCACCCAAATGGTCAATCCTGATTTCACGGCTTGGGCCAAATCATTTGGCGCGGAAGCGTTCACACTGCAATTGGGCGACGATGTGGAAGCGGCCGTGGCAGCATTCTTGGCGGCCCCTGGGGCAGCAGTTCTACATGTGAAATCAAGCCACATCGCACTATCAGCTGGTGGCGTTCTGAAAAGCTAACTTCCTGCGCGACCAAACAAAGCTGCGTATAGCTTCTTGTCGCGGCCATAAACATCAGTGCGAAATTCAATGCCGTTCTCACTTGAGAATGCTGTAGCGTAAACTAAATGCACCGGGATTTTCTTTGGCAAGTTAACCCGTGTATTTTCACCGCCTGCCCACACTTCATCCACCGCGTTCTGGTCCATGCCCGTTCGCTCAAGCAACGAATAAGCCAAGTCAGTCGGGCGTGACAGGCGAATGCAGCCATGGCTGAAGGCGCGCGTGGTATTAGCAAATTTATCCTTGGCAGGCGTGTCATGCAGATAGATATTGAATTTATTCGGCAACATGAACTTCACTTTGCCAAGCGCATTCTTTGGTCCGGGCTTCTGGCGGAAGGTGAAAGGAAATGAGCCGCCGCCATAGTTGCCCCAATTTATTGAACCCCAATCAGAAAGTTTGCCACCCGCAAATACTTCAAAGTCATCTGCATAGTGGTACGGATCAGATTGAAGTTTTGGCAGCATTTCCTTAGTCGCGATCGTGTAGGGCACGGTCCAATAGGGATTGAGCTCAATGTATGCCATCTCGCCTGAAAATTCTGGCGTTTGCGTGGCCACAGCCCCCACCACCACATTCATGCGGTCGACAATCGTATTGGATTGCCAATGCTGCAATTCGAAGCCAGCAATATTCACGAGGAAATGTTCCTCGCCCAAATTATCGGGCATCCAGCGCCAGCGTTCCATGTTCAACATAATTTGGCGCTGCCGTTCGAGTGGCGAAATGTTCAGCGCTATGATAGTTTGTTTTCCCAGCAAACCCTTGGCTTCTAAACCATGCCGCGTTTGAAAACGCTGCAAAGCGATGACCAGTTGCGAATCTAAAACCGGTGAGTTGCTATCGGCCCATTCATAGTCGCCAGTAATCGCCAGAAGTTGCCGGACATCGGCGATGCGTGGGTCTTTGCCACCGGGCTTTACAATTGCACCCTGTGCGATGCTCGGCCACTCCATGCCTTCGTCAAGCACTTGCGTGTAAACTTTCAACATTTTTTTCAAGGCTTGATAATGCACATTGCGCGGCGCGAAGGAATCCAAGAATTTATTTGGATCATTTTGTTTTTTTAGATCAGTAAGCACGCGCTGCACGTCAATTGTCTTGCGATTGCGAAATAGATTTGGGTCGACCTTTTGCGGTGTCACGCGGCCAATTTTTAAGTCTGCGGCATAAGCCACAAAGAACGAAGAGTAATAAAGTTCTGCCTGTGCAGCACTTGCAGAGTCATTCTCGTCTAATTGATCACGAATGCTGATCAGAGTATCGAGTGGATAATCTTGCGAATTTAAGCCATCATATGTTGCGCGCTGAACGCGGGCGATGAACTTATCCATTCGCCCCGTTCCCACCCAATAAATTGAGCCGCCATTGTTCACATAATGTGCCGTTAGAGCTGGTTTGACGCGCTCAATTGGAAGCGCAAGCCGCCCGCCATTGGTCAGCATATCCTGAATGGAAGACCGTACTGCACTCGCATCTTGAGCAAAGCTTAAGGCCGCGCTCAATGACATGAAGCAAATTAAAATCAGAACTCTAACAGCAAACCGCATGAGAACCCCATTGAAACGACTCAATTCCGAGCATAGCCCAGAAACCAATAGAATTTCTATGCGTTATACGTTGAGCAATAGAAACTCGCGTTCCCACGAGCTAATCACTTTGCGATAGTGCTGCATCTCTTGATATTTCACATCGCGGTAAGCTTCGGAAAACTGCTCGCCAAGCACGACGCGCAGGGCTTTTGTATAGCTTAACTTATCGAGCGCCTCATCCAAACTGATCGGCAAAGTGTGGGCATAACGGTAGGCCGAACCGGTGACCGGATCTGATGGCTTAAGTTTCTCCACCATGCCCAAATAGCCACATGCCAGCGATGCTGCAAAAGCTAGATATGGATTGGTATCAGCGCCCGCCACTCGATTTTCCACCCGCAAATTGCTGGGGTCAGAGGATGGCACGCGAAGTGACACTGTGCGGTTATCAATGGCCCAGTGCACATTTGTTGGTGCATCAGATTCAGGCACCAAGCGGCGATAAGAATTTACATTTGGCGCCAGCAGCGGAAGGGCCGCTGCGAGATAGCGCTGCAATCCGCCAATGTGATTTAAGAAAAGCTTCGAGTGCTGTCCGGATTTATCTGAAAATATATTCTTGCCTGTTTTAAGGTCTAAAACTGATTGATGAATATGCATCGAAGAGCCAGGTTCGTTTTCATGCGGCTTGGCCATGAAGGTGGCATAGACATCATGCTTCAATGCGGCTTGGCGCACCGTGCGTTTGAATAGAAAAACTTGGTCTGCAAGTTCCAGCGGATCACCGTGATTGAAATTGATTTCCAATTGTGCAGGGCCCGCTTCATGGCTCAGAGTATCCACATCAAGTTCTTGGGCTTCGCACCAATCATAAATATCTTCCACGATGGGATCGAAATCATTGGCGGCATCAATTCCATAAGCTTGTCCGCCAGATTCTTTGCGGCCAGAGCGGCCAACGGCAGCCTCTAACGGATAATCAGAATCGAAATTTTTCTTGACGAGATAAAATTCAAGTTCCGGAGCAACCACGGGCTTCCAGCCTTTGTCTTTATAAAGTTGCAACACACGCTTCAAAACATTGCGTGGTGAAATGGTGACTGGCTTGTCGTCCAAATGATAGGCATCGCAAATCACTTGCGCTGTTGGTTCTTTATACCATGGCACAAAGCGAATTGTGTTCACATCTGGCTGCATATAAATATCAATTGCGCTGTCGCTCACCGCTTCGGTGTCTGACACGAAGCGGCCATTGATGGTGAGGGTGAAGACTTCTTCGGGAACACGCAGGCCTTTGGACTTATTGCCTGAGAGGAATTTTTTGGGCGGAAGAATTTTTCCGCGCGCTGTGCCGGACATATCAGCGACGAGGCATTCAACTTCGCTAATGTGGTTTGTTGATATGAAATCTTCGAATTTGGATTGGCTCATGACACCCTGCTGGTTGATTTAGAGTCGCAGTGTAGCGCGCCTTGTTGACGTTTAGGAAGGGGGGGCGCTATCAATGATCCATGAAAATAAACTCCTATTATCAAGCAACGGCCAACCGCAACGTGGCTGGACCAGAACTTCAAGGCGAAGTGGTCGCCGATGTCTGCGTGATCGGCGCTGGCTACACTGGTTTGTCCGCAGCACTGGAATTAGCGCAAGCTGGATATAAAGCTGTGGTGCTAGAAGCTGAGACAATTGGCTGGGGTGCTTCGGGCCGCAATGGGGGGCAGATTTGCACTGGTTTTTCGTCAGGGCAAGCCAAAATTGTTTCACAACTGGGCAAAGCTGATGCCAAGCGGGCTTTTGATATTTCGGAGGAAGCAAAGCTACTCATTGTAGATCGCATTGAGAAATTCAAAATCGATTGTGATTTGCAGTGGGGATATATGCACTGCATTCCAAAGCCTCACCAATTTTCAGAATTAAAAGCGTGGGCCGACGAATATGAAGAACTGGGTTATGGTGGCAACACACTGCTTACAAAAGCCGAACTTGAGGCAAAACTGGGCACCACAATTTATCATGGCGCTTTGCGTGAATCAGGAGCTGGGCATTTCCATCCGCTGAATTATTGTTTGGGATTGGCTGCTGCCGCTTTGAAAGCTGGTGTCGTGATTCACGAGAACTCTTCAGTTATCGAAGTCGATACCGGGTCAAAGCCTTGGGCGCGCACCGCCAAGGGAAAAGTTTTGGCGAAATTTATGATTATTGGCGGCAACGCCTACTTGGGGAGAGTGGTAAAGCCGCTTTATGGCCGCGTTATGCCGGTGGCCAGTTACATCATCGCAACTGAACCACTCGGCGAAGATCGTGCCAAAGCTTTGATTGCCGATAATGAAGCCGTGGCCAATACCAATTTTATTGTCGATTATTATCGCCGTTCAAAAGACCACCGCATGTTGTTTGGCGGACGTGCCAGTTATTCTGGGGTCACGCCTCCGGCACTTGGCGAATATATGCGTCCGCGGATGACGTCGGTATTCCCGCAGTTGAAAGACGTGAAGATTGACTATGCGTGGGGTGGAAATATTGCGATCACATCAAACCGCATTCCTGATTGTGGGCGATTGTCGCCTACGGTTTATTATGCCCATGGCTATTCTGGGCAAGGTGTTGCTTTGGCCAATATGTATGGAAAGTTGATGGCTGAATGTGTGAAGGGTGTTGCCGAGCGCTTCGATTTGCTTGCCCGCGTCAAACACCTGCCCTTCCCCGGCGGCGCACTTCGCACGCCACTGCTGGTGGCAGCCATGATGTATTACCGGGTGAAGGATGCGCTGAGTTAAACTGCCATCACTGCGCCACGTGCACCTTTTTGATAGGCGCGCAGGCAGATGTATTCCATGACCAATGCAGCCGCAGCCCCTGAAGTGATCTCCGCATGATCATAAGGTGGCGACACTTCAACCATATCCATGCCAACGAAATTTATATTCGTCAGTCTACGGATGATTGAGGCTGCCTGATGATATGTGAGACCACCAGGGATAGGAGTTCCAGTGCCCGGTGCCGCTGATGGATCGAGGCAATCAATATCGAATGTCAGATAGGCTTTTTGTTTCCCAACTTTTTGTTCGATTATTTTTACGATATCTGCAGATGATTTATCGTGCACTTCATCGGCGTAAATAATGCGGAAGCCCATGGTGGTCTCGCCAGTAAAAGTTGTGCGAATACCGATTTGCACCGATTTATGCGGGTCTATTAAACCTTCGCGCACAGCATAACCAAACATAGTGCCGTGGTCGATGCGGCCGCCATTGTCAATTTCGACGTCACGATGGGCATCAAAATGCACAAGCGCCAATGGCCCGTGTTTTTTGTAGTGGGCTTTGAGAATTGGATATGAAACATAATGATCGCCGCCCAATGCAATCATTTCAGCACCTGAAGAAATAATTTCTGTGGCGTGTTTTTCGAGTGTCTCTGGAAAGTTTTCCTTCTTGCCCCAATCAAAAAAGCAATCGCCATAATCAGTAACTGCAAGGGTATCAAATGGATCAAAATTCCACGGCCAAAATGGGCCCCACGCATTTTCAGCAGAAGCTCTGCGAATGCCTTCCGGGCCCATGCGCGTGCCAGACCGATGTGACACAGCTTGATCAAAGGGAATGCCCGTGATGGCGATGTCTACGCCCGTTAAATCTCTGGTATATTTGCGGCGCATGAATGAAAGTGCGCCAGCATAAGTGGCTTCCCAGTTGGTGCCCTTTAAGCTTTCACGGCGAAACGCTTCGTCGCCAGGTGTTCTGCCCAGCTTATCCATTTCTAATGCCATTTAAATTACTCCGTAAGTAAAAGCGCGTCAGCGGGATCGAAATGCACCCACACTTTTTGGCCGCGCTCCACACCAGATCCTCCGGTGCGGCTGTTGTTTTGGACGTTGATTTCGAGATGCAGGCCTTCCGTTGCATCGGCCACAATGTGGCTGGTGTCGCCATAGTAGGCCACGTCGCGAATGGTGGCGCGGGACTTAACCAGCCCTGCCCCTTTGGGTTCCATAGTGCTGATTTTCAATTTTTCTGGCCGAATGGCGATGGTGGCTTTATCGCCGCAGGATTTGTCAGTGCTCACATTCATATTACCGAGGCCTTGTGTGAGGCATGAGACAAGTTTGCCCTTTTGGCCCAATACAGCAGCTTCAATCAAATTCACTTTGCCGATGAAATCTGCTACAAAACGATTGGAGGGTTGCTCGTAAAGTTCAGACGGCGTTGCAATTTGTTGAATGGCACCCTTATCCATCACGGCAATGCGTGTTGCCATCGACAAGGCTTCGTCTTGATCGTGTGTTACAATAATGAAAGTAATGCCCACAGTCTCTTGTAGTCTTGTTAGCTCGAGACGCATATCATCACGCAGCTTGGCATCGAGGGCCGACAAGGGCTCATCAAGCAGCAAAACTTTTGGGCGTTTCACTAGAGCGCGGGCCAAGGCCACCCGTTGGCGCTGGCCACCCGACATTTGGTCAGGCTTACGCGCAGCCAAGTGTGAGAGTTTCACCATCTCCAAGGCTTCTGCTGTGCGGCGCTTAATTTCACTGGCTTCAACGCCAGTGACTTTTAGCCCGTAACCTACATTTTGTTCCACGGTCATGTGCGGAAAAACTGCATAAGACTGGAACACCATGTTGGTGGGGCGCAAGTTTGGCGGAGTTAGCGCCATATCTTCGCCACCGATAAAAATCTGGCCTTCGGTTGGCGTGTCGAGACCCGAGATCATGCGCAACAACGTGGTTTTTCCACAGCCGGATGGACCGAGCAATGCGAAAAATTCATTCTGAGCAATATCAATGGAAACATTATCAACGGCGGTCACACCACCGGGATAGCGCCGTGACACATTGCGGATGGAGACAATAGGTTCAGACATGTTTGATCCTCAATGGCCAGACTTTTCGGGCGCTTGTAATTTCATGGCAATTATTGTGGCCACAATGGTGATGACGATGAGTACGGTAGAGGCCGCATTGATTTCAGGCGATACGCCGAACTTCACCATCGAATAAACCTTCACCGGAAACGTGACTGTTTCAGGCCCCGACGTGAAGAAGGTGATGACGAAATCATCCAGCGAAAGTGTAAATGCCAAAAGTGCACCAGCAATTAAACCCGGCATCATGAATGGGATAATGACATTTCTAAAAGTCTGCCATTCGGTTGCGCCCAAATCTTTGGAGGCTTCTTCCAGCTGACGATTAAAACCAACGAGACGCGACCGCACAACCACGGTCACAAACGGAAAGCAAAAGGCCACATGGGCAAAAACGATATTGAATAAATTAAACGGCCAAGGCAAAGCGATGACACTGGTGGTAAGACCTGTAACGTTGAAAAATAAAAGCAGCGCTACGCCCATACATATTTCAGGAATTACAATCGGCAGGCCCATGAAGGCTTCATAACTTCCCTTGAGAGGAAATTTAAAGCGCCACAACATGAGCGCCACCATGGCGCCAATCACTGTTGCTATGATGGTTGAAATAAACGCGATCATCAATGAGTTGGTCATCGCTTCAATCAGAGCGGAGTTGTTCCAAGCCTTAACATAATTATTCAGTGTGAAGCCGCGCCAGATAATGCCACGTTTGTCAGTGTTAAATGAAAATGCGATCAGTGTGAGGATCGGCACATAGAGCATGATGTAAATCAAAACGAACAGAATTTTCAACCACAAGCGGTTGCCGTAATCGAGTGGACCCTGCCCGGGCTTCAATAAAGCAGCCATTATACATCAACTCCCGCACTACGTTTGGCAAGAAAGGCACGGATCATCAAAGCTGCAAAAGTTGCAAACATCAGCATGAATGAAATTGCTGCACCAAACGGCCAATCATTTGCTGCTTTGAATTGGCGTTCAATCACGTTGCCAATCATAATGGCGTTAGTTCCACCCAAAAGATCGGGCGTTAGGAATGAACCGAGACACGGTATGAAAACCAAAATCACGCCAGTGATAATCCCCGGCATCGTCAGCGGCACGGTTACTCTCATAAATGTCGTGAATTGCGAAGCGCCCAAATCAAGGCTGGCTTCGAGGAATGATTTATCGAGGCGCTCGATCGTGGCATAGAGCGGCAGCACCATGAAAGGCATGTAAACATAAACCAGCCCGAAGATGACTGCGAAATTATTATAGAGCATTTCGAAAGGTCCAAGGCCCACTGTGCCTGCAACCAAATTCACATAACCTTGAGTTCTGAACACAGCTATCAATGCATAAGTTCTGATGAGCAAGTTTATCCAAAACGGCAGCACTACTAGCAAAAGAAGGATAGGTTTCCAGCGGGTCGGAGCAAAGCAGATGCCGAACGCAATGGGATAAGCCGTGAGCAAACAGAGTACAGTTGCCAAAGCACTGACCCAAATTGATTTCCACATCACTTGTAAATAGGTGGGTTCTAAGCTGCGTAGATAATTGCCGATGCCTGTGAAGTAAGCATACTCAGTGATCGACATTTCACCATTGATAATGGCTTTGCCGCCAAACGACATGACGAAAAGAAACGCTAAGGGGATGACGAAAAATACGAAAAGCCAAAATGTGCCGGGCGCAGCGAGTGTCCAGAAAACGTTTTTGTTGTCTTTCCAATTATCCAAAATACGACGGCTCCCCAGACTTTTATTATTAGATGCTAACTAATTCAGCCGGAAACGGCAAGCCACCGTTTCCGACTGGTTTTGTTTGCAATTAAGCAGCTTGAATCTTTGTCCAGATTTCGTCACGCATTTTATTCAGTTCTTCGCCCAGATATTTCGTTGGTTCGCATTTCGCGAGAACGTCTTTCGCTGGGTAAATAGCAGGATTGCTGGTGTAGGATTCTGGCATCAATTTCTTGGCGGCTAAATTTGGCGTACCATATTGAACGGTGGTTGCAGCGTTCATGCCATTCTGCGCATCGAGAATGAAGTTCAAGAAAGCATGGGCATGTTCTGGATGCGGAACGCCGGTTGGAATGGCCCAGTTGTCGGTCCAAACATTCGAGCCTTCCTTGGGAATGGCGTAGCTCAAATCTTCGTCTTCTTTCATCACTTGCGTAATGTCGCCGCTCCATTCTTGGCAGGCCACAACTTCGCCCGACGCGAGCAAATCTTGACCATTGTCAGGCGCAAAAACTTTGATGTTCTTTTTCTGAGCAATCAGAAGCTCTTCAACCTTTTTGAGCTCATCTGGGTTGGTTGAGTTGAAAGAGTAGCCCAGATATTTGAGCGCACAACCCATCACGTTTTGGGCATCGCCAAGGCAGGATATTTTTCCAGCAAACTCAGCCGAGTCAAACAACACTTTCCAGCTGTCAATCGGCGTGGCGCCCACACCTGACTTGCGATAGCCAATGCCAATGGTGCCCCACATATAAGGAATACAATGTTTTAATCCGGGGTCATAAGTTGGATTTGCAAAATCAGGATCGACGTTGGCAAGATTTGGAATCTTGGCGTGGTCAAGTTCTGTCACCATGCCGGCTTTCACCATGCGCTCCAGATAATCACCAGCAACAACCACGGCATCATAACCAGGGTTGCCCGCTTTTAATTTGGCGAAAAGCTCGTCCATGTCAGCAAACAAATCGAGCTTGGCTTCAATGCCAGTAGCGGAATTGAAATCGGCTAGTGTGGTCTCGCCCATATAGGTGCTGTAGTTATAAAGATTGAGTTTCTTATCTTCAGCAGCAGATGCTGAGTAAGAGCGCAGCGAAATTCCGGCAAAGGCAGCACCTGTACCTTGCAAAATTTGGCGGCGATTTGGACGGTAGTTTGGTGTAAAAATGGACATAATTATTCCCCGGTTATTGAGTTACATGTTTTCCCGTGACGGAAGCTCTTGGTGGCTTTTGTAGATTATATCAGATTTAGGTCAGATTTAAGTCATTTCGTGTTTCACGTCGGCATATGTTTTTTCAAGTGCGACGCGCGCCAAGCGGATCAATTCATCAATTTCTTTCTTTGAAATAATGAACGGTGGAGCCAGTACCATGGTGTCCCAACAGGCGCGCATGATCAGATTATTATTAAAACAATGATCGCGGCAAATTGTTCCCACACGACCTGAGTCATGGAATCTGGCTCTGGTTTTCTTGTTTGAGCTGAGCTCAATTGCACCAATCAACCCAACAGACCGTACTTCGCCGACGATCGGAATATCAGTTAAGCTTTTTAAGCCTGCGGCCAAATAAGGGGCCAAGTCCTTGACGCGGCCCACCAGATTTTCAGATTCAATGATGTTGAGATTTGCCAGTGCCACGGCGGCGGCAACTGGGTGTCCATCATAGGTCATGCCGTGGTTGAAATCACCGCCCTTTTCAAAGAACGGAACGGTGAGCTTGTTTGAAAACGCCACAGCACCAATCGGTAGGTAGCCAGAGGATAAGCCCTTAGCCAAGGTTACGATATCAGGTTCGAAACCAAAAGTTTCAAATCCAAACATGTTGCCAGTGCGGCCGAAACCGCAGATCACTTCATCGGCGATAATCAGGATGTCGTATTTTTTGCAGATGCGTTGAATTTCAGGCCAATAAGTTGATGGGGGAATGAGAACGCCCCCTGCTCCTTGAATGGGTTCGCCAATAAAGGCCGCCACATTGTCTGGTCCCAATTCCAGAATTTTCTTTTCCAGTTCTGCTGCGGCACTTAAGCCAAATTCCTCTGGCGTTTTATCGCCACCATGGTCAAACCAATGCGGTTGTTGAATGTGGTGGAAACCTTCAAGAGGTGTGCCGCCTTGTTCGTGCATTCCCACCATGCCTCCCAAATTTGAGGCAACCCAGGTGGAGCCATGATAACCACGGTTGCGGCCAATGAAATGCTGGCGGTAAGGTTTGCCCATCACCTTCCAATAATAGCGCACAAACCGCACAATAGTGTCGTTGCCTTCGGACCCCGAATTGGTGAAGAAAATATGTTGGAATCGTTCTGGCAGCAGTGATGAAATTTTTGCGGCAAGTTCGGTTGCAGGAACCGTCGTGGTTTTAAAGAACGTGTTATAATAAGGCAAATCTAACATTTGCTTATAGGCAACCTCGGCCAACTCCTTGCGGCCATAGCCCACGTTTACACACCATAGGCCTGACATGGCATCAAGAATCTTGTTGCCTTTGGCGTCCCAAATCCACACGCCGTCAGCATGGGTTATAACGCGCGGACCGCCCGCAGCATGGAAAGTTTTATGATCCGTGAACGGATGAAAGTGATGGGCAATGTCTGCTTTGACAATTTCTTCAAGATTTATATTTTTGGGTTGGGCGTTCATGGTGGTGCTCCGGATATGCGTTTGAACCCGCAGTCACTGCGGGATTGGGCGTCAGATCAAATGGGAGAGAATTTTACGGCTTGAAGCCAATGCGTGCACAATTGACCATGACGTCATCACGCAAATTACGAACAGCTATGAAAATACACTGCGACATGTGTCCTTATCGCACTTTAATTTGCATTTGGCAATCGGGGCTTCAACCACCGTAAAATGGGTCGCTGAACAATATCACAAACAAAAGCAGTCAGCAGTGAAAGCATTGCCAGTTGCAGGAGCATTTGCGAAACTGGTTGAGAGACAATCAATGCGCCGGCAAGAGCTAAGCTGGTGATGGTGAATGGGGCAAGCCAAGATTGTGCAAATTGCAAAGCGGTATAATCGCTATTGCGAAAGTCATTTCGACGGTCAGTTATTGCTGAGGTGGCTGCCAAGAATGTGGATAAAAATATCGTGAAAAGCAAAAGGTCTGGAACTGAGATTGAAAGATGTTGAAGTTTCGCAATGGCGGCTACAACACCAATCGCTGTTATGCCCGTAAGAACTCTCCCCAGCAGAGTTGCCATTTGGCGAAATTTCAAAACTAATGTGAATAATCCAAAAGTTAGTGTTAATCCCAATAATTTGAATGATATTGACTTCGCGGTTTCAGACAAAGATTGTTGCAGCATGGCCGGATTCACGACCGGAAGACCCTCTTCAAATAGTAATTTGGCCAATTGGCTTGGCGCCAAGTCTTTGGCACCTCTGACCGTTATGCGAAAAATGCCAGCTGGCGACAAAAACAAGTTCTGCAATTGAGGTTCGAGTGCTGCGAAATCGGGTTCGGCAATTTTTCCTAAAGCCTGTGCGCGCTCGACGAGAACATTGAAAGAGCCAAACATGCGCTTTTCAAACAATACCACCTCACGATCATCGCTCGTTGCATAGAGCAACTCTAAGCTGCGCCTGAATTCTTGGGCAGCTAAGGCCAGCTCAGGTCGTGTGGCAGGGGATTTGGTGATGATTTGCAGGCTATCAAGCAGCGAAGATATCTGATCACGCACTGTAGCCGGATCTTGGGATTGGACCGGAGTTATGGCGCTGAATTGATCGCTGAGAGACGCTAGAATTTTTTGCTTCGTAGTTACATCACTTGGTAAAAACGTGCCCAACCATTGCACATGTTCCACTTCAGGGATCAATTTCAACTTGAGCAAAATGTCGTCGACTTGCTGTCGGTCTTTGGCCAAAAGATAAACTGGTTTCTCTTGAAGGACTTGAGATTGCGACGCAGCTTCAAATAAAGTGGGTGCAAACCACAGGCCAGAGAGCGCGCCAATAATTGCCAGCCCGCCCGTAAATTTCAAAATGTTTTTCCACACACCAGAATAGTTGAGGACGTCAAAAACGGGCTGCACCCATTCTACTGCTTGCCATCTGAGTGGTCCCGGGACCAGCGCTGCAATTGCCGGCACCAAACTTAAGCTCGCCACAAAGCCCACCAGCAACGATACAGCTGCTAAGGCCGAAAATGCCGCCAAATCGCGATCACCGGTCAGAGCCCATGCCAGCCACGGTGCAGCCATCAATGCCAGTGTCCAGGTTATTGAATAGCCTTGCCTTTGGCCGGCCAACATTACTGCACTGGTTCTGGCCCGGGCTGCGGAAAATGCTTCAAGGGCTGCAAACGCATAGTGCACTGAAAAGTTCAAAGTCAAAAGCGCAACACTTAGGATTACAAACCAACCCGGCGCAGTGTATTGGGACAACAGCGCGGCAAACATCGCCACACTGACACTGCCGGTCACAACAGCAGGAACCATAACCATGGCCGACAGTCCGACATGGCCGAGGACTGCAAACAGAACAAACATTGCCAGAATGCTGCCGAGGAAAACCAGCGGCCAAATATTTTTTGAAGGGTGCGAGGCCGGCTTTAATTCGTCATTGGTGTCGCCGATTTCCTCGACAGCAAAAAGTTTGTTTTTGTCGTCAGGATATGGTCGTGAGACTTCGAGTATTGCTGCTTTTAGAAATTTTGCTGCTTCTGCATTTTTGCCCAATTTGGGAACAACTAAAAATCGAGCTTCAAGGGGAGCCGGGTCGACGGCCAGTCCGGCAACCACAGTCCAATCGACAGGTCGTTCAATTCCCTTCATCAGCGCCTGAACGGATTTTGCTGCCTCGCTGAACAAGGCGTCTAATCCCTGCGGATCGCGTCCTAATTCAATAGAAGCCTGAACTTCATTGACCAAAGTTGTAAGACTTTCAGTGGTCGGCTGTTCTGCTATGGCCGTAAATAGCGGGCGCAGCGACAAGGCGTAGTCAACGCTTGCCTCAACCTTGTCGACCGAGACATATAGCAAACCATTCGTATCATAATAATTTCCACTGCCCGGCGACAAAACTGTTGCAAACAAATCAGGTCGATCTTCTAGTTTGGAAATTAAATCTTTGCGCGCAAGGCGCACGTTTTCAGGGTTGGCGCTCGATAGCGTAATTTTGCTGAGGGCATATAGATTTGGGAAACTAGCATCTAGCAAGTTAGCATTGGTGCGCGCGCTCGACGATTGACTGAAATTTAAAGGTTGGCTTTCTGTCGACCTCAGAACTTTGATTGAATATCCGACACAAGCAATTGTTAACACTGACCAAAATAAAACGACCCATAGTGCGTTTTTAAAACAAAACTGAGCCAGACGCGCGAAAAAATTCGGCTGAATGCGCGGCGGTTTTATTTCCTCGGGTTGATATTGATCAAAAAGTGATCGGCGCATTTATCACCTTGTCATTGTTCAGTCGGACTTGCCTTGCGGCGGCGATACGACAACACACTGACAGGTATCAACAGCAGATAAGCAGACGCAATCAAAGCCAAGGTTTCCCAAGGAAATGAAATGAGACAAACAACAAAAATCGCCATGGCAGCCAATAGGGGTAAGACCCATTCACGTGGGACACGCATTTTGGTTTTACCCGAAAACGTCGGAACGCGGCTCACCATTAAAAATGCGATGAGCACCACGAAAGCGGCAATCGGTCTGGCGGCCACATGGCCATCAGAACTCTCAGTTAAAAAACCAATGTAAAATGGTGCCATGGCTAAAAGTGCTCCGGCTGGTGCAGGCATTCCAGTGAAAAAAGCTTTGGTCCATTCTGGTTTGTTTGGATCATCTAAAGCCACATTAAATCTGGCCAAGCGCAAAGCGCTGGCGATAGGAAGTAATAGGCAAATGACCCAGCCAAATGTTTTCAGAGAATTCAGCGACCAGAAATAAAGCATGATGGCAGGTGCTACTCCAAAGTTCACAAAGTCGGCCAGTGAGTCAAGTTCTGCGCCAAACTTCGAAGTGCCATCAAGATAGCGGGCCAAGCGGCCATCCATCGCATCAAGTACAGTTGCAAATATTATTGCTGCCACTGCGAGTTCAAGGCGATTTTCAATTGCCAAACGAATGGCGGTCACTCCACTGCAAAGAGCCAGTAGTGTTAAAAGATTGGGCAATAGAAAGCGGATGGGAACGGCCTTGAAGCGCTTTACTTCAGTTTCAATTTGCTCGTCGTCCTCGCTCATTTTTCTAGCCTTTGCGGTGGTTACGCGCAGCGCCACTGATATTCATATCAGCTAAAACCGTTTCGCCAGCAATGGCGCGCTGGCCAAGGCAGGCCAATGGTGCAATTGAACTGGGCAAATACACATCAACCCGACTGCCAAAGCGGATTAAGCCAAAGCGTTGGCCCGCCTCCAGTTTGTCGCCTTCATTCACAAATTTCACGATGCGGCGCGCAATCAACCCCGCTATCTGCACGACCCCAATTTTGGTGCCGTCGCTCAATTCCAAAGTAAGTGCCTGGCGCTCATTGTCTTCGCTGGCTTTGTCTAATTCCGCATTTACAAACAGGCCGGGCACATAGGTTAACTTTGCTATGCGGGCGGGCATGGGACTGCGGTTTACGTGCACATCAAACACATTCATAAAAATTGAAATCCGCGTCATGGGTTCGCGCGGCAAATCGAGTTCTGGTGGCGGGATCACGGTTTCAATGGCGCTCACGCGGCCATCTGCAGGTGAAATGACCAATCCCTCCGTCGTCGGGGTAACACGTGCGGGATCGCGAAAGAAATAAGCACACCACGCTGTGAGCACAACGCCGACCCAGCCAAGTGGCACATAGCCAAGCCAGAAAAACAGCAATGTGACAGCGGCAAAAATTGCGATGAAGCGCCAGCCTTCTCGGTGGATGGGGGCGAAAGACGAAGTAATGCTTTGAACAATGGACATGAGCGAAGTCTCTAGCGCAATTATGAGGAATAGGGAATCGATTTAGTCTAATATGTTTACAACAAAAAAACCCCGCCCTGTTGCAAAACAGAGCGGGTTTTTATGTGTAAAATATTTGGCTTAGTGCATTACATTCGAAACCATGCGCAAAGCTGGTTTATGGTTGTAAGCGGCAATGCCAAAATCATCATCATTGGCTGCCATTTGGAAAGCTGGCATGGCCACTGGAAGTGCGCTGGTGCGCACTGCTGTGCCCGTTGCAACGGCAGTAAACATGCCTTCAGACATTTCGAACACTTCAAGACGCAATCCCACAATTGCATCCGCGCCCATGGCTGTGGCTTGAGCCTTCGCCGTTATTTCTGCTTGGTCTTTCACGTCGTTCAACGCGTTAGCCAAATCTTCCATGGTGGTGTATTGCAATCCACGCAAGCCACCATGGCTATATTTTGTGATGCGCTTTGACCAAATGGCCGAACCACGCACAACGCCAAGGGTTTCTTCATTAACCCGACCGGCAACAGTCTCCAGTGTTGTAACTCTCATTTGATTAGTCCCCTAAAACTGTTTTGGTGTTGCAACCTTTTTGGCCACTTACACCGTTCCATCCATTTCCACATTCGCTGCGGTATAGGAACTTTATGCACCGCGAAACGTAAACAAATATGAATGCAGGTGACATTTACATCAAATTTGAATCGATTTTGCGGCTCATTTGCGCGGTGCAGTTAACGCCTGCTTGGAGAACAAGATTACCAAAAAGTTGATTCAGAAACGGGTAACTATGGACACTCTGATAGGCTTACTCGAGTCTTAAACTCTGGCCAAATCTTCAGCCTTGGGGCCGCGTAAGTCCAAATTCTCGGCCAATTTACGTCTGGCTTCGTCGGCCTGTTGTTGACGGTTCCACATATCTGAATAAAGGCCCTTCTTGCGGAGCAACACTTTGTGGGTTCCGCGTTCGGCAATCTCGCCTTTTTCAAGCACGATGATTTCATCCGCATCAATCACAGTGGAAAGCCTGTGGGCGATCACCACCGTTGTGCGGTTGCGCGAAACAGTGCGCAAGGCTTCTTGAATATCTTGCTCGGTTAAACTGTCGAGTGCTGATGTGGCTTCATCCAAAACTAAAATTGGCGGGCCTTTGAGAATGGTGCGAGCGATTGATACGCGCTGTTTTTCGCCACCTGACAATTTCAGCCCGCGTTCGCCCACCAAAGCATCGTAGCCTTTAGGCAGGCTCAAAACAAATTTGTGGATTTGCGCCATCTTGGCTGCGGCTTCCACTTCGGCATCACTAGCACCCGGTCTGCCATAACGGATGTTGTAACGTATCGTGTCATTGAACAGCACTGTGTCTTGCGGCACCATCCCGATGGCTTTGCGCAAACTTTCTTGTTTCACGTCAGCAATGTTTTGACCATCTATCAAAATGCGCCCCGCTGTCACATCATAAAACCGGAAGAGTAACCTTGAGATGGTTGACTTGCCTGCACCGGAAGGACCGACAATAGCTACAGTTTTACCCGCAGGCACATGCAGCGAGATATTCTTTAAGATCGGGCGTTCTGCATCATAGGCGAAGCTGACATTCTCAAACACAATGTCACCCTTGGCTGCCTTAAAATCGGCAGCACTTGATTTGTCTTTGATCTCAGCATTTTGGCGCAAGATTCCAAACATACCTTCGACGTCAATCAGTCCTTGCTTAATTTCGCGATATGATGAGCCAATGAAATTGAGTGGCATATAGAGTTGGATCATCAAAGCATTGATCATCACAAAATCGCCAATGGTGGCCGTGCTTTTCAGAACGGCCATTCCTGCCATGATCATTACAGCCGTGAGGCCAATCGAATAAATGATGGCCTGCCCGGCATTGAGCATGGCGAGCGATACCCAAGTTTTTACAGCGGCCTTTTCGTAAATTGCCATTGAGCTATCATAACGGTTGGCTTCGTGTTGTTCGTTGCCGAAGTATTTCACGGTCTCGAAATTGAGCAGACTATCGATGGCTTTTGTACCTGCATCATTGTCGGCTTCGTTCATTGTGCGGCGGATGCCAATGCGCCTTTCGGTGGCCCAATAGGTGAACCAAATATAAGCAACGATTGTGAGGCCAACGACTAGTGCATAAAGCCAGCCAAAAGAATAAACCAGCACACCGCAGACCAAGCCAATTTCTAAAATTGTGGGTGCAGTGTTAAAAAGTGAAAAGCGCAGAACTGAATCAACCCCATTGATGCCGCGTGAAATAATACGGCTCAAGCCACCCGTGCGACGTTCCAAGTGAAATTTCAAAGACAGGGCATGGAGGTGGCGGAACGTGCTGAAAGAAAGTTCACGCACAGCTCGCTGACCTACTTTGGCGAATATGGCATCGCGCATCTGGCCAAACACCACCATCATGATACGACCCACGCCGTAAGCCAGCACCATAAAGAAAGGCACGCTGAGCAAGGCGAGTTCAACACCGCCTTTGGCAGTCAAAGCATCGGTTGCAGCTTTAAAGGCAAAAGGCGTGAGAACTGTAATAATTTTGGAACTGACCAAAAGCAGCAATGCTAAAACCACACGGACCTTTAAATCTGTACGGCCTTTGGGCCACAGAAGCGGCAAGAGCCCCTTTAGTGTTTCCCACTGCGATGTTTCGTCGGCTGCCTTGGTCACGGTGTTGTGGCCGCCACAGGCGCTGTAATAATTTGGCCGGGATAAATCAAACGCGGATTGCGGATTTGGTCTTTGTTGGCCTCATATATGATCGTGTAGTTTTTGCCGTAACCATAAAGTTCGCGGGAAATGGTCCAGAGATTATTTCCGGGCTGCACTGTAATGCGGGTTGGTTGTTTGGCCACAGGTGCAGCAGCAACCGCAGTTGGTTCAGGCGTTGCTGCGGGAGTTGCTGCTGGAACTGCAGCAACAGTTGCAGCCTGTTCGCGCAAGAAAGGCAGTTCAACCCGGCTTGACACTGCGCCATCAGTCGCAATCGCATCAGCGCGCAAGGTGTGGGTTCCAGCGGGCACGTTTGCTGTTCCGGCATAAACCCATTTTCCGCCATCATCGGCCTTCGCTTCGCCTGCCAGTGCATTATCAACATATAATCTGACAGTTGCTCCGGGTTGGCTGCGGCCAGAAAAAACAATATCGCCAGCCGCATTATAATCGACAGCATCCAAAACGATCGAATTAGACGGAGACGCTGGCGCCTGCACAACTTTGGTTGGTTGGTCAGGCGTTAACACCGCGACTGTTGCTTCACCTTGTCCTTGGACTTTTACCGCAACGGCAACTGTGTCTGCCGACACTTGCACAAGACCGCCTTTTTTTGTTTCTAACGAAAGCGTCCCAGCACCTGCTGGCAAAGGCTGAGCAGGTATAATTACAAACGAGCCATCGACCGTGGCCGTCGCAGTTGCAATCACCGTGCCATTGAGCTTTGCCACAACTTCGGAACCGGGTTCAGCACGGCCGGCAATAACAGCCTCGCCACCTGTTTCCACACGCACGGTATCAAAACTTGGCGCGACCATAGCAATGGGCGCCACGGGCTGTTTAACCGGCTGCGAAACTGCAGCGACTTTTTGCTCGGGCTTAATTTCTGGTGGGGCCGCAGGAACTTGCACAGGCGCTTGCACAACAACCACGGGGGCTTCTACGGGCGCAGGCTTAAATCCTACATATCCGGCAGCACCCGCAGCGCCGAGCGCCAAAGTCGTTACAATGGCAATTGGGTTAATCTTCATCAAAAATCCATCCATTCAAAAATAATGCTCTTATATACCGCTATATAAGAGCGAGTCGGGGTCTTCTTAAGACCCCACTGGCGAAAAGTAATGCACTAATTTCACACAGGCAGGAGACCCCATGCACGTACCCGAACACCGCCTTTGCGTCTATTGTGGCTCTGGCCCCGGACGAAACCCAGCCTATATGGAGGCCGCGCGGAAACTTGGGATGGCGATGGCAAAAGCTGATATTGGCTTAGTATATGGTGGCGGCGGCGGTGGATTGATGGGGGAAACGGCACGCGGCGTTTTGGCAGCTGGCGGTCATGTGACTGGCATCATTCCGGAATTTCTCGTGAAGCGAGAAAATATGCTGGAGGGTGTGAACGAGTTAATCGTTACCAACACCATGCATGAACGCAAAATTGCGATGTTTCAGCAGTCTTCAGGATTTGTGGCTTTGCCGGGTGGTGTTGGCACATTAGAAGAGCTTTCTGAAATTTCAACCTGGGCGCAACTCGGCCAACACAGCAAACCCGTCATTGTTTGCAACATCGAAGGGTATTGGGATCCTCTGCTGGTGTTGATCGACCATATGCGCTCTGAAAAATTTATCCGCGAGGGCATGGAAGTTTTGGTTGATGTGGCCAAAACGGCAGAAGACGTGGTGCCGCTTTATCAATTCCGTCGCGGGCAATCACGCGATGTTATGCCGGAACTTGTCATAAAAGGTAAAGTCTAAGATTTAGCGGCCTCTTCGCGGAGCGACGACACAGAGTAAATTACCAGTGCCGCCCAAATAATTGCAAAGGACACTAATTTCCATTTGTCGATTGGTTCATGGAACACAAAAACAGCTGTGAGAAAAACCAAGGACGGAGATATATATTGCAACAGTCCTGCCGTCGAATAGCGCAAGCGTTTGAGCGAGGCAGAGAAAAATATCAGTGCACCTGCCGTAAAACCACCGCAGCCCAACAACAGCAGCGTGTCAAAAACATTTGCACCAAAATGCATTTCGCCTTGGCGTGCCAACCACATTTCAACCAGCAACAATGGCACCGCGAGAATCAATACTTCAATAAAAAATCCTTCCACTGCCCCTACTTTTACGGTCTTGCGCAAAAGGCCATATAAACAAAAACTGGCCGCTAGAGAAAGCCCGATCACCGGAAAAACGCCAGACGAAATAGTCTGCACAATAACCGCGATGCATGCCAAGCCAATGGCTACAAGTTGCGGACGCGTAAAACGCTCACCGAGAAAAATGTATCCGACCACCACATTCAAAAGTGGATTGATAAAATAACCAAGGCTTGCTTCGAGGGTGCGCCCTTGCTGAATGCACCAAATGTAAAGCGTCCAATTAAAAACAATAGTCACACTGGTGAAAGCCAACAACAAAACAGTCCGGGGGTTTTTAAAATGCGTCCAAACATTTTCAAACAAACCCAATTGCCAAATTACAGCAGCCGCAATGGGCACTGACCAGACACCGCGATTGACCGCAATTTCCACCGGATTGATATGGCGCATGAAGCCAAAATAAACTGCCATGCCACCCCAAAACAAATGAGCAACGACGGCGAACAAAACGCCCTTATTCGGCTCCGATAATTTTGAAAGCATTATGCGCCTACGTTTTCACGCAGTAGTTTGAAATTGATCGCATCAAGAAGTGCTTGGAATGAAGCTTCGACGATGTTGGGCGACACGCCAACGGTGAACCAACGCTCGCCCTTATCGTCGCGGCTTTCGATCAACACCCGCGTGGTCGCACTGGTGCCGCCATTGAGGATTCGCACTTTATAATCCACCAATTCCATATTTTCGATGTGGCGCTGATATTTGCCAAGGTCTTTGCGAAGCGCCACATCCAAAGCACTCACCGGACCATTGCCTTCGCCTGTGCTGGTGAGCAACTCACCATCCACCAAAACTTTCACATTGGCCTCGGAATACATTTTGCCATCGCGCTGGCCCACATTCACATCGAAGGACTGCACATCAAAATAATGTGGCACCGTGTCAAGCGTTCGCCGCGCTAAAAGCTCAAAAGAAGCATCTGCACCATCATAGGCATAGCCATTGTTTTCGCGCTCTTTAACTTCACGCAGCAGATGATCCAATCGCGGATCATCTTTTGCGATATTCAAATTGATGCGCTTCAATTCCGTCAGAAGATTTGATTTTCCGGCTTGGTCCGAAACCAAAATGCGCCGCGTGTTGCCCACTGATTCAGGCGGCACGTGTTCATAAGTTTCAGGCTCTTTCGCCAAGGCCGAAGCATGAATGCCAGCCTTAGTCGCAAAGGCACTTTTGCCAACATAAGGCGCTTGCGCAAAAGGCGAGCGGTTGAGCAACTCATCAAAACTGCGCGAGATGGACGTGAGTTCTGACAAGTTGGCCCCAGTTTCAAATTTATCAGTGTACTGAGGTTTAAGTCCGAGGGTGCCAATGATTGAGATCAGGTTAGCATTGCCGCAACGCTCACCAAGACCATTGAGTGTGCCCTGAATTTGGCGACAGCCTGCATCCACCGCCGCCAGTGAATTGGCCACAGCTTGTTCGGTATCATTATGGGCATGAATGCCCAAATGCGAACCCGGAATTAATTCGGTGACAGTGCACACAATTCGAGAAACTTCTGAAGGCAGCGTGCCACCATTGGTGTCACATAGAACAATCCAACGCGCCCCGGCATCATAAGCCGTCTTTGCACAAGCCATGGCATATTCAGGATTGGCTTTGTAGCCATCAAAGAAATGCTCGCAATCCACCAACACTTCTTTGCCCGCTGATTTCGCTGCCAAAACAGAATCTTTAATCGTCTCTAAATTCTCATCATTCGTGCAGCCCAGCGCCACTCGCACATGATAGTCCCAAGACTTGGCCACAAAACAGATCGCCGATGATTTGGCCTGCAACAATGTTTGCAAACCTGGATCATTTGAAGCCGAGCGCCCCGCCCGCTTGGTCATGCCAAAAGCAGTGAAGGTGGCCTGCGTTTTGCGCACCTCACCAAACAGCGTATTGTCCGTCGGGTTACCACCGGGGTAGCCGCCCTCAATATAATCCACGCCCAACTTGTCGAGCATGTCCATGATGACAAGCTTATCATCCAGCGAAAACGTAACGCCGGGAGTCTGCTGGCCATCACGGAGCGTAGTGTCAAAAAGATAAAGGCGTTCGCGGGTCATTGGGTTTCTCTTAGTGCAGCGAGAATGGAGATTAATACACCGTCCATTTCTGTCCAAACGGCGTTATTCCAAACGCGCAAAATTCTAAAACCTTGTGATGCCAACCATGCGTCGCGAATTTTATCGTGCTGCGAGTCGTCATGCTGACTGCCATCCACTTCGACGATGAGGCGATGTTTGAGGCACACAAAATCGGCGATATATTTGCCAATGGGTTGCTGGCGTTTGAATTTGTAGTTTTCGAAGCGATGAGCGCGAAGTTCCTGCCAGAGTTTAGTTTCCGCATCAGTCATTTCGCGGCGGAGTTTTTTGGCGAAGGCGAGCGTGGACGTAGCAGCCCCCTCTCCCCGCGCAAGAGCGCGACCCTCCCCCGCGAGGGGGGAGGGTTGAACATCTAACCCTCTCCCCTTGCGGGAGAGGGGGGACCGTCGCGCAGCGATGGTGGGAGAGGGGTCACTGGCCATCATCGCTTAACCTCCCACGTCGTCGTGCCATCCTTATTGTCCTTAATCGCAACACCCATGGAATCAAGTTCATCCCGAATACGATCAGATTCTTTCCAGTCTTTGTTGTGGCGTGCGAGCAAGCGGTCATTGATGAGATCTACAATGGCGTCACGATCAACAGATGTTCCAATCTCAAAGTCGAGATTGAATCCCAACAACATCAGCGAAGCTTTGAAAGTTGAGAGTTCTTTCTGCTTGTTCAATTGATGTAGTCGTGAGAAGGCTGCGTGGGTGTTCAAGTCATCTGATAAAGTTTCTGAAAACTCTTGATCAGGTTTTGATGCTTCAACACCTGCGATGCTTTCCTGCCACGCACGTAAGGTGTTTTCTGAGGATTCAAGACTATCGCGTGTCCAATCAATTGGCTGGCGATAATGCGTCCGCAACATATTAAACCTCGCCACTTCGCCCGGCCAATCTTTCAGCACGTCAGCAATCGTCACAAAATTCCCCAAGCTCTTGGACATCTTTTGTCCTTCAACTTGCAGAAACCCATTATGCATCCAGACATTCGCCATTACGTCGGTGCCATGCACGCAGCGGCTCTGGGCGATTTCGTTTTCGTGGTGCGGGAATATCAGGTCTAAGCCACCACCATGAATATCAAACACTTCACCCAAATAGCGCTTGCTCATGGCGGAGCATTCGATGTGCCAGCCGGGGCGGCCCCTGCCCCATGGGCTGTCCCAGCCGGGTTCATCAGCGGAGGATAATTTCCACAGCACAAAGTCAGCTGGATTTTTCTTGTGGGCATCGACAGCAACGCGGGCACCCGCCTGCTGATCATCCAGATTGCGGTTCGATAATTTACCGTAATCTTTCATTGAGCCTACACTGAACAGCACTTCACCATTGGCAACGTAGGCATGACTTTTATTGATCAGTGCACTGATCATTTCAATCATCCCTGTGATATTATCCGTAGCACGCGGCTGCACTGTGGGTTCCAAGCAGCCCAATGCTTTCACATCGGCTTGAAACTGATCAGCGGTCTTGGCAGTCACTCGTGCAATGGCATCATTCAGCGGCAGGTTTGGAAAATCACGTAAGGCCCGCGCATTAATCTTATCATCCACATCGGTGATGTTGCGCACATATTTCACATGGCTCTCGCCATAGATATGACGCAGCAAGCGATACAGCACATCAAACACGATAACAGGCCGCGCATTGCCAATATGGGCGAAATCATAAACCGTGGGGCCGCACACATACATGCGCACATTGGAAGCGTCGATAGGAACGAACTCTTCCTTTTGGCGGGTCAGTGTATTGTAAAGTCGTAGGCTCATAATCTTCCTCAAGGCTTGCTGACCTTGGGAAACGCTTTAGATGATTTTAAGTCAAGCGGCGCCCAGCCAGCGATATGTTTCGCTAGTTAATAATAATGCTGCAAATGATGCAGGCAGTGGAGCGGGCGGTGTTCATGTTTCATAAATGCTTCATTGGCGGGCATCCGTCAAGGGTAGTCGAATAGCAGGGTTGCCATGCCGTTTACGAAGTGGTCTGGCAGCACCGCACCTGTTAGTGAGAGTGATGTCTCAGGCCCAGCATCGTAACGGCATCTTGGTCACGGCCCTCGCCCCTTTGGCTTGGTCGCTTTCCGGATTGTTCACGCGGGCGATATCCGCCGATCTTTTTGCTATGCTATTCTGGCGCGGGTTGTTTTCTGGCAGCGCGGTTTTTATTGCCTTTTTCATTATTGAACACGGCCAAATTTGGAGTCAGCTGAAAAAACTGCGCTGGCCAGCCTTCGGAGTAGCAATGTTTTCTAGCATGTCGATGATCACCGGCATTGGCGCTCTGCGCTATGGGTCGATAGCCGATGCAATGGTGATCTATGCAACCGTGCCGTTTGTGACCGCCGCGATTGCCTATGTGGTGATTGGTGAAAAGCCAACGCGCTCAACTTTAATTGCCGCTGCAGTGGCTTTGTTTGGCGTCGTTATAACACTAGGCGGACAAAGCCTTGAGGGCGGCGCTTGGTTTGGCAAATTTCTGGCGGTGTTTATGACGCTGGGCATGGCTGGCGTTTCCGTTCTTATGCGAAAATATCAGAGTGTGCCCATGCTGCCAGCCATGGGGGCTTCAGCATTCTTCACCAGCATATTCAGTTTTTGGTTTGTTAAATCTTTCAATGTTTCAACCCATGATATTGTTTTAATTGGCTTATTTGGAATTGTGCAAAATGCGGCAGGCTTGGTGCTTTATACGCTCGGTTCACGCCGCATTCCTGCAGCTGAAGCCACATTGATCGCCGCGTTAGAAGTGCCCTTCACGCCATTATGGGTGTGGCTGGTCATGGGTGAGACACCACCGACAGCTACTTTGATTGGCGGCGGCGTGGTGTTGTTAGCGTTGTTCGGGCATATTTATGGCGAGCTGCGCGGTATGACCAAGGTTGCACCTGAAGGGTTTCAGGCGGGGATTTGACGCCCCGCCTTTTCGTCACGCCCTTGCTGTCTGTCCGAACAAAACTTTCTTCGCGTCTTCAGTCATCGGCTTTGCTGGCGGGGAAAGTGCATAGGCCCTCTCAACAGCGGGCCGTGCTTTGATGGCATTGAACCAGCGGTGTAAATGCGGAAAATCTTCCAGCTTTTGCTTGTGGTTTTCATAAGGCACGATCCACGGATAGCTTGCCATGTCGGCGATGGAATAATCACCCGCCACAAATTCACGGTCAGCCAAGCGCTTGTTCAATACGCCATAAAGGCGGTTGGTTTCCTTGGTATAACGATCAATGGCATAGGGCACTTTTTCAGGAGCATAAACATTGAAATGGCCATTTTGACCAGCCATGGGGCCAAGGCCACCCATTTGCCAATTGAGCCATTGCAGCACTTCCACACGGCCGCGAATATCGGTTGGGATAAACTTGCCCACCTTTTCGGCCAGATACAAAAGAATAGCACCTGATTCAAAAACGCTGATCGGCGCTCCGCCACCCGCTGGCGCGTGGTCGACAATGGCAGGCATCCGGTTATTAGGCGAAATCGCCAAAAACTCCGGCTTGAACTGCTCGCCCGTGCCGATGTTCACGCGGTGGATTTTATACTCCAGCCCTGCTTCTTCGAGAAAAACAGTAATCTTGTGGCCGTTTGGCGTGGGCCAATAGTAAAGGTCAATCATAGAAAACTCCGATTAAAATGAAACTGGCACGATTACATATCGTAACCGTGCCAGAATTCGTCAAGGATGAAAAACTTATTCCGCAGCTTCAGCAGATTCTTCGTCTTCCCACGTCTTAGGACGAGACGACATTTCCTTTTTCAGCTCCTCAGCCACAAGGAATGACAATTCCAAAGCCTGCGCTGCATTGAGACGCGGATCGCAGAAGGTGTGGTAACGATCGTTGAGGTCCTCATCACGTAAGGCGCGCAAGCCACCGGTGCATTCCGTCACGTCTTTGCCTGTCATTTCCACGTGAACGCCACCCGCATGGGTGCCTTCAGCTTGGTGAACACCCATAAAGCGGCGTACTTCCGTCATAATGGCATCGAAGGGCCGTGTTTTATAACCTGACGTGGCTTTGATGGTGTTGCCATGCATCGGGTCACAAGACCAAACGACGACGCGGCCCTCTCGTTTCACAGCGCGAATTAAATCTGGCAGATGTTTTTCAACTTTATCGGCGCCAAAACGGGCAATCAACGTCAAGCGGCCGGGTTCGTTTTCAGGATTGAGCACATCGATCAATTCGATCAGCTCATCAGGCTTCAATGAGGGACCACATTTCAAACCAATTGGGTTTTTAATGCCGCGGGCAAATTCCACATGGGCATGGTCGAGCTGACGGGTGCGATCACCAATCCAGAGCATGTGACCGGATGTTGCATAATAATCGCCGCTGGTTGAATCAGTTCTAGTCATGGCTTCTTCATAGCCCAGCAGCAATGCTTCATGGCTGGTGAAGAAATCCGTTGAGCGCAATTGTGGTGCGGTTTCGGCGGTAATGCCGCAAGCCCGCATGAAGCTCATTGATTCAGTAATGCGATCAGCCAGTTCTTGATATTGCTCGGAGGCGGGTGAATCTTTCAGAGAACCCAGCGTCCATTTGTGCACATGCTCAAGATTGGCATAACCACCTTGGGCAAAGGCGCGCAGCAAATTGAGTGTTGCGGCGGACTGACGGTAAGCCATGATTTGACGTTCAGGATCCGGAATACGTCCCGTTAAAGTGGCTTCGGGGTCGTTTACGATATCGCCACGATAAATAGGATATTCCACACCATTGATGGTTTCGGTCGGTGTAGATCGCGGCTTAGCAAACTGGCCCGCAATGCGGCCAACTTTTACAATTGGCAAGCCAGCAGCATAGGTCAGCACCACCGACATTTGTAAAAACACGCGGAAAAAATCGCGGATATTGTCTGCCGAATGCTCAGCGAAGCTTTCGGCGCAATCACCACCTTGAAGAAGAAACCCTTTACCCTCGGCCACACGCGCCAATTTGCGCTTTAATTTACGGGCCTCACCTGCAAAAACCAAAGGCGGAAAGCCTGCAAGTCTGGTTTCAACGACTTTAAGTTTTTCAGCGTCTTGATAGTCCGGCATCTGCATCACCGGAAATTTGCGCCAGCTGTCAGGTGTCCAATTCGAATTCATCAACTTAACTCCACACAATCTCTCGTCACAATATAGTGATAGATTGTGCAATGCAACTATAGGGCAAAAACCAGTTGCAATGTGCGCATTAACGCAACCAAGCAACACATCTTTAACCGACAGGAGGTAATCTGTTATGAGGGGAGACTTGAAAAGTCGATGAGGTCTTTATGTTAGAACTACTTAAACAAGCGCATTGGAGCGATATTACAACGGTCCTTGCTCAAGGAAACCCTCCGCTTGCATTGCAGCTGCTTGTCGTCAACTGCATATTTTTCTTCATGTTTGCTTTCCGCCGCTTACGCGGGAAGAAAACGCGGCAGAACAACGCTGCCTATTTGATAAATGGCATTTTAATACTGGTGAATGCAGCAGTTTTGACTCAAGCGCAGCTTTTGCCTTTTTACCAATATAACATCATGGTTTTTTGGCACAAACTTCAACAAGTGCTCTAGTTTTAGGGTCGTTGTAGCGACACGAGAGATTCCCGCGCTGATTTATAAGCTTCTTGGCGGTCGACACTCCAATATCTCAAATTATCGAGATGAATGGGGTCCGCGGAAATTGCACAACGCACAAAATCACCTTCGCGCATAACTTGAAATTCGCCATCAAGATAACGCAGTTTGGCTTCGCGTTGGTTTGGCAATGTGGGATTGAGATAATTCATGGCTGGAAGATAGCCAATCACCATAGAAATTAAAAGAGTGAACCTTGAGATTTGTTTTGGGTGGTTGTCACGTTTATGCGGCCATCCGACATTTCAACTTCAAGCGGAACATTAGGGCCCAACCCCTGCACACCCCGCAAAGGTTGACCAGTGGGACCGCGCAAGACCGCGTAACCTCTGGCCAGCACAGAACGGTAACTCAATGAACCAAACAATTTTGCTTCGGACGCCAAGTGATCCTTTCGACGGGCGAGTGCTTGGTCAACAGCTCGCTTCATCCGCAATCTTTGATCGTTAAGTCTGCGGTGCAAATCTGGCAGCCGTTGAGCCAAAGGTTTAACCGACAACCGACCCGTGGTTTTGGCCATGCGCAATGCGTGGTCCTGAACATTAGCGCGAAGTGCTTTGGGTAACCGTTGCGTTGCGGAGTCGAGCCGCTGCCTTGCAATGGCGAGCACTTCATCGGGCTTTGGCAAAGCGCGCGCAGCTGAGCGCAGCCGAATTTGCGCGTCACTGACAATGCGGCCAAGGGTGCGTTTTTGGCGGGCGTTGAGCGACGCTAATTCGGCCTGCAAATCTGCCCGCACTGGAACGGCGCGTTCGGCGGCAGCCGTTGGTGTGGGTGCTCGCCAATCTGAAACATAGTCGATCAAAGTCGTATCAGTTTCATGGCCAATCGCCGAGATCAAAGGAATTGAACTGCCAGCTACTGCCCTCACAACAATTTCTTCGTTGAAGGCCCAGAGATCTTCGAGCGACCCGCCACCTCTGGCCACGATCAGCAAATCCGGAGGGTTGGCCATTTGGTTGAAACCAATAATCGCAGCAGCCACTTCGTCAGCTGCGGTTTCGCCTTGCACCCGCACCGGCCAAACAATTACATGGCGCGGAAAGCGGTCATTCAAACGATGAAGTATATCGCGGATCACGGCGCCCGTTGGCGAGGTGATGATGCCAATCGTTTGCGGCAAATAGGGCAGCGTGCGTTTGCGTTCTTGGTCAAACAGACCTTCTGCACTGAGTTTTTTCTTACGTTCTTCGAGCAACGCCATTAAGGCGCCAACGCCTGCGGGCTCGATATTTTCGATCACAATCTGATAGTTTGATTTTCCCGGATAAGACGTGATCTTGCCGGTGGCGATCACCTCCAAACCTTCCTGTAGCTTGGTGCGCAGTTTCGAAAATACGCCCCGCCACATAACGGCATCGAGCTTTGCACCTTCATCTTTCAAAGCAAAATAACAATGGCCAGATGAGTGGGCTCCGCGATAGCCTGAGATTTCGCCACGCACCCGCACATGGCCAAAGCGATCTTCTAAGGTGCGCTTTAGAGCATGGGAAATCTCAGTGACGGATTGTTCGCCCAAATTGGCTTTGCTGGCTTCAATGATTTCGCCTGTTTCAGGATCATATTCAGGCATCGTGGACATTCAATAGTTTCTCTTGATTCTGGCGAAAGCCGTGTCACAAGACCTTATCACAAGGTTTGGAATCGATGAACGTTCTTTTGATTGGCGCTGGTGGCCGCGAACATGCTCTGGCTTTTGCTCTGGCGAAAAGCCCCCTGCTCTCAAAGCTATATTGTGCGCCGGGCAATCCGGGCATTGCGAAACATGCTGAATTGGTTGCCTTGAAAATCACAGATCATGCGGCGGTCATTGAGTTTTGTGTTGACCACAAAATTGGATTTGTCGTGGTGGGGCCAGAAGCACCCTTGGTTGCAGGTTTGATAGATGATTTAACCGCTGCTGGCATCAAGGCCTTTGGACCCACTAAATTTGCAGCGCAGCTGGAAGGCTCCAAAGGTTTCACCAAAGATATTTGCGCTAAGTTTGGAATTCCGACCGCCGCCTATCAGCGCTTCAAAGTTGAAGCTGCGGCTTTGACTTATGTCCGCAAACACGGCGCACCTATTGTCATAAAAGCCGATGGTTTGGCAGCAGGCAAAGGCGTCACCGTGGCTATGACTTTGGCCGAAGCCGAAGCGGCAGTTGCTGAAATTTTTGCCGGGCGCTTTGGCGAAGGCGAATGTGTGATTGAAGAGTTTATGGACGGCGAAGAAGCGAGCTTTTTTGCATTGTCCGATGGTGTAAATGTTTTGCCGCTTGCTACGGCCCAAGACCACAAGCGGGTGGGCGAAGGCGACACTGGACCAAATACTGGCGGCATGGGTGCTTATTCACCAGCGCCGTGTATGACCGATGCTCTGTGTACGGAGGTTTTGGAAAAGATTGTAAAGCCCACCGTCGCCGCACTGGCAAGCATGGGGCACCCTTATAAGGGTGTTTTGTACGCGGGACTTATCCTCACCAAACAAGGTCCAAAACTGATTGAATATAATGCCCGCTTTGGCGATCCTGAAACCCAAGTTCTAATTCTGCGGTTAATCGATGATATCTTGCCACTGCTCATGTCAAGCGCAGACGGCACACTCAATACTATGTCGGCGCACTGGAAACCTGAAACTGCTTTGACCGTGGTTCTCTGTGCCAAGGGTTACCCTGGAGATGTGGCTAAAGGCAGCCATATCAATGGTTTGGGACAAGACTTTGGCAAAGATGTTCAAGTGTTCCATGCCGGTACAGCCTTGGACGGCGAATTTATTGTGGCCAATGGCGGGCGGGTTTTGAACGTGACGGCCCTTGGAGAAAATGTGCGAGAAGCCCAGAAAGCGGCTTATGCCGCTGTCGACAAACTTGATTGGCAAGATGGGTTTTGCAGGCGCGATATTGGCTGGCGCGCGCTGGCTTGAAAATCCATTTTTTGAAACCACATATCTGCAATGAACACTGCTCCTAAAATTGGCCTCGCTCTTGGTGGCGGGGGTGCGCGCGGCTTGGCGCATATTCCGATGCTCGAAGCTTTTGATGAACTGGGATTGAAGCCAAGCATTATTGCGGGAAGCAGTGCCGGGGCTTTGGTGGGGGCAGCCTATGCTGGCGGCATGAGTGGGCGTGAAATACGTGAACATGCGTTGCGATTGCTCTCGAATAAACTTGATATGGCGCGGCATGTGTTTGGCGCAAAGCAAGCCAAACTTGGCGATATTTTTTCGCTGAAGGGTTTGTTGTCACTGCATTTAGATGGGCAAAAACTGGCTGATATCGCCCTGCCCGATCATTTGCCACAACTCATCGAGAACCAGAAAATTCCATTCAAAGTCATCGTCACAGATTTTGAACGCATGGAGGAAGTGGTTTTAACGTCTGGCCCCACATTGCAAGCGGTCGGTGCTTCAATTGCTATTCCTGGTTTTATTTCAGCCCCGCGCATTGATGGCCGCATTCATGTGGATGGTGGCGTTAAAAATCCAGTGCCGTTTGACCATGTAACGGAAGGTATGGATTTTGTTGTGGCGGTTGATGTGACCGGCAGACCCAAGCCATTTAAACGCGAACATCCCACAAATATGGAATTGGCGATTGGTTCACTTTTTATCATGTTCCATGAACTTGCCGATTTGCGCCGTGCTAAATCGCCACCTGATATTTATATTGAACCTGATGTTGATCAATTTGCTGCTGTGGATTTTTTCAAAGTGCGAGACATTTTGGCCGCAGCAGAACCAAGCAAAGACCGCCTGAAGCGAGCACTGGATTTGCGAGTCAACGCAAAGGCTTAGCGGCGGGACTTAAAAAAGTTTATGAGTAGCGTTTGGGATTCGGTTTCGCCGATTCCACTGTAAACTTCGGGTTTGTGATGACAGGTATTTTGGCTGAAATATCGCGGTCCATTTTCGACCGCTCCCATTTTTTCATCGCCAGTGGCAAAGTAAACTCTGCGCAACCGGGCGAATGAAATTGCACCGGCACACATGGCGCAGGGTTCCAGAGTTACATAGAGATCACAATCAATCAGGCGTTCACTGCCAAGATTTTTTGCGGCTCTGCGAATGGCCAGCATTTCGGCGTGGGCTGTGGGATCTTTCAATTCCAGGGTGCGGTTACCAGCGCTGGCCAGCACAATGCCCGCTGCACTGACGATTACGGCACCTACGGGCACCTCGCCTCTTACGGCGGCGGCATGGGCTTCCTCAAAAGCTTTTAACATCGGCTCTGGCAGTTTTTGCTTCATCGTGGCACAGAAGCGGCAGTTGCAAAAAAAGGCAAGAGGATTTCGCAATGCGCATTGTTGGTGGAAAATTTCGAGGCCGGGACATTGCAGGCCCCACATCAGGTGCCACGCGGCCAACTTCGGACCGGGTTAGGGAATCTATTTTTAATATTCTCGCGCATGGCATTGCAGATTTTACGCTCGAGGACGCGCGTGTGATGGATTTGTTCGCGGGCACTGGCGCATTGGGGTTGGAGGCAATTTCACGTGGCGCAAAGTTTTGTTTGTTTGTTGAAGAGGATTCGGGCGCGCGCGGTGTTATTCGCAACAACACCGATACATGTGGTGTGATTGGCCAATGTAAAATCTGGCGGCGCGATGCCACCGATTTAGGACCATCGGCACCCCAATCGCCTTACACGTTGGTTTTTGTCGATCCACCCTATGGCAAGGGGCTCGGTGAAAAAGCATTGCACTCGCTAAAAGATGGCGGCTGGTTGGCCGCTGGAGCCATCGTGGTTTTGGAAGAAGCTGAGAAAACTGTGGTTGCTGACGTAGAGGGTTTGGACCTGCTGGATCAACGCAGTTACGGCGACACGCAAGTTAGAATTTACCGATTTACGGGATTACTTGCGCCCAAATAATCTTTCCACATCGGCCAGTTTCAGCTCAATAAATGTCGGCCGCCCGTGGTTGCATTGACCAGAATTTGGCGTGACTTCCATTTCGCGGAGCAATGCGTTCATTTCTTCAGGCCGCAAGATTCGTCCGGCCCGCACCGAATGATGGCATGCCATGGTGCCAAGCACATGGTTGATGCGTTCATCCACCGTTGTGAGACTGCCAAGCTCACGCGATTCATCGGCGATGTCATTGAGGATTGCGGCAATGTTTCCGGAGCTTAAAGCGGCTGGCACTTCGCGCACCAACACGGCCCCTTCGCCAAACGTTTCAACTTTCAAGCCAGCGGTGTTCAAGATATCTTCCACAGCAGATATCGCCGCGACTGCACCGGGATCCAAGTCGATCACTTGAGGTACGAGCAGCACCTGCGTTATTACGCCCTGCCCGGCCCGTTCGCGTTTCAGGCGCTCATAGACAAGACGCTCATGGGCAGCATGTTGATCGACCAGCAAAAATCCATCGCTGGTTTGCGATACAATATAAGTGCCATGAATTTGCGCACGGGCTACGCCGAGTGGAAAGTCTGCCGTTGCTTGGTCGATCACATGTGCGGCCTGCAAGGGCATTTGTATTTCAAACGCTGATTGCACAGTTTCAGAAAAATGATCCGTGGACGGAGTATAAGCGCTGGGGCGGAAGGCTTGGCTTGTAGCAAACGAGGCAGAGGTATCTGGCTTTGCAATTGAGCTGGCAATGGCGCGGCGGATGGCTGACACAATGATGCTGCGCACAAAGCCTGAATCCCTAAAGCGCAATTCAGTTTTGGCAGGGTGCACATTGACATCAACACGATCTGGCGCGCAGGCAATAAACAATGCCACAGCAGGGAAACGGCCGGGCGGCAACACATCGGCATAAGCACCGCGAATGGCCCCTGAAATCAATTTATCGCGCACGGGCCTGCCATTTACGAAAGCAAATTGAAGTGTGCCTTGACCGCGCGCATAAGTGGGAAGGCCTGCAAAACCATCGATGCGAATATCTTCGCCGCCGTGATTGACGAGCACCGAATTTTCCATAAATTCGCGGCCCATGACGCGCGCCACCCGCGCCCTTGCATCTTCGCTACGGGGTGCATCTAACATCCGCTTTTCTTCGGTCGCAAATGAAAAGCCAACGGCATGATGCGCCATGGCCAGCCGCCGTAAAACCTCCAAGGCTTCGGTGGTTTCGCTGCGATCGGTTTTTAAAAACTTTAACCGTGCCGGGGTTGCATAAAATAAATCTCTGATTTCGATCTCGGTGCCCTCTGGCGAGCGCGCTGGCATCACGTCGCCTTTGCGGCCGCCTTCGATGCTCAAAGCAAAAGCGTCATTTTCACCCACGGCCCGCGACGTGATGGTCATGCGCGACACGCTGGCGATGGAAGGCAGTGCTTCGCCGCGGAAGCCCAAAGTGTGAATGCGGATTAATTCATCGTCGGCCAACTTTGAAGTGGCGTGGCGTTGAATGGCGAGTTCCAGTTCTTCTGGCGACATGCCGCTGCCATTGTCGGTGACGCGAATTAAGGCCTTGCCGCCACCGCGAAACACAACATCAATCTGAGTGGCACCAGCGTCAATGGCGTTTTCGACAAGCTCTTTGACGACGCTGGCGGGCCGTTCAATAACTTCGCCCGCTGCAATGCGGTTGATGGTGCCTTCGGAAAGTTTACGGATTCTCATAAAGGGAGAATAGCTTATTGGTCGCTAAAAATCGCGCCAATGTTTCTGATGGTGCCATAATTCGGATTGGTCAGACGCTTCTTCGCTAAAATGGCGGCTTTGAGTTCTAATTTTAATTCATCGGGTGTTTTGGCCGAGCCATCATCTTTTATTTTTGAAATGCCATATTGGTCAAAAATATCTTTTCTCGGGGCAAGAGGTGTGACCGGAGCAGTCGAAGCTTTTTGGGCCGCAGGAGGCGAAGAAAGCCCTGCTTCCTGGGCTGTTTCGCCTGAACCCGGATTTGCTTGATAGGCATCAGAAGTCTGCCCGGGGGCTGCCAGCGATAAATCGGGTGGCATGGCCAAAGGATTGCCCACATTGACCTGACTGGCTTGGGGCACGCGCGATTTGCTATCCAACATAGAGGACGCAGCAGTGCACCCACCCAAAACCAAGGCGGCGCTCATCAGAATTGCAAATCTTAGATTCGGTTTCATGGCACTTCTCATTTCCAAACCTTCTATCCAGCCGGAATCCGGCATTTCCAAGGCTCAGGTTTTTCCCCGCTGCAGGAATGCTTCATAGAACAGAAGCGCCACACCTGCAACGATGGCCATATCGGCAGGGTTAAAGACGTACCAGTTCCAATCATGCCAATGCAGCGAAAAGAAATCGGCGACGGCACCGTGGACCAAACGATCCAGCGCATTGCCCAAGGCACCGCCAATCATCAACCCCAGTGCAGCGGCTGTGAGCGGGCGCGGATTGCGGGCGGCCCAAGACCATAAGATTGCAGAAATCAGCACACTACCCAAAACTAAGGACCACTGGGTGTGGGTGTTAAACAGGCCGTAGGATACGCCGTGGTTCCACGCCATAACTAAATCGAGGAATGGTGTGAGGGTAATCTGCTGGCGCTGTTCCATGTCCACAACGTTCAACAAATACCATTTGATGGACTGGTCCATGCCAAAGGCTAAGGCTGCAATTGATAGGCAAAGTGGTGAGAGCCTGCCCCAGAGGTTTAGATTTTTCATACGGTTTTTCCAAAGCGGTGCATCCACTCGCGAACAGCTTCAGCATCGCGCGGGGTGATGTCGGGGAAGTCTTTGTCGGAACCAATGTCCTTCGAGATTTTCCATGAGCGTGCGCATTTCAGGCCTTCGGCTTTGTGCGGCACCACGGCAACATTCTTCAAATCGTCAAGGCGGAAGGCATCAGCGGGGCCTGCCCCCACTTCGAGTTTAGCATCTGATGTGATGCAGATTTCAGCGAGGTCTTGTGATTTCAAAATCGCAACACCAGCGTCATCCATTTGCACGTAGATGGTAGGTGCCGCTTCCAGCGATGAACCAATGCGCTTGTTGGCGCGTTCGATTTCAAGCGCACCCGTTACAGCGCGACGCACATTGCGGATTACATCCCATTTTTTGGCCAGCTCATCATTTTTCCACTCCGCCAAAGGTTTGGCGAAGGGCATGACGTGGACCGAGGATTCTGGGTGATCAAAGCGGCTGATCCACACTTCTTCGGCGGTGAAAACCATGATGGGTGCCCACCAAGTGACGAGGCAATGGAAGAGTTGATCAATCACCGAGCGACAAGATTTGCGCTTAGTGCTCGACCATGGATCGCAATATAAAACATCTTTGCGGATATCGAAATAGAATGCGGAAAGCTCCACATTCATAAAGTTGGTGAGAGCGGCAGCGGCTTTCTTATAGTCATAAACATCATAAGCTGCTTGCACGGTTTCGCCCAGTTCATGCAAGCTGTGCAGAACATAACGTTCAAGCTCTGGCATGTCTTTGTAGTGCGTGGTTTCCCAATCTTTCAGGCCCTCGAGTGCGCCCAGCATGTAACGGAAGGTGTTGCGCAGTTTGCGATAATTCTCGACGGCGGATTTAAGAATCTCCGGCCCAATGCGCATGTCATCGGCATAATCACAAGTTGCCACCCACAGGCGCAAAATATCAG